>NZ_CP090423.1:3365000-3721685 GCF_023518235.1 Stenotrophomonas maltophilia
TAAGGCGAGGACGAAAGTCGTAGTCGATGGGAAGCAGGTTAATATTCCTGCACCTCGCGTAAGTGCGATGGAGGGACGGAGAAGGTTAGGTGTACCAGGCGTTGGTTGTCCTGGGGAAAGGCGGTAGGTTTGGATCTTTGGCAAATCCGGGATCCTTTAAGACCGAGCACCGAGACGAGCCTTTATGGCGAAGTCACTGATACCACGCTTCCAGGAAAAGCTCCTAAGCTTCAGCTTACGCAGACCGTACCGTAAACCGACACAGGTGGGTAGGATGAGAATTCTCAGGCGCTTGAGAGAACTCGGGTGAAGGAACTAGGCAACATGGCACCGTAACTTCGGGAGAAGGTGCACCCTTTTTGGTGGCTCGTGCGAGCTATAGCTGAAGAGGGTCGCAGTAACCAGGCCGCTGCGACTGTTTATCAAAAACACAGCACTCTGCAAACACGAAAGTGGACGTATAGGGTGTGACGCCTGCCCGGTGCTGGAAGGTTAATTGATGGGGTCAGCCGCAAGGCGAAGCTCTTGATCGAAGCCCCAGTAAACGGCGGCCGTAACTATAACGGTCCTAAGGTAGCGAAATTCCTTGTCGGGTAAGTTCCGACCTGCACGAATGGCGTAACGACAGCGGCGCTGTCTCCACCCGAGACTCAGTGAAATTGAAATCGCTGTGAAGATGCAGCGTTCCCGTGGCAAGACGGAAAGACCCCGTGAACCTTTACTATAGCTTTACACTGAACGTTGAGTTCGTCTGTGTAGGATAGGTGGGAGGCTATGAAACTGTGGCGCTAGCTGCAGCGGAGCCATCCTTGAAATACCACCCTGTCGTGCTTGACGTTCTAACCTGGGCCCATTATCTGGGTCGGGGACCGTGTATGGTGGGTAGTTTGACTGGGGCGGTCTCCTCCTAAAGAGTAACGGAGGAGCTCGAAGGTACGCTCAGCGCGGTCGGACATCGCGCACTGTGTGCAAAGGCATAAGCGTGCTTGACTGCAAGATCGACGGATCAAGCAGGTAGGAAACTAGGACTTAGTGATCCGGTGGTTCTGTATGGAAGGGCCATCGCTCAACGGATAAAAGGTACTCCGGGGATAACAGGCTGATACCGCCCAAGAGTTCATATCGACGGCGGTGTTTGGCACCTCGATGTCGGCTCATCACATCCTGGGGCTGTAGTCGGTCCCAAGGGTATGGCTGTTCGCCATTTAAAGTGGTACGCGAGCTGGGTTCAGAACGTCGTGAGACAGTTCGGTCCCTATCTGCCATGGGCGTTGGAGATTTGAGAGGGGCTGCTCCTAGTACGAGAGGACCGGAGTGGACGAACCTCTGGTGTTCCGGTTGTCACGCCAGTGGCATTGCCGGGTAGCTATGTTCGGAAGCGATAACCGCTGAAAGCATCTAAGCGGGAAGCGCGCCTCAAGATGAGATCTCCCGGGGCACAAGCCCCCTGAAGGAACCATGTAGACTACGTGGTTGATAGGTCAGGTGTGTAAGTACAGCAATGTATTGAGCTAACTGATACTAATGATCCGTGCGGCTTGACCATATAACCTCAAGTTGCCTTGGCTTTACGACAGCGTCGTAAGAGCATCCAAGTGCACGCTACGTCACAAGAACTATGCGAGGCTGGCGCCTTGTCCCACCGGGACGAGTGCGACTCTCCAAAAGCCTCCCTGGTGAAATTAGCGCTGTGGAACCACCCGATCCCATCCCGAACTCGGAAGTGAAACGCAGCTGCGCCGATGGTAGTGTGGCTCAAGCCATGCGAGAGTAGGTCATCGCCAGGGTTTATACCCAAAAACCCCGCTGCTCACGCAGCGGGGTTTTTCTTTGTGCGCAGGAAAGATCGTGGTTGCCGGCCAGCGGCCGGCACTACCCGTGAGGCGATAGCGGTGATCGCGCTCGGTAGAGCCACGCCATGCGCGGATGCGTGGTGCGGGCCTGCGCAACACGCGCGCCGTGGTTGCCGGCCGGCGGCCGGCACTACCGGCCCGATGGATCGAGACCACCGGGCGTGCCCTTGCCGTGATCCATCACACAGAACACATGGAAAAACGGCGCCCTGCGGGCGCCGTTTTCATCAGATTGCGTTACCCCCGGGGATCAGGCAACGCGTGCGATCCCCTGCATTTCCTGCTGGCGGAAAACCGAGACCGCTTCGGTCAGCGTCCCGGCCTGCGATTGCAGTTCGCGTGCCGCGGCGGTGGCTTCCTCCACCAGTGCTGCGTTCTGTTGCGTGGCCTGGTCCATCTGCACCACGGTCTGGTTGATCTGCTCGATGCCGATCGACTGTTCCTGCGAGGCGGCGGAGATCTCGCGCATCAGGTGACTGACGTTCTCCACACCACCGACGATGCCCTGCATGCGCTGGCCGGCATCGGCGACCAGCTGGGCGCCCTCACCGACCTGGCGACCGGCTTCGTCGATCAGCGCCTTGATCTCCTGTGCAGCGGCGGCCGAACGCTGTGCGAGCACGCGAACCTCACTGGCAACCACGGCGAAGCCACGACCCTGCTCGCCGGCGCGCGCCGCTTCAACTGCCGCATTCAGCGCCAGGATGTTGGTCTGGAAGGCAATGCCGTCGATCACGCCGGTGATGTCACCGATCCGCTTCGACGCGCCTTCAATGGCCTGCATCGTGTCGACCACCTGTTGCATCACGGCGTTGCCGTCGCCGGCGGCACTCTGTGTGGACGCGGCCAGCTCACTGGCCTGGCGGGCATGGGCGGCGTTCTGGCGGACGGTGGAGGTGAGCTCCTCCATCGATGCTGCAGTCTCCTGCAGATGCGCCGCCTGGCGCTCGCTGCGTTCGGACAGCGCGCCATTGCCGGCAGCGATCTCACTGGCGGCCGTGCTGATCGAGGCGGCGCACTGCTGGATGTGGCCCACCATGCGAGAGAGCTGGCCGGCGGTGGCGTTGGCGTCGCGCTGGATCGCGGCGAACGCGCCGTGATGTTCGCCGTGCATGCGCCGGTCGAGATCACCACTGGCCAGCGCAGAAAGCATCTGCCTTACCTCATCAACGGTGCTGCCGAGCGTGTCCAGCAGCTGGTTGATGCCGCCGGTCAGGCCATCGAGGAAGCTGGCGCCCTCGCGTGCCTGCAGGCGCTGGTCGAGGTCCCCCGCAGCGGCAGCGGCGACGATGCCGGCCACCGCGTTCTCCAGTGCCAGTTCATGGGTACGGTCATGCCACTCCACCGCAAAGCCCAGGCGCAGGCCCTGTGCGTCGAATACCGGAGTAACCACCTGGGCGAAGTGCACCGGGCCGATCTGTACCTTGCCGTTGTGGGTGACCTGCAGTCCATTGAGGATGGCGCGGATACGCTCGGGATTGGCATGGAAGCGGTGGATGCTGCTGCCGACCAGGCGCTCCGCATCGAAATCGGGAAAGGCCTGGCGCAGCGTTGCCTGCTGGTTGCGCAGCAGGGCCACCACCGAGCGATTCACATAGCGGATCACGTGGTCGTTGTCGGCGATCATCATCGCCGTGCGCGAGGCATCCAAGGCTTGTCGGATCTGTGCGTTCTCGGCGTTGGCAGCGGCCTCGCGACTGCGCTGCGCCTGCACGTGCCGCGCGGTATCGGCCAGTGCATGGGCCAGCGAGCCGGGTGCGTAGGCCGTGGTGTTGGCATGGACGGCCAGGTCTGCGCCGGTGGCGATGTCGCGCGCCAGCGCGGCCAATCGCCGCGGACCGTGGCCCAGTGCCTCGGTCTGCTGGCGCAAACGCTGGGCGACCTGACCGAGCAGCACGGTCAGCCCGACGAGCACGCCGGCCTGCAGCAGCGCCGGGCCTGGCGCTGCCCCGTGCAGCAGCGGAACCAGCAGGGACAGCGTGCCGACAGCGCCTGCCAGCCATACCGGCAGACGGTCGCGGTGGCCGAGCAGAACCCCGAGCAGCAATGCGATCGGCAATGCGGGCGACAAGCCGACGATCATGCCCACCACAGCCAGCTGCGCTGCGAGCAGCAGCGCCAGACCATTGCGGGCGATGGGACTGCCGGCCAGGGGGCCAGCCAGCCACGCCGCCGGCAACACGGCGGCCGCTGCCAGCGAAGCCTCCAGCAGGTGGTTGCCGCGCAGGGCCAGCCACAGACCTGCGGCAGCCAGCGCTGCGCTGCCGATCAGCAGATGACGGTCACCGCGGCGGGCGAGCTGCAGCAGGTGCGGCAGGCAGGTGGTATCGGGGGGGCGGGAGGATGCAATGGACATCGGCGACTCCTGGATCAGCAGACGACAGCGGTCACGCCGCAGCGCACGCAGATATGCGCGTGCAGGACATGGACCGGGAATTCAGGGAATGCGGCGCGGACAGCGACGCGGAGACGGGACACCGTGGCCACATCCTGTGGGTGACGGTGCAGCAGAGCGGGCATGCGGACTTCCTTGCAGAACCTGACACACGCCGCAGGCCCGACCGGACCTGCGTGCCGCGGGCGCAGGGGCCCGCAACTGATGTATCGGCCGCAAACGCGCAGAGTGAAGTGCGCGGACGCTGCGACTCAGCCGGCGTTGTCGACAGCGAGGAAGCGCAGGATCACCTCGGCGATCTGCGCCGGTGTTTCCATGTGCAGGTGATGGTTGCCGGCGAACAGCGCCAGCCGTCCATCACGCAGGTGGCGCAGGCGGTCGCTGCGCATCGGCTCGGGGTAGTAGGACTGTGCCGGCGTGGCGTAGATGACCTGCGTCGGGCAGGCGATGGCCTGCAGCAGGTTGTCGATCTGGCCTTCGCTGAGCCGGATCGCGGTGGGCAGCATCAGGCGCGGGTCGCTGCACCAGCGATAGCCGCCCTGGACCGGTTCCACACCGCGTTCGACCAGCAGGCGTGCACAGGGCTCGCTGAGCTGGTTGGCCATCATCCGCGCACGGATCGGTGCGGCCAGATCGGGAAACACGCGCAGCTGCTTGCGCGCCAGCCCACGCGTGGCATTCACATGCTCGCGCAGGCGATGGGCGGTGTCTTCCTCGGGGCCACGCAGGCCACCCAGTGCCTCGATCGCCACCAACCGTTCCACGCGATCGCTGACCGAGGCGGTGAGGCTGGCGATGCCGGCACCCATCGAATGACCAAGCAGGCTGAAGCGGTCCCAGCCCAGCGCATCGGCCACATCGAGCACGTGGCAGATCGCGGCGGCGGTGGTGTAGCTGGCGCCCGCCGGCAGGTGCGCGCTGTGGCCATGCCCGGGCAGGTCGATCGCCACCAGCTGCAACGATGACAGGTGCGGGGCCAGCGGCACGAAGCTGGCGGCATTGTCGAGCCAACCATGCAGGGCCAGCACGCGCGGACCGTCACCGTCATGGCGCAGGCCGGCAACGCGCGCGCCAGCGACCTCCAGTTCAAACGGTTGCAGACTCATGCCAGCGCGGCCACGGCCAGCTGTGCCAGTGCGCGTGCGTGCTCCGCATCGGCGTTGAGGCACGGGATGTAGCGCATCGCCGCGCCACGCTCGGCCAGTGTCTCGGTGAAGCCCAGCGCCACTTCTTCCAGCGTTTCCAGGCAATCGGTGGCAAAGCCCGGGCAGACCACGTCGATCTGCTTCACCCCGGACTCGGCCAGCGCCCACAGGCTCGGCTCGGCGTACGGCTGCAACCAGCGTTCGCGGCCGAAGCGCGACTGGTAGCCCATCTGCCACTGGTCGCTGCTCAGGCCCAGTGCTTGGGCGATGGCCTGCGCGCTGGCTTCGCAGCGTTGCGGATACGGATCGCCTGCGTCAGCCAGGCGCTGCGGAATGCCATGGAAGGAGAACATCAGTGTCTGGCCGCGGCCATGCTGTTCCCAGTAGCGGCGGATCGATTCGGCCACCGCCTCGACCCAGCCCGGGTCGACGGCGTAGTCGCGCACCAGACTGACGGCCACCGCAGGGTTGCTGCGTTGCCAGGCATCCACCTTGTCCTGCACCGAGGCTGTGGTGGTGGTCGAGTACTGCGGGTACAGCGGCAGCACCACGATGCGGCGCGCGCCATCGGCCGCCAGGCGGTCAAGTTCGCCGGTCAGCGCGGGTTCGCCATAGCGCATGGCGTGGCGCACCGTCAGCGCCGGCAGCAGGCGCTGCATGGCCTGCGCCAGCTGACGCGTATGCACCATCAACGGAGAACCCTCGGGCAGCCAGACCTGGGCGTACTTGGCCGCGGAACGGCCGCTGCGCAGCGGCAGGATCAAGCCGCGCAGCAACGGCTGCCACAGCAGCGCCGGGATCGAGACCACGCGGGGGTCGGACAGGAATTCAGCCAGGTAACGGCGTACGGCGGGGGCCGTCGGCGTCTCGGGCGTGCCTAGGTTGACCGCCAGCACTGCGGTATCGGGTGCGTCGAGCATGGGCGTCATTGTCACCGATCCGGCGCCGCGCCGGGATGCAGGGTTCGGATTGCAGGCATAGTGCGCATCAATGTGAGCAGGGAACGCTCATTGGAGATTCATGACAACACTACTAATTTCAGTCACTTGCTATATCTTCCTATGGACTGACTTCTGGAGCCTGCCATGCGTCGCCCGATCCAAGCCCTGCTGATCGCCGCCAGCCTGCTGTCCAGCCAGGCCATGGCCGGACCGCAGGAAGACCAGCGCGCCCGCAACGCGGTGCGTGTGCTGGCCGAAATCCAGGAAATCCCTGAACAGGGCATTCCGGACAAATTGCTCGACGAAGGCCGCGCGGTCATCGTCATTCCCGACACGATCAAGGCCGGCCTGGTCATCGGCGGACGCCGCGGCCATGGCCTGATGTCGGTGCGCATGCCCAATGGCGCCTGGTCCAGCCCGGTGTTCGTGAAGCTGACCGGCGGCAGCATCGGCTTCCAGGCCGGCGTGCAGTCCTCGGACGTGGTGCTGGTGTTCCGCAATGACCGCAGCCTGGACAATCTGGTCAACGGCAAGTTCACGCTGGGCGCCGACGCCGGCGTTGCGGCCGGTCCGGTCGGCCGCAATGCCGCCGCTGCCACCGACGGCCAGCTGAAGGCCGAGATCTGGTCGTGGTCGCGTGCCCGTGGCCTGTTTGCCGGTGTTGCATTGGACGGTGCGGTGCTGCAGATCGATGATGCCGCCAATCTGGACGCCTACGGCAGCAACACCACGCCGCGGATGATCTTCGAGGGCCGCGCCGCCGGTGCGCCGTCGATGGATGTGGTCGCCTTCCGCGACCGTCTGGAAGAAGCCACCTACGCCGCGCGCAACAACCGCGCCGGCAACGGCGGCAACGCACCGCGCGCCCCGGCCCCGGCCGTGGCGCCGGCGCCTGTTCAGGCAGCTCCTGCGGCCCCGGCCGAGGCCACCACCGCGCCGTTGCAGAACGTGCCACAGAACCCGCCGCCGCAGCAGCAGGGCTTCCAGCCGGTCAACGACGGCGAAATCCGCACGGAAACGCTGGGCGGAAACTGACTTTTGTCACGCGCGCCGGTTAACAGCCGGTGCGCTATGCTCGACAGCCTGATCACTAACGTAACGAGCGTCTTTATGGGCAGTTTCAGCATCTGGCATTGGTTGGTCGTGCTGGCGATCGTTCTGCTGGTGTTCGGCACCAAGCGCCTGACCAGCGGCGCCAAGGACCTCGGCTCGGCGGTCAAGGAATTCAAGAAGGGCATGCGCGACGAGGACAAACCGAACGCGCAGCTGGGCGATGAGTCGCGCAGCCAGGATGCCTCGCGCACCGCGCAGGACGAGCACGACCGCAACGCTCGCTGATCCGGAGCGGTCGCGGTGTTCGATATCGGCTTCAGCGAACTGCTGGTGATTGCGGTGGTGGCCCTGGTGGTGCTCGGTCCTGAGCGCCTGCCCAAGGCGGCCCGCTTCGCCGGCCTGTGGGTGCGCCGTGCCCGTACGCAATGGGATTCGGTGAAACAGGAACTGGAGCGCGAGCTGCAGGCCGAGGAAATCAAGCGGCAGATGCAGGACGTGCGCCAGGGCATGCAGGACACCGAGAACCAGCTGCGCGCCAGCGGTGAGGCGATCCGTCGCGAAGCCCAGCAGGCGCAGCACGAAGGGGACGCCTTGGCGCAGGAAGTGCGCGCGCCGGCGCCGGCGGATGTTCCGCCGCACCTGAGCGAACCTGAGGCGGCCGACGCTGCGGCACAGGACGGCGCTGCGGTTCCAACCACGGCTGACACGGCCGTCGAAACCAGTGCGACGCCGCAGCCGCAGAGCACGGAGCGCCATCCATGAGCGAACAGGACTTCGGCGAAAGCTCGCTGGTCGAACATCTGGTGGAACTGCGCGGGCGCCTGGTGCGCGCGCTGCTGGGCCTGGGCGTGGTGCTGCTGGGGCTGTTGCCCTTTACCCAGCGGCTGTACAACGCCCTGGCCGAGCCGTTGGTTTCGCAGCTGCCCAACGGGCAGACGATGATCGCCACCAATCCGGCCGGCGCCTTCTTCGCACCGTTGAAACTGACCTTCTTCGTGGCTTTGTTCGTGGCGGTGCCGTGGCTGCTGTACCAGCTGTGGGCGTTCGTTGCGCCTGGCCTGTACGCGCGCGAGAAGCGCCTGGCGGTGCCGCTGCTGGTGTCATCGGTGCTGCTGTTCTACACCGGCTGTGCGTTCGCCTACTTCCTGGTGCTGCCGGCGGTGTTCCACTTCCTGACCACCTTCAGCCCGGACGTGATCGCGATCACTCCGGATGCGAATGCCTATCTGGACTTCGTGCTGGCGATCTTCTTCGCCTTCGGCGGCAGTTTCGAACTGCCGGTGGCGATGGTGATCCTGGTGCTGCTGGGCTGGGTGACGCCGCAGCAGTTCAAGGAAGGGCGCGGCTACGCGATCGTCGGCATCTTCGTGCTGGCGGCGGTGCTGACCCCGCCGGACGTGGTGTCGCAGCTGATGCTGGCGATCCCGATGTGCCTGCTGTACGAGCTGGGCATCCACGCCGCACGCTGGCTGGTGCCGTCCTCGGCAGTGAAGAAACCCGCCGCGTGATGCGGTAGCGCCGGGCCATGCCCGGCGTGCGGGGTTTGATGTGATGCCACCGCCGGGCATGGCCCGGCGCTACCGGTGGGACCGGTCAGGCGTGGAAGATGTCGCTGGAGGTCGGCGTGGTCGGGATCGGCGGGGCCGCGCGGCTGCCGCGATGTACGAACATCTGCTTCCACGCGGCATAGACCGCGCCGACGTAGAGCGGCATCAACACCGTGGTCAGCACCAGCTGGGCGATGAAGGCCGCCGCCAGCGGGCCACCGATCAGCATCGCGATCTGGATCACGATCACGAACAGGATGTACATGCAGAACGCGGCGATCAGGCCGAGCACGGCAAACACGATCATCGCGCCGATGTTCTCGATGCAGCCCTGCAGGCTCAGACGCAGCGCGTGCATGCCGCTCTGCTTGTCGAACACCACCAGTGCCGGCTGGGTGAACATCGCCAGCGACAGCGCCACCGCGCTCAGGAACACCAGCAGCATCCACAGCGCAATGCGCTTGGCCGGCAGGTTGGCGACCAGCGCAGCCGCATCGTCCGGACTGATCTGCTGGCCGCTGCGGCTGATCTCTTCCATCTTGGTCATGACCTCGCTGAAGGCGGTGAAGCCCTCGCGGCCGATCATCAGGAACAGCAGCGCGCCCAGCAGCAGCACCGCCAGCACCTGGATCGCCAGCGGCACCAGCAGGTGGCTGACGCGGTGGTCGCGGATCGGCTGCAGCAGGTGCGAGGCCAGGCCCGGGCGGCCTTCGTCGATCTCGCCCACGGCGTACAGCATGCCGCCGAACATGATCGGCGAGATGGCCAGCGTCATCAGCTGCACGGCCAGGCCAGCGGCACCGGGAATCAGCGTCGACAGCAGGGTGACCACCCAGCTCACCAGCAGCCAGGTCAGGCCGATCCGGGCCAGCTGCAGCGGCGCACGCCGGTACAGCGAGAACGTATCCAGCAACCACTGGGCGCCCGCCGAAGCCGGCAGCTTGCGAATCTCTTTCATGGACATCCGGGAAGGACAGGAGGGGGCCGGGCGGCTGCCCGTGGCGCCGATTATCCCTGTTTTGCCGCCGGCTGGGCTGAAGACAGCCGCGCCTGGCGGACGAAGCGGCGCAGCAGCTGGCGCGCCAGCGGTGCGGCGCTGACCGCGCGCTCGATGCTGCGGGCACAGCCGCCGTGGCGGCCGATGCAGTCGGCACGGGCGCGCACATAACCGCGCATGTGGTGGGTGGCGAACTCCGGATGGAACTGCACGCCCCAGGCCTGGCGCCCCCAGCGGAAGGCGTGGCAGCCGTCCAGCGGCGAACGGGCCAGCACCTCGGCCCCGTCGGGCGCGCGCAGCACGGTCTGCAGATGAGTGGCATGGGCGGCGAAATGCTGCGGCAGGCCCTGGAACAGCGGGTCCTGTGCGGCCTGCGGCTGCAGTTCCAGCTCGATGGTGCCGGACTCGCGGCCGGCCGGGTTGTAGGCCACTTCGCCGCCCAGCGCGTGCGCCAGCAGCTGATGGCCGTAGCAGATGCCAAACAACGGGCGGTCGTCATGGGCAGCCTGGCGCAGCCATGCGGCGCTGCGTTCGCTCCACTCGGCGTGGTCGGTGACGAACGCCGCCGAGCCGGTCACCAGCACGCCGGCGAAGGCGCGCGGGTCGGGCAATGCGTCGCCATGTTCAACATCGACCACCACGGTCTCGTGTTCTTCCAGCCCGGCGGCCACGCGGATCCAGTGCGGGAAGCGCCCGTAGCGGCGCAGCGACGGCACCGGGCGGCCGGTTTCAACGATCAGGAAGGGAGCTGGGTTCATCCGGGGGGGGCAGCACTGACAGGACTTCCTCGATTGTAGTCAGCCCCTGCGCCACCTTTTCAAGCCCGGCCTGGCGCAGCGTTCGCAGCCCTTCAGCCCGCGCGGCGCGGCTGAAACCGGCCAGATCCATGTCCGCACGGATCTGCCCGCGCAGCCGCGAGCCCAATGGCAGCAGCTCATACAGGCCGATACGGCCGAGGAATCCGGTGCGTCGGCACTCCAGGCAACCGACCGGTCGACAGGGTGTGGCGTCATCTGGATATGCCTCCTGGCTATCAGCCAGGACCGCCCAATCGGCCCCGCCAAGGCTGTGCGGCTGCTTGCAGTGCGGGCACAGCGTACGTACCAGCCGTTGGGCGAGGATGCCGTTGAGGGTGCTGGCCAGCAGGTAGTGCGGCACGCCCAGGTCGAGCAGGCGGGTGACCGCGGAGGGGGCATCGTTGGTATGCAGGGTGGACAGCACCAGGTGCCCGGTCAGCGAGGCCTGTACCGCCATCTGCGCGGTTTCCAGGTCGCGGATCTCGCCGATCATGATGATGTCCGGATCCTGCCGCAGCAGGGTGCGCACGCCGCTGGCGAAGTCCAGCTCGATGTTGGTCTGCACCTGCATCTGGTTGAACTCGGGCGCGATCATCTCGATCGGGTCTTCCACCGTGCACACGTTCACGTCCGGGGTGGCCAGCCGCTTCAGCGTGGAGTACAGGGTGGTGGTCTTGCCCGAGCCGGTTGGGCCGGTGACCAGCACGATGCCGTGCGGGCGCTCGACCAGCGCGTTCCAGCCGGCGGCTTCCTGCGGGCTGAAGCCGAGCTGGTCGATGCTCTTGAAGGCGGCGTCCGGGTCGAAGATGCGCATCACGCACTTCTCGCCGAAGGCGGTGGGCATGGTCGACAGGCGCATTTCGACCTCGCGGCCGCCCGGCGAGCGGGTCTTGATGCGGCCGTCCTGCGGGCGCCGGCGCTCGGCCAGGTCCATGCGGCCGAGCACCTTGATGCGGCTGACCACGGCGGTCATCACCGCCGGGGGTACCTCGAACACCTTGTGCAGCACGCCGTCGATGCGGAAGCGCATGCGCCCCAGTTCGCGGCGCGGCTCCAGGTGGATGTCCGAGGCGCGCTGCTCGTAGGCGTACTGCAGCAGCCAGTCGACGATGTGCACGATGTGCTGGTCGTCGGCGTTGACGTCGCCGGTGCGGCCCAGCTCGACCAGCTGCTCAAAGCTGGGCAGGGTGGTGTTGACCTCGCCGCGCACGTCGCCGCGCGCGCCCCGCACCGAGCGGGTCACCCCATAGAACTCCATGGTGTAGCGGTGCAGGTCCAACGGATTGACCACCGCCAGCTCGACCCGGCGGCGGGTGAGATGCTGCAGGTCACGGCACCATTCCTGCACCAGCGGCTCACTGGTGGCCACCAGCACGCGCTCGGCATCCACCGCCAGCGGCAGGAAGCGATGGCGGCGGGCATAGGCGTGGGACACCAGCGCGGTGACCGTGGCCACGTCGACCCGGGTCGGGTCGATGCGCAGGTAGCGGCTGTCAGTGCGCCGGGCCAGCCATTCGGTGAGGCGCTCCAGGGTCAACTCGCCGCCGTCGCGGGCGGCCAGCTTGAGGTTGGACAGCAGTACCAGCGGGTGCACTTCACTGGCGTTGCGCGCGCCCTGCGCGGAAAACCGCATGCGCTCGTGTTCCTGTTCGGCCACCAGGCCGTCGGCGATCAGGGCCGCGGCCACCTGCTCGAACTGCAGGCGTCCCCACGGCAGCGGTACGCCGCCAGCTTCGCCGGGCGTGCCCACCGGCAGCCGATGTTCCATCTGCCTGCTCCTCCCGGGTACGGAATGCCCCGCAGGTCGGCCGTTATACTAGCGCACCCCCTTGCCGGCCAAGAATCGTCCGAATGTCCGCGACCCCGACCGTTCCGATCACCTTCCAGGGCCTGATCCAGACCCTGAACCAGTTCTGGGCCCAGCAGGGCTGCGTGCTCATCCAGCCGCTTGACCTGGAGGTGGGCGCCGGTACCTTCCACCCGGCCACCTTCCTGCGTGCGATCGGTCCGGAAGGCTGGAACGCGGCGTACGTGCAGCCGTCGCGGCGCCCCACCGACGGCCGCTATGGCGAGAACCCGAACCGCCTGCAGCGCTACTACCAGTACCAGGTGGCGATGAAGCCGGCGCCGGACAACATCCAGCAGCTGTACCTGGATTCGCTGAAGGCCCTGGGCATCGACCCGCTGGTGCACGACCTGCGCTTTGTCGAGGACAACTGGGAATCGCCGACGCTGGGCGCCTGGGGCCTGGGCTGGGAAGTCTGGCTCAACGGCATGGAAGTGACCCAGTTCACCTACTTCCAGCAGGCCGGCGGCCTGGAGTGCCGCCCGGTGCTGGGCGAGATCACCTACGGTCTCGAACGCCTGTGCATGTACCTGCAGAACTGCGACAACGTCTACGACCTGGTCTGGACCTATGGCCCGGACGGCCAGCCGGTGACCTACGGCGACGTCTACCACCAGAACGAGGTGGAGCAGAGCACCTACAATTTCGAATACGCCGACGTGGAAGAGCTGTTCCATCGTTTCGATGCCTGCGAGCGTGAGGCGCAGAAGCTGGTGGAAGTGAACCTGCCGCTGCCGGCCTACGAACAGGTGATGAAGGCCAGCCATACCTTCAACCTGCTCGACGCACGCCGCGCGATCAGCGTAACCGAGCGCCAGCGCTACATCCTGCGCGTGCGCGCGCTGGCCCAGGCGGTGGCCAAGGCCTACTACGAGCAGCGCGAGAAGCTGGGCTTCCCGGGCGCGAAGAAGGCCTGACGGCCGCTCTCCCTCTCTCCACTTCCAGGGCGCCGGACGCGTTGCGCGCTGCGCCCCCACCACAGGATCGAACCGATGAGCCAACTGTCCCCCCTGCTGATCGAACTGGGCACCGAGGAGCTGCCGGTCAAGGCGCTGCCGGGCCTGGCCCAGGCCTTCTTCGACGGCGTTGTTGAAGGCCTGCGCAGCCGCGGCGTCGCGCTGGAACTGGGCGATGCGCGCCCGCTGTCGACCCCGCGCCGGCTGGCCGTGCTGCTGCCCGGCGTGAGCCTGGAACAGCCGGAACAGCGCAGCGAAGTGCTGGGCCCGTACCTGAACATCGCGCTGGACGCCGAAGGCCAGCCGACCAAGGCCCTGCAGGGTTTCGCGGCCAAGGCCGGGATCGACTGGACCGCGCTGGAAAAGACCACCGACAACAAGGGTGAGCGCTTCGTGCACCGAGCGGTAAGCCCGGGTGCGCGCACCGCCAGCCTGCTGCCGGAGATCCTGCGTGAGGCGATCGCGGCGATGCCGATTCCCAAGCCGATGCGCTGGGGCGACCACGCCTGGGGCTTCGCGCGCCCGGCGCACTGGCTGGTGCTGCTGCACGGCGCCGACGTGGTCGAGGCCGAACTGTTCGGCCTGCAGGCTGGCCGCGTCAGCCGTGGCCATCGCTTCCACCACGACCAGGCCGTGTCGCTGGCGCAGCCGCAGGACTATGTTGAAGCGCTGCGTGCCGCCTTCGTGCTGGTGGACCCGAGCGAGCGCCGCGCGCGCATCGTCGCCGAGGTCGAGACCGCCGCAGGCAAGGCCGGTGGCAGCGCCCGCATCACCGAGGACAACCTGGAGCAGGTGGTGAACCTGGTCGAGTGGCCGTCGGCGGTGCTGTGCAGCTTCGAGCGCGCGTTCCTTGCGGTGCCGCAGGAAGCGCTGATCGAGACCATGGAAATCAACCAGAAGTTCTTCCCGGTGCTGGACGACAGCGGCACGCTGACCGAGAAGTTCATCGGCATCGCCAACATCGAATCGAAGGACGTGGCCGAAGTGGCCAAGGGCTACGAGCGCGTGATCCGCCCGCGCTTCGCCGATGCCAAGTTCTTCTTCGACGAGGACCTGAAGCAGGGCCTGGTGTCGATGGGTGACGGCCTGAAGACGGTGACCTACCAGGCCAAGCTGGGCAGCGTGGCCGACAAGGTGGCACGGGTGGCCGCGCTGGCCGAAGCGATCGCGCCGCAGGTGGGCGCCGACGTCGCGCAGGCCCGGCGCGCCGCCGAGCTGGCCAAGAACGATCTGCAGTCGCGCATGGTCAATGAGTTCCCGGAACTGCAGGGCATCGCCGGCCGCCACTACGCGGTGGCCGGTGGCGAAGCGGCCGAGGTGGCGCTGGCCATCGACGAGGCCTACCAGCCGCGTTTCGGTGGCGATGACATCGCACTGTCGGCGCTGGGCAAGGTGCTGGCCATTGCCGAACGCGTGGACACCCTGGCCGGCGGCTTCGCCGCAGGCCTGAAGCCGACCGGCAACAAGGACCCGTTCGCCCTGCGCCGCAATGCGCTGGGCCTGGCCCGCACGATCATCGAAAGCGGCTTCGAGCTGGACCTGCGCGCGCTGCTGACCAGCGCCAACGCCGGCCTGGTCGCGCGCAACGTGCAGGCCGATGTCGGCGAGCTGTACGATTTCATCCTCGACCGCCTGAAGGGCTACTACAGCGACAAGGGCGTGCCGGCCACGCATTTCAACGCCGTGGCCGAGCTCAAGCCAGCCTCGCTGTACGACTTCGACCGCCGCCTGGATGCCATCGGCACCTTCGCCGCGCTGCCGGAAGCCGAGGCGCTGGCTGCGGCCAACAAGCGCATCCGCAACATCCTGCGCAAGGCCGAGGGTGATATCCCGGGCCAGATCGACACGGCGCTGCTGCAGGAAGATGCCGAGCGCGCGCTGGCCGAAGCGGTCACGGCGGCCATCGATGACACCGGCGCCAGCCTGCAGCACAAGGACTACGTGGCCGTGCTGGCACGCCTGGCGCGCCTGCGCCCGCAGGTCGACGCCTTCTTCGACGGAGTGATGGTCAATGCCGAGGATCCGGCGCTGCGTGGCAACCGCCTGGCGCTGCTGACGCTGTTGGGCGAGCGCCTGGGCAAAGTGGCAGCGATCGAGCATCTGTCGAGCTGACGCCGTATCGGTCGTGCCGGCCGCTGGCCGGCATTGCCCCCGCGCATCGAATCGCCGGCGGATGTCCATCGGGGTCATCGCCGGCAGCGCGCACGATGCCGGCATCCTCGCCTGCGATCGCGATGATCGCCACACAGGCGGGTAATTTGACCGCAACTTAACAACCGATCCTCAAGGGCGTGATGCATTTCGCATCGTCACCTCCGGTCGGTATGCTGTGCCGCATGCAGCCAAAGAATTACGCCCTGCCGCTGATGGTCCTGTCGCTGGCCGCCACCTCCGTGGCCCACGCGCGCGGCACCATCGACAAGGTGGACATCAAGGGACTGGACAAGGGCGACGACGCCGCAATCATCGAGAACATCCAGGAATCGCTGTCGCTGTACGACACGATCGGCAAGGAACAGGGCGAATCGCGCCTGGAGTACCTGCTGTCGCAGGCCGAGCGGCAGACCCGCCAGGCGCTGGAGCCGTTCGGCTACTACAACCCGGTGATCACCGTTGAAGCCCCGCGCGAGAACGAGCATGTGCGGGTGCTGATCCATGTCGACAAGGGCACCCCGGTGACCGTGCGCCGCGAGCACATCGACATCACCGGCCCGGCCATGTACGACCAGTACCTGCAGGATGACCTGGCCGCGTTCAAGCCCCGCAAGGGCCAGCGCTTCGAGCATACCCAGTACGAAGCCAGCAAGATCACCATCACCCGGCGCTTGGCCGAACGCGGCTATTTCGATGCCGACTACACCCAGCGCCAGGTGCAGATCACCCGTGCCGACAATGCCGCCGACATCGACCTGACCTGGGACAGCGGCCGCCGTTACAACATGGGCCCGGTGCGTTTCGAGCAGGACTACTTCGTCGACAAGCTGTTCGACCCGTTGGTGTACTGGGAGCAGGGCAGCTACTTCCACGAGGGCAAGCTGGACCGGCTGCGGCAGTCGCTGACCAAGCTGGACTACTTCAGCGTGATCGACATCCAGCCGCGGCCCGACCAGGCCGATGAGAACGGCGAAGTGCCGGTGGATGTGAAGCTGACCCGCGCCAAGCGCACCATCTACACGGCCGGTCTGAGCTATGGCAGCGAGAGCGGCCCGGGTGTGCGCGGCGGCATCGAGCGGCGGTTCCTGAACAACCGCGGGCACAAGATGAACACGCAGCTGGACTATGCGCAGAAGCGCAAGAGCCTGGTGACCAGTTACCGCATCCCTGCCTTCAACTGGCTGGACGGCTGGTATACCTTCGCCGCCAGCGCCTACGACGAACAGACCGACTACATCGATCTGCGCAACTTCAAGCTGATTGCCAGCCGCAGCGGCGAGATCAACGAGCACTGGACCGCGATCGCCTCGATCAACGCACTGCGCGAGCGCTGGCGCTATGCCTCCGGCACCGAGTTCACCGATGCGGTCTACAACACCTCGACGCTGGTGTACCCGCAGATGGTCGCCGACTACGTCAACGTGGACGACCAGATGTTCCCGCGCAAGGGCATCAGCGGCACCGCGACGATGCGTGCCGGCGTCGAGGGCGCCGGCTCCGATACCAGCTTCGTGCAGGCCAATGCCGTGCTGCGCTGGTACATCCCGGTGGGTGAAAGCAATCGCCTGATCCTGCGCGGCGAAGGCGGTACCACCTGGACCAGCGACCTGGTGGCGATGCCGCCGAGCCTGCGCTACTTCGCCGGTGGCGACCGCAGCATCCGTGGCTATGCCTACCGCGAGGTGGGCCCGCGCACGCCGGCACCGGACAAGTACGCGCTGGGTGCCAAGAACCTGGTGATCGGCTCGGCCGAGTACGAGCACTACTTCAACGGTGGCCCGTGGGGTGCGGCGGTGTTCGTCGATACCGGCAGTGCCTTTGACAACACCATCGACCTGCATACCGGCGTCGGCTTTGGCGTGCGCTGGAAATCGCCGGTGGGTCCGGTACGTGTGGATATCGCCCACGGCCTGAACAACCCGGATTCGCAGTTCCAGCTGTACCTGAACATCGGAGCGGACCTGTGAGCACGCCCGCACCAAGCCCGAACCCGAACACGCCGCCGCGCGTGCGCTTCTACCGCCGCCGGCGCTTCTGGGCGTGGTCCGGCGTGGGTGTGATCGGCCTGGTGCTGCTGGCCTTGTTGGCGGTGTACTGGCTGCTGCAGACCGTGGCCGGCCGTGACGTGCTGCTGGCGCAGGTGGTGGCGCGCCTGCCGGTGGGTGCCAGCTTCACCTGGGACAAGGTGGATGGCCCGGTGGCCGGCCCGTTGACCCTGTACAACGTCGATTTCCGCTATGACGACATCCATTTCCACGCCGAGCGCGCGCACCTGGAGCCGGACCTGCGCCCGCTGCTGGGCCGCAAGCTGCTGCTGGACAAGCTGGAGCTGACCAACGCGACCTTGAACCTGGCCAAGAGTGATGAGCCGTTCAAGCTGCCGTCGTGGCCGGATTCCCTGCCGCAGATCGAGATGCCGCTGGCCATCCAGGCCGATGCCATCGCCATCGACGGGTTCCGCATCAGCCAGGCCAACGAACCGGTGATCGACATCAGCCGCGTGCGCGGTGGCATCGAGATCGCCAACGGCGAATTCCAGGCGCGCAAGCTGGTGGTGGACAGCGACATGGGCAACTTCACTGCCCAGGGCCGCTACATCCCGGCCAAGGACTACGACACCGATGTAACCGTCACGGCGGTGCTGCCGGCACCGCGTGGGCGTACCGCCGCCACGGTGGGGCTGGTGGCACGCGGCGATCTGGCACACATGGAAGTGGCCGTGGCCGGGCGTGCGCCGAAGCCGCTGCACGCGATGCTGGTGTTCGACGGGCGCACCGATCCGACCTGGAACGCCAGCGTGCGCAGCGAGGAGCTGGATCTGGCGCTGCTGTCGCCCGCCCTGGCAGGTTCGGCGATCGCGCCGCTGGCGCTGGACTTCACTGCCAGCGGCAAGGGCGGCAACGCCAACCTGCACGGCAGGTTGAAGCAGGGTGGGCAGGAACTGGAGCTGGCCCCTTCGGTGGTCTCGCTGCAGGACCAGGTGCTGAAGGTGTCGCCGTTGGTGGTGAAGGGGCTGGGCGGCGATGCACGCCTGGAAGGCACCGCCGATTTCAGCAAGGAAGACCAGCAGACGCTCAATTTCTCGGTGGTGGCGCACGATCTGACCTACGTGCCGGCGCCCGACCCGAACACCGCCGGCAGCGCACCGGTGCCGGTGACGCTGAAGGAAGCACGCTTCGGCCTGGCCGGTACGCTCAAGGCCTGGGCGGCGATCGGCCGCGCCGATGTCGAACGTGATGCACAGAAGGCGCAGCTGCGCTTCGACGTGCGTGGCAACGACCAGGCCGCGTCGATCCACCAGCTGCAGGCGCAGACGCCGGGTGGCCAGCTGCAGGTGGAGGGCCAGGTGGCGTGGGCGCCGCAGCTGGACTGGGACGCCAAGGCCACGCTGAAGGACTTCGATCCCGGCTATTTCGTGCCGGGCTGGAACGGCCGCCTGTCCGGCAATCTGGCGTCCAAGGGCCGCCAGCTGCCGCCGCCGGCCAATGCGCCGCCGGGCACCGCCGGTACCCTGGAAGCCACGGTGGATCTGCCGTCGCTGAAGGGCATCCTGCGCCAGCGCAATCTCGATGCGCAGGGCAAGTTCGCGCTGCAGGGTGAGCAGGGCCAGGGCGAGCTGAAGCTGGCGTTGGGCAGCAGCCGGGTGACCGCGTCGGGCAAGGTCGGCGACCGCCTCGACATCGATGCGCGTTTCGAACCGTTGCAGCTGAGCGATCTGCTGCCGGGCGCCGATGGCGGCCTGCGCGGTCAGGTGCAGGTCAAGGGCCCGCGCGACGCACCGGACATCACCGCCGACCTGGTCGGCAACAACCTCAACTGGGATGGCTACGGCGCCGAGAGCGTGAGCATCAAGGGCCACCTTCCGTGGCGCGGCGAAAGCGGCACGCTGGCGGTGCAGGGCCAGCAGGTCAACGCCGGCATGCTGCTGGAACGACTCAACATCGATGCGCAGGGCAGTGTTTCCAACCTGCGCCTGGCCGCGCAGACCCGCAACGAGATGGGCGCGGTGGAGCTGCAGGGCAGCGTGCGCCAGCAGGGCACGCAGTGGCGCGGCGAGCTGGCGTCGCTGCGCATCGCACCGGTGAAGGGCGATGCCTGGTCATTGCGTGCACCGGCGGCGTTCGCGATCAATGGCAGCACCTACACCCTGTCCGAAGCCTGCCTGGCCGCCGCCAGCAGCGGCGCGTTGTGCGCACAGGCGAACTGGCCGCGCGAGGGCCTGGTGGTGCGCAGTGACGCGCTGCCGCTGGCGCTGGTGCAGCCGTGGCTGCCGCCGCAGTCCGGCCGCCGCATCAACCTGCGCGGTGAGGTCAGCCTGGACGCACAGATCCGCCCGCGCGGCAATGCCTGGGAAGGCCACGTGGAAGTGCGCTCGAAGGAAGGCGGCATCCGCCTCGGTGAGAGCCGGGTCACGGTGGGCGATACCACCCGTGGCGAGCTGGTGCGCTATGACCAGTTCTCGCTGAAGCTGGACATGACCCCGGCCAGCATCAAGGGCTACCTGGGCATGGGCTTCCAGGGCAACGGCTTCGTCGACGCCAAGATGCAGACCGGCTGGGAAGCCAGTGCGCCGCTGAACGGTGAGCTGTACCTCAACATGTCGCGGCTGTACTGGCTGGAGCTGTTCTCGCCGGACATCGTGCGCCCCACCGGCCTGATCGAAGGCCACGTCAGCCTGCGCGGTACGCGTGGCCAGCCATCGCTGGGCGGCGATGCGCAGCTGAGCAACTTCAAGGGTGAATTCCCGGCGCTGGGCCTGACCCTCGACCAGGGCAAGGGCAGCTTCGTCGCCCAGCCCGATGGCTCGGCCAAGATCACCGCGCAGGCCAATTCGGGGCAGGGCACGCTGTACGTGGACGGCGGTCTGTCCTGGTTCGGCGATGCGCAACCGCTGCAGCTGAAGATCCATGGCGAAAACGTGCTGGTGTCCAACACCAGCGAACTGCGCATCATTGCCAACCCGAACCTTGATTTCACCCTGGCCAAGGCCGCGATGGAACTGCGCGGCACGGTGCACGTGCCCGAGGCCGACATCGATCTGGAACGCCTGGACCGTGGCACGTCGGTGTCTGAAGACGTGGTGGTGCTCGACCCGGTGGATCCGGAAGAGTCGCGCACCTCGCCGCTGGACATGGACCTGACGGTGAGCCTCGGCGACAAGGTGAAGATGACCGGCTTCGGCCTGAAGGGCGCGCTGACCGGCAAGATGCAGGTGTGGGCCAAGCCCGGCCGCGAGATGACCGCCAACGGTGGCCTGGAAGTGAGCGGTCGCTACAAGGCCTACGGCCAGGACCTGACCATCACCCGTGGCAATCTCACCTGGAACTACAACGCGGTGTCCGACCCGCGCATCAACATCCGCGCCGAGCGCCGGATCGGTGATGTCACCGCCGGCATCGATGTGACCGGGCGCGCGCAGCAGCCGCGCGCGGACGTGTGGTCCGATCCGGCGATGTCGCAGTCCGAAGCACTGGCCTACCTGGTACTGGGGCGCAGCCTGACCGGCGCCAGCAGCGACCAGACCCAGCAGGTCAACGCGGCTTCGGCGGCACTGTCGGCCGGCAGCGGCCTGCTGGCCTCGCAGCTGGGCGCCAAGCTGGGCCTGGACGATGCCGGCGTGAGCCAGTCGCGCGCGCTGGGCGGTTCGGTGATCGGCGTCGGCAAGTACATCTCGCCCAAGCTCTACGTCGGCTACGGCGTGTCGCTGGTCGGTGCCGGTTCGGTGATCACGCTGAAGTACCTGCTGCGCCGTGGCTTCGACGTGGAAGTGGAATCGAGCACGGTGGAAAACCGCGGTTCAATCAACTGGCGCAGGGAAAAGTAGCGCCACGCCATGCGTGGATGGGGCCACGCCGGGCCACGCCCGGCGGGTGCAATACCCACCCCCAACCATCGGCCGTTGCCCCGCCGGGCCCCAGCGGCTATGGTCCCGGGCTGTTCTGTCGTACCGGATTGCCTCATGTCGCCACGCAAAGCCCTTCCCACCGCCCTGGCCCTGGGCCTGACCCTCGCCGCCGGCGCGCATGCCGATGAAGGCATGTGGATGCCGACCCAGCTGCCGGAGCTGGCCAAGCCGCTGCGGGCGGCCGGCTTCAAGGGCAACCCGGCCGACCTGGCCAACGTCACCGCGCCGCCGTTGAGCGCCGTGGTGCGTGCCGGTGGTGGCACCGGTTCGTTCGTGTCCGCCGACGGCCTGCTGCTGACCAATCACCACGTGGCGATGGGCGTGATCCAGTACAACAGCTCGCCCGAGCACAACCTGATCGACAACGGCTTCATCGCCAATGGCCGCGCCGACGAGCGCCCGGCCAACCCGGATTTCCGCGTGCTGGTGACCGTCGGCTTCGACAAGGTGACCGATCAGGTGCTGGCCCAGGCCCGCGGCAAGACCGGCCGGGCCTACTTCGATGCGGTGGACGCGGCCAGCAAGCAGATCGTGGCCGAGTGCGAGAAGGACGGCAGCGTGCGCTGCTCGGTGGCCAACATGTACTACGGCACCGATTTCTACCGCATCGCCCAGCTGGAACTGAGCGACGTGCGCCTGGTGTACGCGCCGCCGCGCGCGATCGGCAACTATGGCGATGAGATCGACAACTTCATGTGGCCGCGCCACACCGGTGACTTCACCCTGCTGCGCGCCTACGTCGGCAAGGACGGCAAGCCGGCCGCCTACAGCAAGGACAACGTGCCCTACCAGGCGCCGGCACACCTGCAGATGTCGGTGGAAGGCCCGAAGGAAGGCGACTACGCGATGCTGGCCGGTTACCCGGGCATCACCTACCGCCATCGCACGGCCGCCGAATTCGCCGGCCAGATCGATGCCGTGCTGCCGCGCCGCGTGTCGGTGTTCCAGCAGATGATCGACACCATCGAGACCGCCAGCGCCAAGGACGCGCAGGCGCGCACCCGCTACGCCTCGCAGCTGCAGTCGCTGAAGAACAACCGCAAGCGCGCCGCCGGCGAGCTGGAAGGCCTGCTGCGCAGCGACGCCAAGGCCCAGCGTGCCGCCGACGAGACGGCCATGCTGGCCGCCACCGACCGCAGGTACCAGGGCGACATCAAGGCACTGCTGGCCAACCTGTCGCAGGGTGCGGCGGTGGGCGAGCGTGACCTGCTGCTGGAGCAGATGGCCGCGCAGAGCCAGCTGCTGCGCTCGGCCCTGCTGCTGGAACGCCTGCGCATTGAATCGGCCAAGCCCGATGCACAGCGCGAGAGCGGCTACCAGCAGCGCGACCAGGCGATGATCGAAGGCGTGCTCAAGCAGGTCCAGCGCCGTTACGCGCCGGAAGTCGAGAAGGCCCTGCTGACCACCCTGCTGACCCGCTATCAGCAGCTGCCGGATGCGCAGCGCGTGGCCGAGTTCGACGCCGCCTTCGGCCGCACCCCGGCACAGCTGGCCAAGGCGCTGGACACCCTGTACGCCGGCACCCAGCTGGGTGACGAGGCGCAGCGCCTGTCCCGTTTCGCCGCCGCGCGCGAAGGCAAGGCGCTGGCCGCCGATCCGCTGATCGCCGTGGCCGGCCCGCTGGTGGCCGCGCAGCTGCGCATCGAGAACGAGAGCAAGACCCGCGAAGGCGAGCAGCTGCGCCTGCGCCCGGCCTACATGCAGGCGCTGTTCGCCTGGCGTGCCAAGCAGGGCCGCGCGGTATATCCGGATGCCAACCGCACCCTGCGCATCAGCTACGGCAAGGTCGAGGCACTGCACCCGCGCGACGGCGTGACCTACTCGCCGGTGACCACCGTGGCCGGCATCGTCGAGAAGAACACCAACGCCTATCCGTTCGATGCGCCCAAGCCACTGCTGGCGGCGATCGCCAAGGGTGATTTCGGCAGCACCGCCGACCCTGCACTGAAGACCCAGACGGTCAACTTCCTGACCAACCTGGATACCACCGGCGGCAACTCCGGTTCGCCAGTGCTCAATGCCAAGGGCGAACTGATCGGCCTGAACTTCGACAGCAACTGGGAATCGGTCAGCGCCAGCTGGTGGTTCGACCCGCGCTACAAGCGCGCCGTGCACGTGGACATGCGCTACCTGCGCTGGCTGCTGGCCAAGGTCTACCCGGCCCCCGAGCTGCTGAAGGAAATGGGCGTGCCGGCAGAATAAGGCCGGTTGCGGGTGGGTGCCCACTGTTGGTGGGCGCTGAGGCTCAGTCACGACCAACGGTGGTGACCTACCGTCATGACCTACCCTCACCACCAACGGTCGTGATCTACTGACCCCTCCTCCGACGGAAACACACGCGTGGTCTCCAGTTGGATCCTGCTGCTGGTCTCGGTTGCCTATGCCGCGCTGCTGTTCGGCGTAGCGTGGTGGGGCGACCGTCGGCCCATGTATCCCGACCGGCCGTGGCTGCGGCCGGTGGTCTACAGCCTGGCGCTGGCCGTGTACTGCTCGTCGTGGACCTTCTATGGCGCGGTCGGCACCGCCGTGCGCAACGGCGTGGGCTATCTGCCGATCTACATCGGCCCGTTGCTGCTGCTGCTGTTCGGCTGGCGCATCATCGAGCGCCTGGCGCTGATCGCGCGCAGCCAGAACGTGGTGTCCATCGCCGACTTCATCTCCTCGCGCTTCGGCCGCTCGCGGCGGCTGGCGGCGCTGGTGGCGATCATCGCGCTGATCGGCATCATTCCGTACCTGGCCCTGCAGTACAAAGCGGTGGCGATGAGCCTGCAGGTGCTGACCGGCAACACCGGGCCGACCGGCTTCTTCAGCGACCCGGCGCTGTACGTGGCGCTGCTGATGGCGCTGTTCGCCACCCTGTTCGGCACCCGCCAGGTCGATGCCACCGAGCACCACCACGGCATGATGCTGGCGATCGCCTTCGAATCGGTGATCAAGCTGCTGGCCATGCTGGCGGTGGGCGTGTTCGCCTACCTGTGGCTGAGCAACCGCACCGACGCGGTGGTTGAGTCGGTGCATACGCTGTTCACCGGCCTGCCGCCGGTCGGCTTCATCTCGCAGACACTGCTCAGCTTCCTGGCCATCATCTGCCTGCCGCGCCAGTTCCACGTGGCCGTGGTCGAGTGCGGTGATGTGCGCGATGTGCGCCGCGCGCGCTGGATGTTCGGCGGTTACCTGGTGCTGATCTCGGCCATGGTGCTGCCGATCGCCACCGCCGGCGTGACCCTGTTCGGCACCGGTGGCAGCGTTGCCGACGATTCGATGGTGCTGGCGCTGCCGCTGGCCGAAGGCCGCAACGCGCTGGCGCTGATCGCCTATGTGGGCGGTTTCTCGGCCGCCACCGGCATGGTCATCGTGTCCTCGATCGCGCTGGCCACCATGGTCAGCAACGACCTGGTGATGCCGGTGCTGCTGCGCCGCAGTGGCGACCATCAGGAGGCGGCCGATGTTGCCTCGCGCGTGCTGTGGATCCGCCGCCTGGCGATCCTGATGCTGGCGCTGATGGCCTACAGCTACTACCGCACCAGCAGCAACGACAGCACGCTGGCCTCGTATGGGCTGATGGCCTTCGCCGCAGTGGCACAGTTCGCGCCGGGCCTGATCG
The DNA here is from genome assembly GCF_023518235.1 of Stenotrophomonas maltophilia. NCBI lineage: Bacteria > Pseudomonadati > Pseudomonadota > Gammaproteobacteria > Lysobacterales > Lysobacteraceae > Stenotrophomonas > Stenotrophomonas maltophilia. The sequence goes on from NZ_CP090423.1 coordinate 3,390,194, forward strand.
GTGGCCTGTACTGGCGTGGAGCCAGCCGTCGCGGCGTCGAGACCGGCATGCTGCTGGGCTTTGCCACCTGGCTGTACACCCTGCTGCTGCCGGCGATGACCATGGCCGGCTGGGTTGACGCGGGCTGGGTGCAGCACGGACCGTTCGGCATCGAGTGGCTGCGCCCGCAGCAGCTGTTCGGCATGACCGGCTGGGATCCGCTGACCCACGGCACCTTCTGGTCGCTGCTGGTGAATGCGGCAACGATGATGCTGGTGTCCGCGCGCTGGCGCCCCGGCGTGGACGAGCGCCTGCGTGCCGCGCCGTTCCTCGACCCGTATGCCGAGCGCCCGTCGGTGGCCGGTGGCTGGCCCGGGCACGTGCATGTGGGCGATCTGCTGGCGCTGGCCTCGCGCGTGGTTGGCGAGCGCCATGCGCGGCGCTCGTTCTTCGAGCAGGCACAGTCGCTGGGCCGCGAGCTGCAATCCTCCGCCCCCGCCGACCGGCCCTGGGTGCAGTTCACCGAACGCTTGTTGGCCGCCTCGATCGGCGCGGCATCGGCGCGCCTGCTGCTGACCAGCCTGCTGCGCGGTTCGGGCATGGACCTGGGTGAAGTAGTGGCGGTGCTGGACGAAGCTGGGCAGGAACTGCGCTTCAACCGCGAGATCCTGTCGACGACGCTGGAGAACATCAGCGCCGGCGTCAGCGTGGTCGACCCGGACATGCGCCTGACCGCCTGGAACCGCCGCTACCAGGACATGTTCGGCTACCCCGACGGCATGCTCTACGTGGGCCGCCCGGTGGCCGACCTGATCCGCTACAACGCCGAGCGCGGTGAGCTGGGCGAAGGCGATATCGAGGTACAGATCAACCGCCGCATTGGCTACATGCGTGCCGGTTCACCGCATGTGTTCGAGCGCACCCGCAGCGACGGCAAGGTGATCGAGATGCGTGGTCAGGCGCTGCCCGGCGGTGGCTACGTGACCAGCTACAACGACATCACCGACTACAAGCACGCGGAAAAGGCACTGCTGGAAGCCAACGAGACGCTGGAGCAGCGCGTGGCCGAGCGCTCGCACGAGGCCGAGGTCGCGCAGCAGTCGAAGACGCGCTTCCTGGCCGCGATCAGCCATGACGTGCTGCAGCCGCTGAACGCCGCGCGGCTGTTCGCCTCGGCATTGCGTGACAGCGACCACGTGAGCGACGAGCAGAAGCATCTGGCCGAGCGCGTGGACGCATCGCTGCGCGCTGCCGAAGAGCTGCTTGATGGCCTGCTGGACGTGTCGCGGCTGGATGCCGGTGGCCTGCACCCGGTGATCGGCGAGTTCGATGTGAGCGCGTTGATGCGCGAGCTGGCCGCGCAGTACACGCCAGTCGCCGCCGGTCGCGGACTGCGCCTGGACCTGTTCGCGCGCCCGGCCTGGGTACGCAGCGATCGCCGGCTGCTGCGCCGTGTGCTGCAGAACTTCCTGGCCAACGCGCTGCGCTACACACGGCAGGGGCGCATCGTGCTGGCGGTGCGTCATCGTGGTGATGAAGTGGAACTGCAGGTGTGGGATACCGGCCCCGGCATCCCAGAGCACCACATGCGGCAGATCTTCGACGAGTTCCACCGCTACCAGCAGCCGTTCGACTGGGGCGAACAGGGTCTGGGGCTGGGCCTGTCGATCTGCCAGCGCATCTCGCGCCTGCTTGACCATCGCCTCAACGCACGCAGCCGGGTGGGCAGTGGCTCGATGTTCTCGATCATCCTGCCGCGGGTGGCGCCGTTGCCAGGCTACACCGAGCTGGCCGCGCCGGTACAGGCGGTGTCCGCACCGGTACGCAGCGATTCGCTGGCTGGCCTGCGCGTGTTGTGCGTGGACAATGACGAGGAGATCCTCGACGGCATGCGCGCGCTGCTCGGCCGTTGGCAGGTGCAGGTGATCACTGCCGCCACCGTCGACCAGGCGCTGCAGAAGATTGCCGAGCGCCCGCAGGTGATGCTGGTGGACTACCACCTGCACGACCGCATGGACGGCCTGGATGCGCTGGTGGCCCTGCGCGAGGCAGCGGGCTACCCGTTGCCGGGCGCACTGCTGACCGCCGATGGTCGCGACGAGCTGAAGAGGATGGCGCGCGAACGCGGCTACCGGGTGCTGACCAAGCCGATCAAGCCGGCCTCGCTGCGCGCCTTCCTGGGCGCGCTGCGTGACGCCGGCAACAACGACGCCTGACGGGCACCTGTAGAGCCGAGCCCATGCTCGGCTCCTGCACGCAACGCAGCACCGATATAGCCATCGCTATACAAACCAGCCCTGCCTGCGCGTTTGCCTGGAAATGCGCCACGTGCGGGTCGCGGTGCTAAGCTGCGCGTCCCCTTGGGGAGTAGCCGGATTCCTTTGCAGGAATCGTCCACGTCAACATACTCGGCCAGTGCGCCGTGGCGTGGACAACCATGATGGTTGGCGAGACCAGCGGCCCGCGCGCGCAACGTCAGGTTGGGCGCGAGCGCGAGCCGTGCGTCCGTCCTTGCCCGACCTTCAGCAGCCGCCAATGTCCCCCATTTCGATCCTCCTGATCGGCTTTGCCATGTCCACCGATGCCTTCGCCGCAGCGATCGGCAAGGGTGCCGCGATGCGCAAGCCGGTGTTCCGCGACGCGCTGCGCGCCGGCATCATCTTCGGCGTCATCGAGGCGATCACACCGATCATCGGCTGGCTTCTCGGCCGTGCCGCCCTGCAGTACGTGGAAGCCTTCGACCACTGGATCGCCTTCGGCCTGCTCGGCGCGCTGGGCATCCACATGATCTACAACGGACTGCGCCCGGACAGCGCCGAGGAAGAAGATCCCTCGCAGCACCACGGTTTCTGGAAGCTGGCGCTGACCGGCTTCGCCACCAGCATCGATGCGATGGCGGTGGGTATCGGCCTGGCTTTCATGGACGTGCATATCGGCGTGATGGCCGCAGTCATCGGCCTGTGCACGCTGACCATGGTCACCGTCGGCATCATGCTCGGCCGCGTGCTGGGCAGCATGGTCGGCAAGCGCGCGGAGATCATCGGTGGCGTGATCCTGGTGATCATCGGCGCGACGATCCTGTACGAACACCTGCACGGCGTGGGGTGACGCCTGTTCCTGTAGAGCCGAGCCCATGCCCGGCTGGCGTGTGAAGCAGCCGAGCGTGGGCTGGGCTCTATATTGCGGCAATGGCCGACATGCAGCGCAGGACTTCGCTGATGTGGAGATCGTCTGCTGCGCCATAGTCTTCCTGCATGGCCAGTCCCGCACTCCGTTATGGTCGTTGGTCGCATACCGGCAATGTCTATTCGATCACCACGGTGACGCATGCGCGTCGGCCCTGGTTCAGTGAAAAGGCCAACGTTGAGCTGCTGATCGAAGCACTACGCACAGTAGAGCGGACTGGTCGGACCTTCTCCCTTGCCTGGGTGATCATGCCGGACCACCTGCATTGGATGATTGAACTACGTGCTGGCACGCTGGCTGGCTGCATGCAGATCCTGAAGTCCAGGAGTGGAAGATCCATCGGCAAGCGCATTGATGCCAACGCGCCGATCTGGCAGCCGGGGTATTACGACCATGCGTTGCGCAGTGATGAATGCCTGCGCACGCAAGCGGTGTATATCGCGGCCAATCCGGTGCGTGCTGGGCTGGCCACGTGCATCGGGGAGTACCCCTATGCGTGGAGTCGATGGCCACTTGAGGCGTGATTGGTATTGAGGCAAAGAGCAGCCGAGCGCGGGCTCGGCTCTACAGGGGCATCATGACGTCTGTAGAGCCGAGCCCATGCTCGGCTCCATAGTCGTTCACAATCAATCTTCTTCCGGCGGCAGCACGATGGCGTCGTCGTCGATGGCCAGCTTGCCGGCCATCAGCACGGCCTGGGTGCGGTTGGTCACGCCCAGCTTGCGCAGGATGGCGGTGACGTGGGCCTTGATCGTGGCTTCGGAGACGTTGAGGTCGTAGGCGATCTGTTTGTTCAAGCGGCCTGCGCCCAGCATCTGCAGCACGCGGAACTGCTGCGGGGTCAGCTCGCGCAGGCGCTGGCCGACTTCGCGTTCCTCGCGCTCGGTCGGCGGCACGTTGTGCGCTTCCGGTGGTGCCCAGGTCTCGCCATCGAGGATGGTGCCCAGCGCATGGCCGATGGTGTCCGAGTCGGCCGACTTGGGAATGAAGCCGAGCGCGCCGTGGTCGAGTGCGCGCCGCATCACCGTCGCTTCTTCGCGCGCGGAGACCACCACGACCGGCAGGTGTGGGTGCAGCGAGCGCATGTGCACCAGTGCGTTGAATCCCTGTGCACCGGGCATGTTCAGGTCCATCAGGACCAGGTCGGCGTCGTTGTGCTGGTCGGCCAGCGCGTACAGCGCTTCCACGCTGTCGGCCTCGAACAGCTGCACGCCGGGGATGACCCGCTGCACGGCGCCGCGCAGGGCTTCGCGGAACAGCGGGTGGTCATCGGCAATCAGGAGGGTGGTCATGGTCGGGGGGAACCGTGGGGGAAACTGTCTGGGGTCAGATCCCTTTCCTTGCGGAAAGGGATCCGACCCCGGGTTCTGCATCAGCGTACCTTGCGCTCGTCCACCAGCGAGGCCACCACCGACGGGTCGGCCAGGGTCGAGGTGTCGCCGAGCTGGTCCGGTGCGTTCTCGGCGATCTTGCGCAGGATGCGGCGCATGATCTTGCCCGAACGGGTCTTGGGCAGGCCCGGCGCCCACTGCAGGTGGTCCGGCGTGGCGATCGGACCGATCTCCTTGCGCACCCAGGCGACCAGTTCCTTCTGCAGCTCGTCGCTCGGGGTCTCTTCGGCCACCAGGGTCACATAGGCGTAGATGCCCTGGCCCTTCACGTCGTGCGGGAAACCGACCACGGCCGCTTCGGCCACCTTCGGGTGCGAAACCAGCGCGCTTTCCACTTCGGCGGTACCGATGCGGTGGCCGGACACATTGATCACATCGTCCACGCGGCCGGTGATCCAGTAGTAGCCATCCTCATCGCGGCGGCAACCGTCGCCGGTGAAGTAGCTGCCCGGGTAGGTGCGGAAATAGGTATCGATGAAGCGCTGGTGGTCGCCGTACACCGTGCGCATCTGGCCCGGCCAGGAATCGCGGATGATCAGGTTGCCCTCGGTTGGGCCGTCCTTGATCTCGCCATCGGCATTGACCAGCGCCGGCTGCACACCGAAGAACGGCAGGGTGGCCGAACCGGGCTTGAGGTCCATCGCGCCGGCCAGCGGTGAGATCAGGATGCCGCCGGTCTCGGTTTGCCACCAGGTGTCGACGATCGGGCAGCGGCTGTCGCCGACCACTTCGTAGTACCAGCGCCACGCTTCCGGATTGATCGGTTCGCCGACGCTGCCGAGCAGGCGCAGCGAGGCGCGCGAGGTCTTCTTCACCGGCTCCTCGCCCTCGCGCATCAGCGCACGGATGGCGGTCGGGGCGGTGTAGAAGATGCTCACCTTGTGCTTGTCGATGACGTTCCAGAAGCGCGAAGTATCCGGGTAGTTCGGTACGCCTTCGAACATCAGCGAGGTCGCGCCGTTGGCCAGCGGCCCGTACACGATGTAGCTGTGGCCGGTGACCCAGCCGACGTCGGCGGTGCACCAGTAGATGTCATCCTCGCGCAGGTCGAACACCGCTTCATGGGTGTAGGCCGCGTACAGCAGGTAGCCGCCGGTGGTGTGCAGCACGCCCTTCGGCTTGCCGGTAGAGCCGGAGGTGTAGAGGATGAACAGCGGGTCTTCCGCGTTCATGCGTTCCGGCTCGCAGGTGGCCGGCTGACTGTCCACCACATCGTGGAACCAGCGGTCGCGCGGCGCCTGCATGTCCACCGCGCCGCCGGTGTGACGCACCACCAGCACGGTTTCCACGGTATTGGTGCCGGGCAGCTTCAGCGCGGCATCGACATTGGCCTTCAGCGGAATCCTGCGCCCACCGCGCAGGCCCTCGTCGGCGGTGATGATCAGCTTGCTCTGGCAGTCGCTGACGCGGTCGGCGATCGAGTTCGGCGCAAAGCCGCCGAACACCACCGAGTGGATCGCACCGATGCGTGCGCAGGCCAGCATGGCCACCGCAGCGTCGACGATCATCGGCAGGTAGATGGTGACCCGGTCGCCCTTCTTCACGCCGAGGTTGCGCAGCGCATTGCCGAGGCGGCAGGTGCGCTCGTACAGCTCGCGATAGGTCACGTGCTGGGCCGGCGCATCCGGGCTGTCGGGCTCGAACAGCAGCGCGGTCTTGTCGCCGCGCGTTTCCAGCTGGCGATCCAGGCAGTTCACGCTGGCGTTGAGCTCGCCATCCTCGAACCACTTGATGTGGAAGTCGGACAGGTCGTAGCTGACGTTCCTGATCTTGGTCGGCTTGCGCATCCAGTCCAGCCGTTCGGCGGCCTTGCCCCAGAAACCATCCGGGTCGGTTACCGAAGTCTGGTACTGCTGTTGGTAGGACGTCTTGTCGATGCGTGCCTTGGCGGCGAACTGCGGATCGACGGGGTAGATATCAGCCATGGCACCCTCACTTGCACGTTGACTTTGTATGTGCGGTCGCAGCATCGCGGCGACCGATCCCCCTCAGTTTGCCCCATCCACCCCCGGCCGCGTCACCACCTTGGTTAGACCATGGTCGAAAGTGAGCGCCCAGCAGGGCCGGGTTCGACCAATGGCGAATAGCCGCTATACATGAACGCCCCGCAGTCTCGGCTCGACCGTGCCCCACGCGCGGCATCACCTTGCCACTTGGGAGAGAGGGCAACATGAGCCACCGTACGTTGAAAGCCGTGCGCACACCTTTGGCGGCCTGCCTGTTGGTCGCCCTGGTCGCACCGGGCATGGCGTTCGCAGAGACCGCCAAAGAGAAAGCGCTGGAAGCACGCGTTGCCGAACTGGAACGCCAGGTCCAGCTGCTGTTGTCTTCGCAGCAACAACAACAGACCCAGATCACCCAGACCCAGCAGGCCGTGACCGACGTGCGCAGCGTGCAGGCCGCGCAGAAGCCGGTTGCGTCGGTGCCGGCCGGCAAGCAGCCGATCCAGGTCACTACCCTTACCCCGGGCGCCGCGCCGGGCACCACGGTCAAGATCGGCGGCTTCATCAAGGCCGACTTCCTGGCCACCCAGACCAGCGATGGCCAGCTGGCCGACGACGCTACCGGCCGTTCGCTGTACCTGCCGGGCCAGACCCCGGTGGAAGGCGCCGGTGGCAGCGGCAAGCGTTCGGGCACCGACTTCAACGCCCACGCCAAGTTCTCGCGCTTCAACCTCGGCATCGACAACGTGAGCGAATCGGGCAACAAGGCCGGTGCGTTCTTCGAGATGGACTTCTTCGGCAACTCGCTGGGCAACCAGACCGCCACCAATACCTACGGCGTGACCCTGCGTCATGCCTACATGTACTGGAACAACTGGATGGCGGGCCAGACATGGTCCAACTTCATGGATGCGGCCGCGCTGCCGGAAGCGGTCGACTTCGTCGGCCCCACCGATGGCGTGATCTTTGTGCGCCAGGCCCAGGTGCGCTACACCCAGGGTGGCTTCAGCGTCGCACTGGAAAACCCGGAAACCACCACCCTCACCGGCACCCGCAACCCGGTCACCGGGACCTGGACCAACGCCAGCGCCAACTCCGACCGTGGCAGCCTGCCCGACCTCACGATGCGTTATGGCTGGAAGGGTGATTGGGGCACCTTCGGTGTCGGCGGCATCGTCCGCCAGCTGAAAGTCGACAACCAGGCCACCGGCGCCAAGGCCGACAAGGTGGCCGGCGGTCTGACCCTGGGCGGCAAGTGGGTGATGGGTGACAGCGATTCGCTGCACTACCAGCTGACCGGCGGCGAAGGCATCGCCCGCTACATCGGTTTGGGCATCACCGCTGACAGCGCCTACGACGTGGCCCGCGACGAGCTCAACCCGACCGGCGTGCTTGCCGGTTACGTGGGCTGGCGGCATGCGTTCTCGCCGAAACTGCGCACCAACCTGATCTATGCGCGCAGCGACTACGACAACGACAGCATCCTCGGCCCGCTGGTGACCAAGAGCGTGCAGAGCATCCGCGGCAACATCTTCTACTCGCCGCTGCCCAAGGTCGATATCGGTGCGGAGCTGATGTACGGCCGTCGCGAAGTGGAGAACGGCAACAAGGGTGACATCACCCGATTGCAGTTCACCACCAAGTACAGCTTCTAAAGCAGTGCCGACCAAGGTCGGCACCTACAGAGATTGCGTGCCGGCCAACGTCCGGCACCTACCGAATTGAGTGCCGACCAGGGTCGGCATCTACCGAGGGAAATGTCCCATGTCCAGCACATCCAGCTCCGCACACAAAGCGGGCACCCTGACCCAAGGGCACAAGAAAGTCATTTTCGCATCGAGCCTCGGCACGGTGTTCGAGTGGTATGACTTCTTCCTGTACGGCTCGCTCGCAGCCATCATCGCCAAGCAGTTCTTCAGTGGCGTCAATGAAACCACGGGCATGATCTTTGCCCTGCTGGCGTTCGCCGCCGGCTTCTTCGTGCGTCCGTTCGGCGCGGCCTTCTTCGGCAGCCTCGGCGACCGCATCGGCCGCAAGTACACGTTCCTGGTCACCATCCTGATCATGGGCATCTCGACCTTCCTGGTCGGCGTGCTGCCCAATTACGCCTCGATCGGCTTCGCCGCGCCGGTGATCCTGATCATCCTGCGCCTGGCCCAGGGCCTGGCCATGGGCGGCGAGTACGGCGGTGCGGCCACCTACGTGGCCGAGCATGCGCCGGAAGACAAGCGTGGCCTGTACACCAGCTTCATCCAGTGCACCGCCACGCTCGGACTGTTCATGTCGCTGCTGATCATCCTGGCCTGCCGCTACTTCCTGGGCAACGAAGCCTTCGAAGCCTGGGGCTGGCGCATCCCGTTCCTGGTCTCGATCCTGCTGCTGGGCATCTCGGTGTGGATCCGCCTGCAGCTGAGCGAATCGCCGTTGTTCCAGCAGATGAAGTCGGAAGGCAAGGGCTCCAAGACGCCGTTCCGTGACAGCCTGAAGGGCGGCAACCTGAAGCTGATGCTGCTGGTCCTGCTCGGCGCGGCGGCCGGCCAGGCCGTGGTCTGGTACGGCGGCCAGTTCTACGCGCTGTTCTTCCTCAGCAGCATGCTGAAGGTCGACGCCACCACCTCCTATCTGCTGATTGCCGCGGCGCTGGCGCTGGGCGTGCCGTTCTTCATCTTCTTCGGCTGGCTGTCCGACCGTATCGGCCGCAAGAAGATCATCCTGGCCGGCTGCCTGCTGGCCGCCGTCACCTACATCCCGATCTTCAAGGGTCTGACCCACTTCGCCAACCCGGCCATCGAAGAGGCCCGCAGCAGCTCGCCGGCCCTGGTCGTGGCCGATCCGAACACCTGCTCGTTCCAGTTCGATCCGGTTGGCCTGCGCAAATTCACCAGTTCCTGCGACGTGGCCACCGCCGCGCTGACCAAGGCTGGCGTGCCGTACGACGTGCAGCCCGCCGCCGCCGGTTCGCTGGCGATGGTGAACGTGGGCAGCGCCAGCGTCACCTCGTATGAAGCCGCGGGCCTGACCAAGGAAGAAGGCAAGGCCAAGGCCGACGCGTTCGGTGCGGAACTGAAGACCGCCCTGACCACCGCCGGTTATCCGGCCAAGGCTGATGGCGCGCGCATCAACATCGCCGGCACCATCTTCATGCTGTGGCTGCTGGTGCTGTACGTGACCATGGTCTACGGCCCGATCGCCGCCTACCTGGTCGAACTGTTCCCGACCCGCATCCGTTACACCTCGATGTCGCTGCCGTACCACATCGGCAACGGCTGGTTCGGCGGCTTCCTGCCGGCCATTTCGTTCGCGCTGGTGGCCGGTACCGGCAACCTGTACTACGGCCTATGGTATCCCATCATCATCGCGCTGATGTCGGTGGTGATCGGCGGCCTGTTCCTGCGTGAGACCAAGGACGTGGATATCACCAAGTAGGAATGATGTTCATCGGATGAAGGAGAGGCCGTGGTGCAGACCACGGCCTTTTCGTTGTGCGGGGCCGACCCATTCGGTGCGCACTCCGGCACTACCGTTCCCTTGCTCGGCACGCCGTATAGTCGGTCCATGACCACCACCACCGCGGCCGACCTTCCCGCCCTCCTGCACACCCTGCGCAGTACCTGGCAGGCCCAGCGCCCTTCGCTGGACCAGCGCGAGGCCGACCTGTGCCGCCTGCGCGAGGCACTGAAGGCGCGCCTGGACGAAATGGCCACGGCCATCGCCGAAGACTTCGGCCACCGCGCCCACGTTGAATCGAAGCTGGCCGATGGCATGAGCGTGCTGTCAGCCATCGATCACCTGCACCGCCACCTGCGGCGCTGGTCGAAACCGCAGCGGGTGGGCGCCGGCTGGCGACTGTGGCCGGCGCGCGCGCAGCTGCGGCCGACGCCGCTGGGTGTGGTCGGGGTGATCTCGCCGTGGAACTATCCGGTCACGCTGGCGTTGGTGCCGCTGGCCACTGCGATTGCCGCCGGCAACCACGTGCTGCTGAAGCCGTCCGAACATACCCCGCGCACCAGTGCGTTCCTGGCCGATCTGCTGGCCAGCGTGTTTCCGCCCGATCGCGTGGCGGTGGCGCAGGGTGGGGCGGACGTGGCCGCGGCGGTGTCCTCGCTGCCGCTGGACCATCTGCTGTTCACCGGCTCGACGGCCGTGGGCCGGAAGGTGATGGCCGCCGCCGCCGAGCATCTGGTGCCGGTCACGCTGGAGCTGGGCGGCAAGTCGCCGGCGATTGTCTGCCGAGATTTCCCGCTGGACAAGGCCGCCGCGCGGCTGGCCACCGGCAAGTGGTTCAACGCCGGCCAGACCTGCATCGCGCCGGATTACGTGCTGATCGATACCGTGCGCCAGCGCGAGTTCGTGCAGGCGCTGCAGCAGCAGGTGCGCGAACGCTACGGCGATTTCAGCGATGCCGGCGACTACACCCGCATCATCAACGACGGCCAGTACCGGCGCCTGCAGGGCTATCTGGCGCAGGCGCGCGAACGCGGCGTGCCGGTCATTCCGCTGGCGCAGGTGGATGAGGCACGTGCCGACCGCGAGCGCCTGCTGGTGCCGACCGTGGTGCTGGACCCGCCGGACGACCTGGAGCTGATGCGCGAGGAGATCTTCGGCCCGATCCTGCCGGTGCGCGCCTATCCGGACCTGGAGGCGGCGCTGGCCGACGTGCTGTCCCGCGACCGGCCGCTGGCGCTGTATCCCTTCAGCCACGACGCGGCGACGGTGGAGCGCATCCTCGGCCAGGTGGTGGCCGGTGGGGTGACGGTGAATGACACGCTGCTGCACTTCGCCGCCGATGGCCTGCCGTTTGGCGGGGTGGGGGCCAGCGGCATGGGTGCCTACCACGGCCGCGCCGGGTTCGATGCGATGAGCAAGCGGCTGCCGGTGCTGTGGCAGTCGCGCTGGGCGGCCAGTGACCGGCTGCGGCCGCCGTATTCGAAGATTGCGGGGTTGTTGCGGTTCCTGCTGCGGTAGCGCCGGCGGGGGGCATCGGGTTGCCGGCCAGCGGCCGGCACTACCGGTAGGTGACAACCTGGGTTGGCACGCGGGGCATCCATGCGCCAACCAAGGTTGGCGTCTACCAAAGCAGGGCCGGGTAGAATGCCCCCATGAAGATCGCCTCGTGGAACGTCAATTCGCTCAATGTCCGTCTGCCGCACCTGGAGCAGTGGCTCAAGGAGTTCGGCCCGGACATCGTCGGTATCCAGGAAACCAAGCTGGAGGACCACAAGTTCCCCGATTCGGCGCTGATCGCGGCGGGTTACCGCAGCGTGTTCGCCGGCCAGAAGACCTACAACGGCGTGGCGCTGCTGTCGCGTGAGCCGGCGCAGGACGTGCAGATCGGCATTCCCGGCTTCGAGGACGAGCAGAAGCGCGTCATCGCCGGTACCTTCGGCGACCTGCGCGTGATCAACCTGTACGTGGTCAACGGCCAGGACATCGGCACCGACAAGTACGAGTACAAGCTGCGCTGGCTGCAAGCGGTGCATGCCTGGATCGCGCAGGAGCTGCAGCGCCACCCGAAGCTGATCGTGATGGGCGACTTCAATATCGCACCGGACGCGCGCGACGTGCACGATCCGGAGGTGTGGAACGAAAACCACATTCTCACCTCCACCTCCGAGCGCGGCGCATTGAACAAGCTGCTGCAGCTGGGCCTGCACGATGGCTTCCGCCTGCACAACGACGAAGCCGGTGTGTTCAGCTGGTGGGATTACCGCGCGGCCGGCTTCCGCCGCAACCTGGGCCTGCGCATCGACCTGACCCTGGTCTCCGATGCGCTGAAGGGCAGCGCGGTGGCCTCGGGCATCGATCGCGAGCCGCGCACCTGGGAACGCCCGAGCGACCATGCGCCGGCGTGGGTAGAGCTGGGTTGAACGAACCGGGCCCGACGATTGCCGGGCCCGTTCTGGAAAGCCTGCCGGCCAGCGGCCGGCACATCCCTAAGATCACCGTATGCTCTTGCGGGTGAACAGGTTGACGATCGCCAGCAGGATCACCGCACCGATCAGCGAGAACAGGAAGGTGCGCAGGGTGATCGCTTCGTTGATGCCGCCGCCGAACAGCCAGCCGGAAATCAGCGCGCCGACGATGCCGACCACGATGTTGAGGATGATGCCCTGCTGGGCATCGCGCTTCATGATGATGCTGGCCAGCCAGCCTACGATGCCGCCGACGATCAGCCAGATGATGATGCCCATGATCGAACCTCCGGTGGGAAACTGTGACCAGTTGACGCGCATGGCCGTGAACCCGTCGTGCAATTGCGTGATGGGCGCGTGCGGATGAGCCTGCCAGCCACCCTCGACGGCCCCTGGCGCTTCGGCCCGATCACGGTCTGGCGGCGCCCGCACGTGCCCGGCCAGCGCGGCGAGCCGCAGGCGCGGCAGGTGCTGGCGCAGGCGCTGGGCACCGCGCCGGACACGCTGCCGCTGGTGCGCGATGACAAGGGCCGGCCGGAGCTGAGCGGCGCGCTGGCCCACTACGGCACCGGCTGGAGCCACAGCGGCGAAGTGCTGCTGGTGGCGCTGGGCGAGGGCGTCCGCCTGGGCGTCGACCTGGAGCTGCTGCGCCCGCGCGCCCGCCTGCTGGAAATCGTACAGCGCTTCTTCCACCCCGCCGAGGTGGCCTGGCTGGAGAGCCTGGACGAGGCCGCCCGCGAGCACTGGTTCTTCCGTGTGTGGTGCGCCAAGGAAGCGATGCTGAAGGCGCACGGGCAGGGTATCTCGTTCGGCCTGCACCGCCTGCAGCTGGCGCCGGGGGCGGATGGCGCCCTGCACCTGCGCTGGTGCGACCCGGAACTGGGCGAGGCCGCGCGCTGGCATCTGCATGAGTGGCAGGCCACCGGGCAGTTCCGCGCCGCATTGGCCTGGTATCCGCATTGAAGCGGGGAATCAACGTGCAAAACCGGCGATAATGCCGGCATGAGCGAACACCCACTTCCCGCCAGCGTGGCCGCCACGCTGGAACAGGGCCTGGCCAGCATGGGCCTGGACGCCGCGCTGGCGCCGCCGCTGCTGCGCTACCTGGCCCTGCTGCACCGCTGGAACGGCACCTACAACCTCACCGCCATCCGCGACCCGCAGGAGATGGTCACCCGCCACCTGCTCGATTCGCTGGCGATGCAGCCGTTCGTGGCCGATGGCAGCCTGGCCGATCTCGGTACCGGCCCCGGCCTGCCCGGCATCCCGCTGGCCATCGCCTGCCCGGGCCTGCAGGTCACCCTGGTCGAGAGCAACGGCAAGAAGGCGCGCTTCATGCGCGAGGCGGTGCGCCAGCTGGGCCTGGGCAACGCCCGCGTGGCCGAATCGCGGGCCGAGGCGCTGGACGAGGCCGGTCGCTACGACCAGTTGACCGCGCGCGCGATGGACACCCTGGCCGGCATCGTCCGTGTCGGTGGCCACCTGCTGCGCCCCGGTGGCGTACTGCTGGCCATGAAGGGCGTCTACCCGCATGAGGAGATCGCGGAGCTGCCGGCCGGTTGGCAGGTGCGCGAGGTGACCCCGCTGAGCGTGCCCGGCCTGGCCGGCGAACGCCACCTGGTCACCGTTACAGGTCCTTGATTGCCCTCGCCAGCCCCTTGTGGAACAACGGGTTGGCGATTCACGATTTCCGCCCGGGGCCGGTTGTACGCATAATGACCGGTCCCAACCATCCGTCGACGAGGCACACCTGCATGGCCCGCATCATCGCCATCGCCAACCAGAAGGGTGGCGTCGGCAAGACCACGACCGCCGTCAACCTGGCCGCTTCCCTGGCCAACGCACCCAAGCGCGTGCTGCTGGTCGACCTTGATTCGCAGGGCAACGCGACCATGGGCAGCGGCGTGGACAAGCGCGAGCTGGCCGCCTCCACCTGCGATCTGCTGCTGGGCGAGAACAGCGCGGCCGACGTGCGCGTGCAGACCGCCGAAGGCTACGACCTGCTGCCCGGCAACATCGACCTGACCGCCGCCGAAATCCAGTTGATGGGTGAGAGCGAGCGCGAGCAGCGCCTGAAGCGCGCGCTGGCGCCGATCCGCGAGGAGTACGACTTCATCCTGATCGACTGCCCGCCGGCGCTGTCGCTGCTGACGCTCAACGCGCTGGCCGCCGCCGATTCGGTGATCGTGCCGATGCAGTGCGAGTACTACGCACTGGAAGGCCTGAGCGCACTGGTGGAAACCATCGAAGCGCTGCGCACCAGCCTGAACCCGGCGCTGGAGATCGAAGGCGTGCTGCGCACCATGTTCGATGTGCGCAACAACCTGGCCAACGCGGTGTCGGCCGAACTCACCGAGCACTTCGGCGACCGCGTGTTCCGCACCATCGTGCCGCGCAACGTGCGCCTGGCCGAGGCGCCCAGCCATGGCCAGAGCATCGTCGGCTACGACCGCGCCTCGCGCGGTGGCGTGGCCTACCTGGGCCTGGCCGGCGAGATCATCCGCCGCAACAACGAACGCAACAAGGCCGCCAAGGCCGTGGAGACCGTCTGATGACCAGCAGCAAGCCGGCAGCCAAGAAGCGGGGCCTCGGCCGTGGCCTGGATGCGCTGCTGGGCCCGAAAGGCGCGGTCAGCCAGGTGCAGGCCACCACCGCGGTGATCGAGCCGCTGCCGGGTGAAGTGCTGCGCAAGCTGGCGGTAGGCCAGCTGCAGCCGGGCAAGTACCAGCCGCGCCGCGAGATGGACGAGGGCAAGCTGTCCGAGCTGGCCGACTCGATCAAGTCGCAGGGCGTGATCCAGCCGATCCTGGTGCGCCAGCTGCCGGCGGGCAACTACGAAATCGTCGCCGGTGAACGCCGCTGGCGCGCTTCGCAGCTGGCCGGGCTGGACGAAGTGCCGGTGGTGGTGCGCGAGCTGGAAGACCGCACCGTCATCGCGATGGCGCTGATCGAGAACATCCAGCGCGAAGACCTCAACCCGCTTGAAGAAGCCGAGGCGCTGCAGCGCCTGATCAGCGAGTTCACCCTCACCCATGCCGAGGCCGCTGAAGCGGTGGGCCGCTCGCGTGCGGCGGTGTCCAACCTGCTGCGCCTGCTGGAGCTGCCGGTGGCCATCCGCCTGCTGCTGGAAACGCGCCGCCTGGAAATGGGCCACGCCCGCGCGCTGCTGACCCTGGCCCCGGAGCTGGCCGGCAAGCTGGCGCAGGAAGCGGCCGATGAAGGCTGGTCGGTGCGCGAGGTCGAGCGCCGTGCGCAGGCCTTTGCGGCCGGCAAGGTGCCGAGCAACCGCCCGGTGGCCACGCCGAAGGTGCAGCAGGCCGACATCGCCTCGCTGGAAACCGAGCTGTCCGAAGCGCTAGGCGCCAAGGTCGCGATCAATCACGGCCGTGGCGGCAAGGGCAAGCTGATCATCCATTACACCGACCTGGACACCCTGGACGGCGTGCTGGAAAAGCTGCGCACGCGCCAGGGCTGAGCCCGGCGCCACATCACGCGGGCCGACGCATCCCCGCGACGTCGGCCACGCCGTTGGCAGCGGGGTGCTTTGATCGAGACCCGCGATGACCATCCTGCTCACCGGCGCTGCCGGCTTCATCGGTGCCTACACCGCCCGCGCGCTGCTGGAGGCCGGCCAGGCCGTGGTCGGCCTGGACAACTTCAACGACTACTACGATCCGCAGATCAAGCGTGATCGCGTGGCTGCGCTGTGCCCGACGCTGGACCTGCGCACACTGGACCTGACCGACCGCGACGGCCTGGCCGCGCTGTTCGATGAGGTGCAGCCGACCGCGGTGATCCATCTGGCCGCACAGGCCGGCGTGCGCTACTCGCTGGAAAACCCGCAGGCCTACGTCGACAGCAACCTGGTCGGCTTCGTCAACATGCTCGAGCTGTGCCGCCATCGCGGCGTGCAGCACCTGGTGTATGCCTCCAGCAGCTCGGTGTATGGCGATTCGGCCACGCCGCCGTTCTCCGAGGACCAGCGCGTGGACCAGCCGCGCTCGCTGTACGCGGCGACCAAGGCCGCCAACGAGCTGATGGCCTACACCTATGCGCAGCTGTACGGCCTTCACGCCACCGGCCTGCGCTTCTTCACCGTGTATGGCCCGTGGGGCCGGCCGGACATGGCGCCGCTGCTGTTCTCGCGTGCGGTGCTGGCCGGGCGGCCGATCGACGTGTTCAACGAAGGCCGCATGCAGCGCGATTTCACACATGTTTCCGACATCGTGGCCGGTATCCTCGGCGCGCTCGCGCATCCGGCCGATGGTCCGGTACCGCACCGGGTGTTCAACCTCGGCAACCATACGCCGGTCGAGCTGGAACGCTTCATCGGCGTGATCGAGCAGGCCGCCGGCCGCCCCGCGCAGAAGGTCTACAAACCCATGCAGCCCGGCGACATGGTGCGCACGATGGCCGATACCCGGCGCGCTCATGACGCTTTCGGCTTCGATGCGGTGACCCCGATCGAACAAGGCCTGCCGCCCGTCGTGGCGTGGTGCCGCGAGTATTTTGGTGATCGCGCCTGAGGAGGGATCCTCACGCCGCCGGGTTCATCTTCGGATAACCTCGGTTTCGGAGAATGCGCGGTCTTTGTTTCCCTTTGGCCGAGTGCCTTATGAGCCAACCCGAGCTTTCCGTTGTCGTTCCGGTGTTCAACGAGCGTGACAACGTCGCCCCGCTGGTCGCTGAAATCACCGCCGCGCTGCGCGGCCGGCTGCCGTTCGAGATCGTCTACATCGACGACAACTCGCGCGATGACACCCTGGCCGTGCTGCAGGGCCTGAAGGCGACCACGCCGGAACTGCGGGTGCTGCACCACGTGAACCAGAGCGGGCAGAGCACCGCCGTGCGCACCGGCGTCAAGCACGCGCGCGCACCGTGGATCGCCACCCTCGATGGTGACGGCCAGAACGATCCGGCCGATATTCCCAAGCTGCTGGCCGCGCGCGATGCCGCCGAGGCGCAGGTGAAGCTGTTCGCCGGCTGGCGCGTCAACCGCCAGGACAGCGGCAGCAAGCGCTGGGCCAGCCGCTGGGCCAACGCCATCCGCGCGCGCATGCTGCGCGACGATACCCCCGATACCGGCTGCGGCATCAAGCTGTTCGAGCGCAGCGCGTTCCTCGACCTGCCGTACTTCGACCACATGCACCGCTACCTGCCGGCGCTGATGCAGCGCGCCGGCTGGAAGACCACCAGCGTGCCGGTCAACCACCGTCACCGCACCGCAGGCGTGTCCAAGTACAACAACCTCGGTCGCGCGCTGGTCGGCATCCGCGACCTGCGCGGCGTGGCCTGGCTGATCACCCGCAGCAAGCGCACCGCGGTGGAGGAGCGTTGATGGATCTGGAGCTGCACTGGCTGGACCAGCCGCTGACCTGGCTGTACTGGACCGGCCTGCACGTGACCGGCTGGAAGCTGATCGGTTACACCGGCGCGCTGATGTTCGGCGGCCGCTGGCTGGTCCAGTTCATCGCCTCCAAGCGCGCCGGCAAGCCGGTCATCCCGCGCCTGTTCTGGTACATGAGCGTGGTCGGCAGCCTGATGACGCTGAGCTACTTCCTGTTCTCGGCCAAGCAGGACTCGGTGGGTGTGCTGCAGAACCTGTTCCCGGCGTTCACCGCGCTGTACAGCCTGCACCTGGACATCAAGCACCGCGGCTGGAAGCGCGACAGGGCCAGCCACTAGGTCTCCGGTAGATGCCGACCTTGGTCGGCGCTGGGTTTCGGGGGGCCAACCAGGGTTGGCCGCTACCAGAGCAGCCGGTTCCCGGTCCTGCCTGCGTTGCAGGCAGGACCTTCGTCCCATGCCACGGGCGGTGGGGGGTGCCATGATCGGGGTCTGCCTTCCCGGGAACCTCTGCTCGTGAAAACCCGTCTTGCCGTTGCCCTGCTGATCGCCCTGTCCGCCCCCGCCGTGGCCCTGGCCGCGCCGCCCGCCGCTGCCGCGCCGGCCAGCGTCGCCACCGAATCGCCTGCCGATGCCGCCTTCCGCGCGCTGTACGAGAAGGAATGGAAGTGGCGCCAGCAAGGCGGCGGCGAGGCCAGCGAGGACGAAGACGCCCCGGCCAATGCCACCCGCATGCCCGACGTCGGCCCGGCCGCGCAGCAGGCGCGCCTGAAGGTGTGGGACGAGACCCTGGCCGCACTGAAGAAGATCGACCCGAAGACCCTGTCGGCCGACAACCAGGTCAACTACGCGATCTACCACGACCAGGTGTTCAACCTGGCCGAAGAAGTGCGCCTGCGCGGCTACGAGATGCCGTTCAACGCCGACTCCTCGTTCTGGTCCAACCTGTCCTTCATGGCCCGGCGCGAGATGAAGACCGGGCAGGATTACCAGAACTACATCGCGCGCCTGAATGACGTGCCGCGCTACTTCGGCCAGCAGACCGAGAACATGCGCGCCGGCCTGAAGCGTGGCTTCAGCGTGCCGCGCGCGGTGCTCGATGGCCGCGAGGTGTCCATCGCCACCGTCGCCGAGCTGAAGAACCCGACCGAATCGCCGCTGTACGCGCCGTTCAAGAAGCTGCCCAACAGCATCCCCGCCGCCGAACAGGCCAAGCTGCAGGCGCAGGCGCGTGAGGCGATCAGCGGCAAGGTGGTGCCGGCGTTCCAGCAGCTGCGCACCTTCTTCGTCAACGAGTACGTGCCGCAGGCGCGCAGCACCCTGGCCGCCGAAGCGATGCCCGATGGCAAGGCGTACTACAAGCAGCAGATCCATGAATACACCACGCTGGACCTGTCGCCGGACGAGATCCACCGCATCGGCCTGGACGAAGTCGCTCGCATCCAGGGCGAGATGAACGACATCATCAAGCAGGTGAAGTTCAAGGGCAGCTTCGCCGAGTTCCTGACCTTTCTGCGCACCGACCCGCAGTTCTACGCCAAGACCCCGCAGGAGCTGCTGTCGCGTGCCGCATGGATTTCCAAGCGGGCCGATGGCCAGCTCGGCAAGTACATGACGCTGCCGCGCGCGCGCTTCACCATCGTGCCGGTGCCGCCGGACATTGCACCGTTCTGGACCGCCGGCCGTGGTGGCATGGGCACCTACTGGCTCAACACCTACAACCTGCCGTCGCGCCCGCTGTACAACCTGCCGGCGCTGACGCTGCATGAATCCGATCCGGGCCACGCGCTGCAGGGCGCCATCGCCGCCGAGCAGAAGAACCTGCCCGAGTTCCGCCGCAACGCCTACATCTCCGCCTATGGCGAAGGCTGGGCGCTGTACTGCGAGAAGCTGGGCGTGGAAATGGGCATCTACGAAACCCCGTACGAGGATTTTGGCCGCCTGACCTACGAAATGTGGCGCGCCGCGCGCCTGGTGATCGACACCGGCGTGCACAGCAAGGGCTGGACCCGCGAGCAGGCGCTGGCCTACCTGCGCGACCACACCGCGCTGAGCGAGCATGAAGTGACCACCGAAGTGGATCGCTACATCTCCTGGCCGGGCCAGGCGTTGAGCTACAAGCTGGGCGAGATCGCCATCGTGCGCCTGCGTGCGCAGGCCGAGAAGGAGCTGGGCGACAAGTTCGACATCAAGGCTTTCCACGACACCCTGCTCAAGCAGGGCTCGGTGCCGTTGCCGGTGCTGGAACAGCAGATCCAGGCGTATATCGCCGAGCGCAAGAAGGCCTGACCGTTACCGGGTAGTGCCGGCCGCTGGCCGGCAATCCGACCCTGTCACGGGGTCGGAGCCCTTTCCCAAAGAAAGGGCTCCGACCCCCTCTCATCTCACCCCACCGCCCGCGGCTTGGCCACGCGCGCGGCAAACGTCGGCAGCACCAGCAGGGTCAGCACGGTGGCGGTGATCAAGCCACCGATCACCACCGTCGCCAGCGGCTTCTGCACTTCCGCACCGGAACCACTGGCAATGGCCATCGGAATGAAGCCGACGATCGCCACCAGCGCCGTGGTCAGCACCGCGCGGATACGGCTTGAGGCACCGTTGATCGCCGCCTGCAGCGGCAGGTCACCGGCATCCAGGCGTTCGCGGATCGCCTGCATCAGCACCAGGCCGTTCAAGGTGGCCACGCCGGAGACGGCGATGAAGCCGACCGCCGCCGACACCGAGAACGGCATGCCACGCAGCAACAGCGCGAGGATGCCGCCGACCAGTGCCAGCGGCACGCAGCTGAACACCAGAACGGCTTCCTTGCCGCTGCGCAGGGCCATGAACAGCAGGCTGCCGATCAGCAGGAACACCACCGGCACCACCGTCGCCAGCCGCTTCTCCGCGCGCTGCAGGTTCTCGAACTGGCCACCCCAGGTCAGGTAGGCACCCGGCGGCAACGCCACGTCCGCCACCGCGGCCTGCGCCTCGCCGACGAAGCCGCCCAGGTCACGCCCACGCACATTGGCCTGCACCACCACGCGGCGGCTGCCGTTGTTGCGGCTGATCTGGTTCGGTCCTTCGCTGACCGTGATGCGGGCCACCGACGACAGCGGAATCACCAGCCCCGACGGCGTGGCGATCGGCAGTGACGCCAGCTGGTCCGGATCGTTGCGCGAGGCATCATCCAGGCGCACCACCACGTTGAAGCGGCGATCACCTTCGAAGATCTTGCCCGCCGCAGTACCGCCGATGCCGGTGGACAGCGCATCACTCACGTCCGCGGCGGTCAGCCCGTACTGCGCCGCCGCCACGTGGTCGATCGCCACGTTCAGCGTGGGCAGGCCGGAGATCTGCTCCACCCGCACGTCGGCTGCGCCGTTCACTGCGCGCAGCTTCAGCGCCACCTGGTCGGCCACCTTCTGCAGCTGGCTGAAGTCATCGCCGAAGATCATCACCGCCAGGTCGGTACGCACGCCGGAAATCAGCTCGTTGAAGCGCAGCTCGATCGGCTGGCTGAACTCGAAGCTGTTGCCCAGCTGCTGTCCGGCCAGTTTCTCGAAGCGCGCCACCAGTTCGTCCTTGGCCAGCTTCGGATCGGGCCAGTCCTTGCGCGGCTTCAGCACGATCACGCTGTCGGAGATGTTGGTCGGCATCGGGTCGATCGCCGCCTCGGCAGTACCGGTGCGCGAGAACACGGTCGCCACTTCCGGCTGCTTGGCGATTGCCTTTTCCAGTGCCAGCTGCATCGCCAGCGACTGTTCCAGCGAGGTCGACGGCACGCGCAAGGCCTGCATCGCCACGTTGCCTTCGTCCAGCGTCGGCATGAACTCGCGGCCCAGCAGCGAGAACGAGCCGATGCCCACCACCAGCATCATCACCGCACCGGCCAGCACCGTTCGCGGATGTGCCACGGCCTTGCGCACCACCGGTTCAATGCGCGCGCGCAGCACGCGGATCAGCTTCGTTTCGTGCTCGCCATCATTGCCATGGGCATCGCCGTCCTTCACCTTCGGCTCGCGCACCAGCAGTGCGGCCATTGCCGGCACGAAGGTGAAGGAGAAGATGAAGGCACCGACCAGGGCCAGCATGAAGGTGGCCGCCATCGGGTGGAACGTCTTGCCCTCCACGCCTTCCAGAGTGAGGATCGGCGCGAACACCAGCAGGATGATCAGCTGTCCGAACGCCGCCGGCCGCGCCATCTTCATTGCCGAGTCGGCGGCCACGCGCAGGCGTTCCATCGCGGTCAACGCACGGCCCAGTTCGGCGCGGCGCTGGCCCAGCATCAGCAGCGTCGATTCGACCACGATCACCGCACCGTCCACCAGGATGCCGAAGTCCAACGCGCCCAGGCTCATCAGGTTGCCGCTGATGCCGAAGCGGTTCATGCCTATCACTGCGAACAGGAACGACAGCGGAATCACCAGCGCGGTGATGGTCGCCGCACGCAGGTTGCCCAGCAGCAGGAACAGCACCACCACCACCAGCAGCGCGCCCTCGGTGAGGTTCTTGGCCACGGTCTTGATGGTGGAATTGACCAGCACGCTGCGGTCCAGCACCGGCGCTGCCACGATGTCGGCCGGCAGCGATTTGTTCACCTGTTCCAGGCGTGCGGCTGCGGCCTGCGCCACGGTGCGGCTGTTGCCGCCGGCAATCATCAGCGCGGTGCCCAGCACGGCCTCGTGGCCGTTGCGGCTGGCCGCGCCCAGGCGTGGCGCGCGGCTCAGTTCCACGGTGGCCACATCGGCCACGCGCACCACCACGCCATTGCGGGTGGCCACTGGTGCCTGTGCAAGATCCTCGGTGGTCAGTGCCAGGCCATCGGCACGCACCACCAGGCCCTCGCCGGCACGCTGTACGAAACCGGCACCGGCCTGCACGTTGGAACGCTGCAGGGCAGTGACCAGGTCGGCCAGGCCGAGGCCATGCGCGGCCAGCCGCGCGCTGTCCGGATGCACGCCGTATTCCTTGACGTAGCCGCCAACGGTATCGACACCGGCCAGCCCCGGGCTGGAGCGCATCTGCGGCGCGATGATCCAGTCCTGCACGGTGCGCAGGTAGGTCGCGCGTTCTTCCGGCGTGCGCAGCAGGTTGCCTTCCGGCGTGCGATAGACCTCACCGGCCTGCCAGCCGGCGTCACCGGGCTTGGCCAGCTTGGCTGGATCGAAGGTGGTGAAGTCCACCGTCCACATCAGCACCTCGCCGAGGCCGGTGGTGACCGGCGACAGCATCGGTGATGCGCCGTCGGGCAGGTCATCGGCCGCTTCGCGCATGCGTTCGGCCACCTGCTGGCGCGCGAAGTAGATGTCGGTGGCGTCGGTGAAGATTGCGGTGACCTGCGAGAAGCCATTGCGCGACAGCGAACGGGTGGTGGTCAGGCCGGGAATGCCGGCCAGCGCCGTTTCCAGCGGATAGGTCACCTGCCGCTCGATCTGCTCCGGGGTCAGCGCCGGTGCCACCGTGTTGATCTGCACCTGGCGGTTGGTGATGTCCGGTACCGCGTCGATCGGCAGCTTGCCCAGCTGGAACAGGCCCACCGCAGCGATCAGCGCCGCCAGGAACACCACCAGCCAGCGGTGGCGCACCGCTGTTTCAATGATCAGCTTGAACATGGTCGCCTCCTCAGTGGCCGTGCTCGGCTTCGCCCTTGGCCAGTTCGGCCTTGAGCAGGAAGGCGTTGGCACCGACGATGCGTTCGTTGCCGGTCAGACCACCGAGGATCTCGATGCGGTCGCCGGCACGACGCCCGGCCAGGACCGGCTGGGCCTTGAAGCCGCCATCGACGGCGACGAACACCGCGCTGCCGCCATCGACGTTCTGCACTGCGTCGGCCGGCACGCTGAGCGAGCCGTCCTGGCCTTCGGTGACCACCACCGCCGACACCGGCGAACCGGCCGGCGGCAGCGAAGCGTCCACTGGCGTGGCGCGGATCACGGCCACGCCGCCCTGCTGGCGCACGTCAGCCGCCGAGCCGGTGACGGTGGCGGTGAAGCTGCCACCCGGCACGCTCACTTCCAGCTTCATGCCCGGAGTGACCTGCGCGGCCAGTGCCGGCGGCGCGGTGAACACCAGCTCGTTCATCGCCGGGTCGGCGACATCAGCCACCGCGCTGCCGGCGGCGACCACGCCACCCGGGGTGACCTGCACGTTGCCGACGATGCCGGCCACCGGGCTGGTGATGCGCACGCGGCCACTGGCATCGGGCGCACCGTTGGCGGCGGCCTGCGCCTGCGCGGCAGCGGCCTGGGCCTGGGCGGCCAGCGAGCGTGCGCGCGAAGCTTCCATTTCCTGGCGCGCGACCACGCCCTGGTCGACCAGCGCCTTGTCGCGGCCATAGGCCAGGCGTGCGGCCTCGGCTTCGGCGGATGCGGCCAGCGCATTGGCCCTGAACACCGCCGCCTCGCCGCTGACCACGATGGCCAGTGCCTGGTTCTGCTTCACCGCCGTGCCGGGTGCAACCAGCACGCGTTCGACGCGGCCGGTCACGGTGGAGGCCACCGATGCACGCGCACCGACCGAGGGCTCGACCCGGCCGGCGAGGCGGGTTGAACCGCCACCGCCGCGACCGACGGCAACCACTTCGATACCGGACGCCTTGATCTGCTCAGGGGTCAGCGGCACCACGCCTTCATCGGCGTCTGCCGGCGCCTTTGCGGTTTCTGCCTTGGCTTCCTTGCTGTCGGCGGCATGGCCGTGGCCATCGTCGGTGCCGGCCTTGGCCGCAGCGGGGTCTTCGTTCGCCGGCGTCTGCGCGTTGCCGGCGCAGCCAGCCAGGAACACGGTCAGCAGCAGGCCGCCGATCAGGGGGAAGGAACGGGAGAGAGTCATGGGGCCTCCACAAAAGGTGCGCGCCCTTCCAGGCGGGCAAGATCGATTTCCGCGCCGACGCGCGACAGGCGCGCATCCACGGCGGTGCCGCGCGCGGCGATGAGGGCGCTGCGCGTGCTGCGCAGTTCCAGCTGCGAGATGCGTCCGGCGTCGAAGCCGATGCGTGCAAGGCGATACGCCTCTTCGGCGGCGACCACGCTTTCATCGGCGGCGCGGGTACGGCTGCCAGCGGCCTTCAGCCCGGCCACGGCGGACAGGCGCTCGGCCTCGCTGTCGCGGCGCTGCTGGTCCAGCCGCGCTTCGGCCGCGCGCTGGTCGGCGTTGGCGGCGCGGATGCCGCCGCGGTTGCGGTCAAACAGCGGGATGCTGAGGCTGAGCCCGAGGTTGTAGGCACGCTCGCCGCCTTCGCGGAAGCGGGTCTGCGCGGCGGTGACGCTGAGGTCGGGCAGGGCGCGCTTGCGCTCCACGTCCACCAGCTTGCCCGCTGCATCAGTTTCGGCTTCGGCGATGCGCACCGCCAGCGCGGTATCGGTGGCACCGCGCGGCAGCGGTGGCGCGCGGTCGAGCAGGCTGTTGTCGATCGACTGCACCGGCGCATCCAGCAGCGCGGTACCGGCCAGACGGGCCAGTGCGGCATCGCGGAACGCCCGGGCTTCATCCAGCGACGCCGTGGCGTTGGCCACTTCGCTCTGTGCCTGCACGGCGCGCAGCTGGGGTTCGCGGCCCTGCTTGACCATCGCATTGACGGCAGCCGCATCGTCGCGGGTCAGGGTCAGCGCTTCGGCGGCGAGGGCGTAACGACGCAATGCACTTTCCGCCTGTGCGTAGACCGCCGCCAGTTGGCTGGCGACATCACTGCGGCTCTGCGAACCACGCAGGGCAGCGGCTTGTGCCTCGGCCCGGGCGGCACGAACGCGCGCGCCACGCTGGCCCCAGACCTCCAGCGGCTGGGACAGGGTGAGCACAGTGTCGGCCTTGCCCATGCCGCGGTAGGTGCCGGAGCCCCAGGCGTTTTCGGCCGACCAGGAAAGGGAGGGATTGGGCAGCGCACGGGCCTGGTCGGCGCGCGCATCGGCGGCCTCGGCCAGCGCTGTACCCACACGGGTGCCGGGCAGCTGGTCCAGGCGTTCAAGCAGGGTGTCGTAGGAGGGGGCGGCTTGCGCCATCACCGATGCCGCCGGGGCCAGGCCCAGCAACACGGCGACGACCAGCCCGGCCGCACGCGGCGACCGAGGTGTCAGGATCGACATAGGGGGATTCCGGTTGTGAGTGAAACGGGAGCCCGCAATCGCGGGACGCGCTCAACTCACGCCCGGGGTGGACGCGTCAATTCATCCTGGGCGACCGCATAGGTCGCCGCATCGCCCGCACTCATCCAGCGCGCCGGCAGCGGCGCCCCGAACGCGGCCAGCGTGTGTGCCGGCAGGCTGAGGTTGGAGTGGTGGCAGTGGTTGTGGCCACAGGCACCGGCATGCTTGCCGTCGGTATCGCCATCGGCATCCGGTGCGGACTCCACATGCACCGTGCTGGCATGCGGTTCCACCGTGCACGCCAGGGCATCGGCCACCGGCACGACCACGAATGCCGCCATCAGCAGCATCAGCAGGGTCGAACGGAGGTGGCGGGTGATCCAGCGCATGAAGGGGAGGCTAGCAAGCGGTTTTCGCCGGATACAATATCAATGGCCGCTTCGGGAATACGTCGGAATCTCCCGTTCAGGTGGGCCGCGCACATGGCTCTGGTAGGTGTCGACCTTGGTCGACACGCTTTTCGGCCCCTGGGGTCGGACACCGGGCTGCGCGTCTGTAGAGCCGAGCCTACGCTCGGCTGCTTTCGCACGACCAGCCGAGCATGGGCTCGGCTCTACAGTAACGGTCACGGCAGCTTCGCGATCACCTTGATCTCGAACTGGAATCCATACAGCCAGGTCACGCCGATGCCGGTCAGGGTCGGGTGCGGCGCCTGGCCCCAGTACTCGGGCACGATCGCCCAGGCCTTCTCGAAGTTCTTCTCCGGATCGACCAGGAACACGGTCACGTCGATCACGTCATCGAACGTGCAGCCTGCGGCAGCCAGCACCGCGTTGAGATTCTCGAAGGCGCGGCGCACCTGCGCCTCGAAGTCCGGCTCGGGCGAACCGTCCTCACGGCTGCCGACCTGGCCGGAAACGAACAAAAAGCCATCGGACCGGATCGCCGGCGAGTAGCGGTTGCGCTCGTACAGGGCCTGGCGCCCGGTGGGGAAAACGACATCACGCTGTGACATGGGGAAGATCCCGTGGGAGAGAACGCCATCCTCCGCGCCGACGCTGTCTGGATAAACCGCGATGATCGGCCTAGATTGATTGCCAATTCCAAACAATCGCGGCCCGCCATGGACCGTTTCGAGGCAATGCGGGCCTTTGCCCGGGTGGTGGAAACCGGCAGCTTCACCCGTGCCGCGCACACCCTGCAGATCAGCCGCACCACCGTCACCCAGCTGGTGCAGCAGCTGGAGGCGCACCTGCGGCTGCGCCTGCTCAACCGCACCACGCGCCGGGTCAGCGTCACCGCCGATGGCGCGGCCTATTACCCGCGCATCGCCCGGCTGCTGGCCGAACTGGACGAGGTGGAAGGCGGGCTGGGCGATGCGGCCGCCCAGCCGCGCGGGCGCCTGCGCGTGGATGTACCCGGGCCCTACGCGCGGTTGCGGCTGGTCCCGGCGCTACCGGAGTTCCAGGCGCGCTACCCGGAAATCCAGCTGGATATCGGCGTGAGTGATCGCGAGGTCGATGTCATCGCCGACAACGTCGACTGCGTGATCCGTGGCGGCACCCCGGCCGATCCGGCGTTGGTGGCGCGGCCGCTGGCAGCGTTGCCGATCGGTTTCCACGCCAGCCCGGGCTATGTGCAGCGTTTCGGTGTGCCGGTCGATCCGCGCGCGCTGGAAGGGCCGGACCACCAGATGGTGGGTTTCCTCAGCCCGCGCAGTGGCCGTGCCCGCGTGTTCACTGCACAGCGCGGCGATGAGCGCATCGAGGTGCAGGGCCGCTACACGGTCGGTTTCGACGACGGCAACGCCTATCTGGCGGCGGCGTTGGCGGGGCTCGGCGTGGTGGCGCTGCCCAGCTACATGGCCGAACCGCACGTGGCGCGTGGCGAGCTGCTACCGGTGTTGCGGGACTGGCAGCTGCCGCCGATGCCGATGCACGTGATGTTCCCGCCGAACCGGCACATGAGCCAGCGGCTGCGGGTGTTCATTGATTGGGTGGTGGAGGCGCTGGGCTGAGCATCCGCAACGTTTCCGAATCCGGTCGCGCGTCGGCACGTGCGAAAATTCAATGCACCTGCAACAGGAAACACCGAACGTCATGAGCCGAATCGTCGCGCTGGACACGGAAACCACCGGCATTTCCCATCGCCTCGGTCACCGCGTGATCGAGATCGGTGCCGTCGAACTGATCGATGGCCAGCTCACCGGGCGCCAGTTCCACACCTACCTACAGCCGCAGCGCAGGGTCGATTGGGGCGCACAGCGTGTGCATGGCATCAGCGATGCGATGCTGGTGGGCAAGCCGCTGTTCTCCAGCAAGGCCGCCGAACTGCTGGACTTCCTGCGCGGCAGTGAGATGGTCGCGCACAACGCCACGTTCGATGTGGGTTTCCTCGACAATGAGCTGCGCCTGGCCGGCATTCCCGCCACGCTGGCCCAGCATTGCCGCATCACCTGCAGCCTGAAGCTGGCGCGCGGGCGCTGGCCGGGGCAGGGAAACAAGCTGGACGATGTGCTGCAGCGCCTGCGCATTCCCGGCAATCGCGGCCTGCACGGTGCACTGAAGGATGCCCATCTGCTGGCCCAGGTCATCCCGCACCTGCGCTGAGCGGGCCCGGTCATTGTTGTAGAGCCGAGCCTACGCTCGGCTGCCGTGTCCCGGAATGCCTGAGCCGAGCGTGGGCTATGCCGGTCGTCCTGACCGTCACCCTACGGGCCGTCGCAAGCGACGTTGGCGGCGGCTCCTGCCGCTACCATCGGCTCTACAGCGGCGTGGCCTTCGCGTTCAGCCCCGGCCTGTGGGTAACTTGCGCAAGTGTTTGAACCCGTGCATAATGCGCGGCTCGCTGTGTCCGGTTTTCTACCGGGCGGCGCCCCCGGGAGCACGTCCCCGGCCGCCCAACGCCAGCGTAACCCTTTGATTCTCTTGACGTGTGGTGGGCAACCATCGAGGCCGCCGTCTCCCGGGCTACGGGCTGACAACTACTACTATCGAGGTGCGCAATGTCCCGCGTATGCCAGGTTTCCGGCAAGCGAGTGCAGACGGGTAACAACGTCTCGCACGCCAACAACAAGACCCGTCGTCGTTTCCTGCCGAATCTGCACGAGCGCCGTTTCTGGGTGGCCAGCGAGAACCGCTGGGTCAAGCTTCGTGTTTCCGCGCATGCACTGCGCACCATCGACAAGAACGGCATTGATTCCGTTCTGGCTGAGCTGCGTGCGCGCGGCGAAAAGGTCTGAGGAGTAAAGCATCATGGCAGGCAAGCGCGATAAGGTCCGTATGATTTCCTCGGCCGGTACCGGCCACTTCTACACGACCGACAAGAACAAGAAGAACACCCCGGGGAAGATGGAATTCCTGAAGTACGATCCGGTCGTGCGCAAGCACGTCCTGTACAAGGAAGGCAAGATCAAGTAATCCACACGGATTGCTGATCCCCGCGAAGAAACCCGCCCTTGTGGCGGGTTTTTTCGTGCCTGGTCTAGACTTCGGTAGCTGCCGACCTTGGTCGGCACCGCGACACTCCCTGCGCACGCTGTCGTCAATGGCGCCGTGCACGGAATGATGGGCCGAATGCGATAAGTGATTGTGCCTACCGATTCCGGCACTTCGCGCGTTCCAAATCGATTGGAACGACGAGCCCCGCCGTGCCCATGATGGCAAGCCGCTGCGGTTGCAGTGGTCGGGCTTGCAATCCCGTGAAGTCAATCATCAGTAGACTCGCCCGCCGTCGCCGGAGATCCCTCCGGCGACGGTCGGTGACCTATCTGCCTCTATGGCGGACGGTGCGAGGGGGCCCTGTGCCCGCCGGTTCGTTTGCTGATTGATTGCTTCCCGGTATTGCAACCACGCATCGTCCGCCACCTTCACGGTGGCCAGATCCGTTGAAGGAGGTTGCATGAACACCCCATCACACCGGCAGGACCTGGAACTGGGCTGGCTGCGCCTGCAGCGCATGCTGGAAGGCATCGAGGGCATGGCGCTGCTGCTGTGCGATCACCACCTGGCACTGGCCAACGGCGCACCGCCGACGCTGCCGGAGGCGCAGCTGGAGCGGGCCGCGCAGGCCATTGCCTGCATGGCGCTCAACGGCCGCCGCCACGCCGATTCGGTGCGCCAGCTGTGCGAGGTGCCGGTGCGGCACTGAGCCACCCTTTTGTAGAGCCGAGCCATGCTCGGCTGCTCTGCTCACAGCCCTTGTAGAGCCGAGCCATGCTCGGCTGCTCTGCTGTCGGGCCGAAAGGCGGTCGAGCATGGCTCGACTCTACAAAGGCCGGTGGGCAGAATGACCCATCACCTCCCGACGGGCGACGCGATGCTGTTCGAGTGGTTGCTGGGTTCGTATCTGCTGCTGATCGACTGGCTGATCCGGCTGGTCGCGCTGTGCTGGATTCCCACCCGCACCACGCCGGGTGCGGCGCGCAGCTGGCTGCTGCTGGTCGGCTTCGTGCCGCTGCTGGGCCTGCCGCTGTACCTGCTGTTCGGCCACCCGTGGCTGTCGCGCGAGCGCATCCGCCGCCAGGCCGAGGCTTCGCAGGTGATCCGCGAGGAGCAGGCGCTGCAGCACCGCCTGCGCTGGTCCCCGCAGCCGGATACCGCCAGCGCCGAGATCGTGCCGCTGGTGCAGCGCCAGGGCGATTTCATGCCGGTGCACGGCAATGCGGTCGATCTGCTGACCGACTACGACGAATCACTGCACACACTCATCGCCGACATCGACCAAGCCGAAGACCGCGTGCACCTGCTGTACTACCTGATGTTCGACGACGCGGTGGGCGAGGCCATCGTCGAGGCATTGCAGCGCGCCGCCGCGCGTGGCGTGCAGTGCCGCGTGCTGCTTGATGCGGTGGGCGCCAAGCGCGGCCTGCGCGCCTACCGCAAGCGCCTGGAAGCGCGCGACATCGAAGTGCGCGCGATGCTGCCCGGTGGCCTGCGCTGGCGCCGCAGCGGGCGCATGGACCTGCGCAACCACCGCAAGATCGCGGTGATCGACAACGAAGTGGCCTATGTCGGTTCGCAGAACCTGGCCGGCCCGCAGTTCGTGCCCGGCCACCCGAACCGCGAGCTGGTGGCGCGCGTGCGCGGCCCGGCGGTGGCGCACCTGGAGGCGGTGTTCGCCAGCGACTGGTACATGGAAACCGGCCAGCGCCTGGACGTGATCGCCGATGTGCCCGAGTGCAGCGACGACATCGCCACCCAGCTGCTGCCCAGCGGCCCGGCCTACCCGTACAGCAACGCGCGCGATGCGGTGGCGGCGCTGATCCACCTGGCACGGCGCCGGCTGGTGATGGTCACGCCGTATTTCGTGCCCGACGAAGCCACGCTCAGCGCGCTGCGCATTGCCGCGTTGTCCGGCGTGGAAGTGCAGCTGATCCTGTCGGCCAGCAACAACCAGCGACTGACCTCGTGGGCACAGGAGGCCTACTACGACGAGCTGCTGCGCTGTGGCGTGCGCATCGCGCTGTACGAGCCGCAGTTCCTGCACGCCAAGCACATGAGCGTGGACGAGGACATCGCCGTGCTCGGCTCGATCAACATGGATATCCGCTCGTTTGCGCTGAATGCCGAAATCGGCCTGATCTGCTACGACCGCGCGCTGGTGCAGCAGCTGTGCGCGATCGAGGATGGCTACCTGCGCGAGTCGCGGCAGCTGGACCTGCAGCAGTGGCGCAGTCGCCCTACCTGGCGGCGCAGCCGCGAAGGCATCGCACGCCTGGCCGATGCGTTGATGTGAGGCGGCGGCAACCGCCCGCTTCGGCAACCCGGCCTGTCATCGCCGATGGCCTACAATCGGCGCATGACTGATTCACCGCGTAATGGCGAACTGGACCTGGCAATCATCGGTGGTGGTGCGGCCGGGGTGCTGGTGGCGATCCAGGTACTGCGCCAGGCCCGGGCGCCGCTGGCGCTGGCCATTTTCGAACCGGCCTCGCAGCTGGCCCAGGGCATTGCCTATGCCACGCCGTGGCCGGAGCACCTGCTGAACGTGCCGGCGGCGAAGATGAGCGCGTTTGCCGACCAGCCCGGCGATTTCCTCGATTACCTGATGGCCGCCAACGCCTACCCGGGCGAGGCGCGCGAGGTGCTGGGCGAGCGCTATGTGTGCCGCCACTTCTTTGCCGCCTACCTGCAGCAGCGCCTGCAGGACGCCGTGGCCGACAGCCCGGCGCAGCTGCAGGTGATCGCGCAGCCGGTGCTGGGCCTGCAACCGGATGACCACGGCTACCAGCTGACACTCGGCGATGGCGACACGCTGCACGCCACGCAGGCGGTGCTGGCCACCGGCAACAGCATGCGGCCGCTGCCGGTGCCTGGCGCCGATGCGCTGCCCGCCGATGATGTGATCGAGGCCTGGGACTACGACGGTGTGCGGGCCCTGGCCGGCGAACAGGCCGTGGCGATCGTCGGCTCCGGCCTGAGCATGGCGGACACGGTGCTGGCGCTGGTCGCCGCCGGTCATACCGGGCCGCTGCATGTGATCTCGCGCCATGGCCTGCTGCCGCTGCCACACGCGCACGGCGGCCTGCCCAGCTTCGATCCGGCGGTGCTGCTGCCAATGAACCTGCGCCAGCGCCTGCACGCGCTGCGTGGCTTCGCACGCCAGGCGCAGGCCGATGGCCTGCCGTGGCAGGGCGTGATGGACCGTATCCGTCCACACGGGCAGGCGCTGTGGTGCAGCCTCGACGCCGCTGACCAGCGCCGTTTCCTGCGCCATGTGGTGCGCTACTGGGATGTGCATCGTCATCGCATTGCCGAAGAGGTGGATGTTCAGCTGCAGGCGCTGATCGACAGCGGCCAGCTGCGCGTCCACCGCGCCCGCCTGCAACGCGTCTGGCGCGAGGGCGATGCCGTGCAGCTGTCCGGCCGCGATGCCTCGGGCAATGAACAGCAGTGGACGATTGGCGGCGTGATCAACGCCACCGGCGTCGAAACCCGCGCCAGTGCGCTGCGCAATCCGTTGCTGCAGCAGTTGCAGGCCGATGGGCTTGCCCGCCCCGGCCCGCACGGGCTGGGCCTGGACAGCACGGTGCCGGGCGACCGCCTGCGCGCTGCCGGTGGCCAGCCGCAGGCGCGGCTGGGCGTGCTCGGCAGCCTGCGCATCGGCAGCCTGTGGGAAAGCCTGGCGGTGCCTGAACTGCGTCAGCAGGCGCAGGCGCTGGCCACCGAAGTGATCGCAGGAGCCGCGACGGCGATGCCGTAAAATGGGGGCATGGATGTCTCCCACCTGCTTGATGGCCTGAACCCGGCCCAGCGCGAAGCCGTCTCCGCTCCCCCCGGCCACCACCTGGTGCTGGCCGGTGCCGGTTCCGGCAAGACCCGCGTACTCACCCACCGCATCGCCTGGCTGCATGAAGTCGACGGCGTGCCGACCCACGGCATTTTCGCGGTGACCTTCACCAACAAGGCGGCCGGCGAAATGCGCCACCGCATCGACGCCCAGCTGCCCAATGGCAGCCGCGGCATGTGGATCGGCACCTTCCACGGCCTGGCCAACCGCCTGCTGCGCCTGCACTGGCAGGACGCCAAGCTGCCCGAAGGCTTCCAGGTGATGGATTCGGACGACCAGCTGCGGCTGGTCAAGCGCGTGGTGCAGGCGCTGGAACTGGACGACGGCAAGTACCCGGCCAAGCAGATCGCGTGGTGGATCAACGCGCAGAAGGATGAGGGCCGCCGCCCGCAGCACATCCAGCCCGAGCCGAACGATGCGTGGCTGGAAACCATGCGCCAGGCCTACATCGAGTACCAGGCGCGCTGCGACCGCGCCGGCCTGGTCGACTTCGCCGAGCTGCTGCTGCGCGCGCACGAACTGCTGCGCGACAACCCCGCGCTGCTGTCGCACTACCGCGCCCGCTTCCGCGAAATCCTGGTGGACGAGTTCCAGGATACCAACGCCATCCAGTACGCCTTCGTGCGCGTGCTGGCCGGTGATTCCGGCCACGTGTTCGTGGTCGGCGACGATGACCAGGCCATCTACGGCTGGCGCGGCGCCAAGGTCGAGAACGTGCAGGGTTTCCTGCGCGATTTCCCGGGTGCGCAGACCATCCGCCTGGAACAGAACTACCGCTCCACCGCCAACATCCTCGGTGCCGCCAATGCGGTGATCGCGCACAACCCCGACCGCATCGGCAAGCAGCTGTGGACCGACAGCGGCGACGGCGAGCCGATCGACCTGTATGCCGCATACAACGAGATGGACGAGGCGCGCTACATCGTCGAGCGTGCACGCCAGTGGGTGCGCGACGGTGGCAGCTACACCGAAGTGGCCGTGCTCTACCGCAGCAACGCACAGTCGCGCGCGCTGGAAGAAGCGCTGCTGAGCGAGCAGGTGCCGTACCGCGTGTACGGTGGCATGCGCTTCTTCGAGCGTGCCGAAATCAAGGATGCGCTGGCCTACCTGCGCCTGCTGTCCAACCGCAACGATGACGCCGCCTTCGAGCGCGCGGTCAACACGCCCACCCGTGGCATCGGCGACCGCACGCTGGACGAAGTGCGCCGCGAGGCGCGCGCGCAGGGCATCTCGCTGTGGGAAGCGACCATGCTGGTCACCCAGGGCAGCGCGCTGGCCGCACGTGCGCGCAATGCGCTGGCCGGCTTCCTGATGCTGGTCAACGAGCTGCAGGCGCAGACCCTGCACATGACCCTGGCCGAGCGCGTGGATCACGTGCTGGCCCGCTCGCAGCTGCGCGAGCACTGGAGCAAGGAAAGCCGCAACGCGTTGGATTCGGAATCGCGCACCGACAACCTCGACGAACTGGTCTCGGTGGCCTCGCGCTTCGTGCGCCGTGCCGATGACATTGAGGAAGTGGGCGAGGACATGGATGAGCTGGTCGCGTTCCTGGCCTATGCCGCGCTGGAGGCCGGTGAAGGCCAGGCGCAGGCGGGCGAGGACGGCGTGCAGCTGATGACCCTGCACTCGGCCAAGGGCCTGGAATTCCCGCTGGTGTTCCTCGCCGGCCTGGAAGAAGGCCTGTTCCCCAGCGCACGTTCGCTGGAGGAAAGCGGGCGGCTGGAAGAAGAGCGCCGCCTGGCCTACGTGGGCATCACCCGCGCACGCCAGAAGCTGGTGCTGAGCTATGCCGAATCGCGCCGCATCCACGGCCAGGACAACTACAGCCTGCCGTCGCGCTTCCTGCGCGAGATCCCGCGCGAGCTGCTGCACGAAGTGCGCCCGAAGGTGCAGGTCTCGCGGCCGGCCTCGATGGGCGCCAGCCGGGTGATGGGCCATGCCTCGATCGAGGCACCGCCGGTCAAGCTGGGTGCACTGGTCACCCATCCCAAGTTCGGCGAAGGCATGGTGACCGACTACGAAGGCAGCGGCGCGCATGCCCGCGTCCAGGTCGAGTTTGCCGACGCCGGCAGCAAGTGGCTGGTGATGGCCTACGCCAACCTGACGGTGATCTGATCACTGTTGGGGTCGGAGCCCTTTTCCGTTGGAAAAGGGCTCCGACCCCGATACGCTGCGGCCATGACCCGCAACGTGCTGTTCCTCTGCAGCCAGAACCGCCTGCGCAGCCCGACGGCCGAGCAGGTGTTCGCCGAATGGCCGGGCATCGAGACGGCCTCGGCCGGGCTGCTGGCCGACGCCGAGGAAGTGCTCAGCCCCGAGCTGCTGCAGTGGGCCGACCTGGTGTTCGTGATGGAAAAGGCCCACCGCAACCGGCTGTCCAGCCGTTACAAGCCGTGGCTGAAGGGCAAGCGGGTGATCTGCCTGGATATCCCCGACGACTACGACTACATGGACCCGGTGCTGGTGGAACTGCTCACGCGCAAAGTGACCCCGTTCCTGCGCTGACCGCATCTCCCCGTAGAGTCGAGCTTGCTCGACTGCCTTGTGCCGCTGGAAGCAGTCGAGCAAGCTCGACTCTACAACCAGGACAGAACCTCAGTGCTGCGCCTTGGAAGTGGTCGCGGCATCCTGTTCGGACATCGACTGCTGCAGGCTGCTGGTGAAACTCTTTACCGCGCGCTCCAGTGCGATCTCCCAGTTCTCGCGTGATGGCACCTGAAAGATGTTCGCGCCATGTCCGGTGGCGGTGAAGGTCCGGGTCTGGCCGTTGTTCCGCGCAACGACCTGCACCGAAATGTCGGCCAGCATCTGTTGTGTGGATGACACCATCCGGAAGAAGTTTGCCGGCATCTTGACCGAGAAATCGGTGAGCGAGGCCTCCAGTTGCGTGCATGACGTTTCGCATTGGTCGGCGGTGCGATAACCCATGTTGCGCAATGCCTGGATCATGATCTCGCGTGTCTTGTCCGCGGCTGTGGTGGACTCGACGGAGACAAGAACGCCGTTGCCTTGACGAACCACCCCGGCAATGTTCTTCGCGCGGTCGGCTGCCGCAACCTCCGGGAAATAGACCGGACGACTGTCGCGCACCGGCGCTACCACCACCACCGGACCCTGTTCGGGATTCACCCGGATATCGGGCACGTTCACGCGCACCACCTCGGTGCGGATGCCGCAGCCGGTGAGCAACAGCAGCAGTGCCGGTGCAATGATCGACTTCATGTATTCCCCCTGTTGGAATGGTGTCGTTGCGACGCGCATTATCGCTCGGCCGGCAGGCGGGGGGAGGGCAATTGGTAATGGCAGAAGCAGTCGAGCAAGCTCGACTCTACAATAGCGGCCACATCCTCCAGGAATGCCTCCGATGACCGAACCGACCCTGCACGTCACCGTGATGTTGAACGCCAAGCTGCAGCCCGCGCATCGTCATGAACTGTTCGAGGATCCGCTCGACGCATTGATGCAGGCTGCCGAGATCGGCGAGATCGTCGGTGGTGGCACCGCGACTTCCGACGAGGGCGAGGTGCTGTACGGCGATATCGAGGTGGCGCTGGTGGATGCGGCCGGCGTGCCCAAGCTGATCGACCTGCTGGAACAGCTGGGGGCACCGAAGGGCTCACAACTGCAGGGCGCGGGCGAGGCCAATCGCCACTTCGGCGTGACCGAGGGTCTGGGTATCTACCTCGACGGCCTGAACCTGCCGGACGAGGTCTACGAACAGTGCGACTCCAACCATGTGTTCGAGCAGCTGTCCGAGCGCATCGATGGCCTGGGCGAGATCTGCAGCTGGTGGCAGGGCCCGAGCGAGACCGCGCTGTACATGTATGGCCAGTCGTTCGAGGCGATGCGTGAGGCCATCGCCGAGTTCGTGGCCAGCTACCCGCTGTGCCAGAACGCACGCGTGGTGCAGATCGCCTGAGGGCAGGCCTGATGTAGAGCCGAGCCCATGCTCGGCTGCTTTTCCCGCCAGAAGCAGCCGAGCGTGGGCTCGGCTCTACAGGCGCCGGATTGATCCTGCTCAAGGCGCGGCCTGCACATCGGGTGTGCAATGGTGGCGTTTCCATTTGGCTGATCGCGACGGAGCCCCATCATGTACAAGCGCATCCTGATTGCCACCGACGGGTCCGAGCTGGCCGACAAGGGCCTGGCCAAGGGTCTGGAGCTGGCCAAGGACCTCAACGCCGAGGTCGATATCGTGACTGTTTCCGAGCCGTGGGCCGTCGGCATGTACGACGCCATGGGCTGGAGCGTGGGCTACATGAACAGCCCCGAGTACAAGGCCGACCGCGAGGAAGGCGCGCAGAAGGTGCTGCAGCCGGCGCTGGCCAAGGCCGCCGAGCAGGGCATTACCGCCAACCCGGTGCATGTGCTGGACCGCTATGCGGCCGACGGCATCATCGAGACCGCCGGCGAGCGCAACAGCGACCTGATCGTGATGACCTCGCACGGCCGCCGTGGCGTGACCCGCGTGCTGCTGGGCAGCCAGACCGCCGAAGTGCTGGCACGCAGCACCCTGCCGGTGCTGGTGATCCGCTGATCCACACCCGATGATTCAAGCGTTCCCGGGGAGGGGACCTGACGCCGGTGCGCAGGATGCGCGCCGGCGTTGTTTTCTGTGGGGGCCGTGCCGATTGCCATGATGGGGGTCAGAGCCCTTTCCTGCGGAAAGGGATCCGGCCCCGGTCACCTCACCAGCTGTACAGCTTCCAGTACACCGGCGACACGCCGTCCTTGTCGTTGTCGAAGCGGCCGTCGCCGTTCTTGTCGTACATGTAGAACGGCGCGCCACGCGCCGGGGTCACCTTGACCATGCGCAGCTGGCCGGACACCCGGTATTCCTCGATGGTGTCACCGTTGTCCATGGTGCGCTTGGAAACATCGGCACCCTTCACGTCCACCGGGGGAGCCCCGGCGCCACCCATGCTGGCGCAGCCGGCCAGCAGGAGCAGGGAGGCCAGCATCAGAGTCTTCATGGGTGGGGTTCCTTTGCCTGGAATGAGCTTGGATTATGCCCCATCGCCACGTCGGCGCCGTGTCGCCGCGATGCAGGCACGGGCGCGTAGAATCGACCCATGAGCAGATTAGTCCTGATCGACGGGTCCAGTTACCTGTACCGCGCGTTCCACGCGCTGCCGCCCCTGTCCAATGCACAGGGTGAACCCACCGGCGCGCTGTTCGGCGTGGTCAACATGCTGCGTTCCACGCTGAAGGAACGTCCGGCCTACGTGGCGTTCGTGGTGGATGCGCCGGGCAAGACCTTCCGCGACGACCTGTACGAGCAGTACAAGGCCAACCGCCCGCCGATGCCCGACGAGCTGCGCAGCCAGGTCGAGCCGATGTGCCGCATCGTCGAGGCGCTGGGCATCAGCATCCTGCGCGTGCCCGGCGTGGAAGCCGACGATGTGATCGGCACGCTGGCGCTGCAGGGCGTGGCGCAGGACTTGAAGGTGACCATCTCCACCGGCGACAAGGACTTCGCGCAGCTGGTGCGCCCGGGCATCGAGCTGGTCAACACCATGACCGGCAGCCGCATGGATTCGGACGCGGCGGTGATGGACAAGTTCGGCGTGCGCGCCGACCAGATCATCGACCTGCTGGCGCTGATGGGCGACACCGTCGACAACGTGCCGGGCGTTGAGAAGTGCGGGCCGAAGACCGCGGCCAAGTGGCTGGCCGAGTATCAGCACCTGGACGGGGTGATGGCCGCTGCGCCGACCATGAAGGGCAAGATCGGCGAGAACCTGCGCGCCGCGCTGGAGCGCCTGCCGCTGAACCGCGAGCTGGTGACCATCCGTACCGATGTGGAGCTGGAGGCCAGCCCGACCACGCTGGCGCTGCGCGAGCAGGACGTGCCGGTGTTGACCGAGTTGTACGCACGCTACGGCTTCACCCAGGCACTGAAGGAACTGGGTGCGCCGCTGCCGGCACCGGCGGCGGCCAGCGAAGCCACGCCGAGCCTGCGCGGCACCGCCGCCGGCTTCGCCCGTGGCAGCGCCGAGGCCCCGGCGGCCGGTACGCTGGACCCGGCGCTGGCCGCACCGGGTGAGTACGAGACCGTGCTCACCGGCGAGCAGCTGCAGGCCTGGGTCGAGCGCCTGCAGCAGGCCGAGCTGATCAGCTTCGACACCGAGACCGACGCACTGGATGCGATGCGCGCGCGCCTGGTCGGCATCAGCCTGGCGGTCGAGCCGGGCAGGGCCGCCTACATTCCGGTCGGCCACGATTACCCCGGGGCGCCGGCGCAGCTGCCGATGCAGCAGGTGCTCGATGCCCTGCGCCCGGTGCTGCAGGACCCGGCGAAGAAGAAGCTGGGCCAGCACGGCAAGTACGACCTGCACGTGCTGCGCCGCCATGGCGTGGACGTACAGGGCTACCACGACGACACGATGCTGGAGAGCTTCGTGCTCAACTCCACCGCCACCCGCCACGACATGGATTCGCTGGCGCTGCGCTACCTGGGCTACAGCACCATCAAGTTCGAGGATGTGGCCGGCAAGGGCGCCAAGCAGATTCCGTTCTCGCAGGTGGGCATCGACGAAGCCAGCCGCTATGCGGCCGAAGACGCCGACATCACCCTGCGCCTGCACCGCGCGCTGCAGCCCCAGCTGCTGGCCGAGCCGGCGCTGGACAGCGTGTACCGCGACATCGAGATGCCGCTGGTGCCGGTGCTGACCACGATTGAAGCCAACGGCGTGCGGATCGACACCGACGAGCTGCGCCGGCAGAGCCAGGACCTGTCATCGCGGATGCTGGCCGCGCAGCAGAAGGCCACCGAGCTGGCCGGGCGCAGCTTCAACCTGGATTCGCCCAAGCAGCTGCAGGCGGTGCTGTTCGACGAGCTGAAGCTGCCGGCGGTGGTGAAGACCCCGAAGGGCCAGCCCAGCACCAATGAAGAGGCGCTGGAGGCGATTGCCGACCAGCACGAACTGCCGCGGGTGATCCTGGACTACCGTGGCCTGGCCAAGCTGCGCAGCACCTATACCGACAAGCTGCCGGAGATGGTCAACCCGGACACCGGCCGGGTGCATACCAGCTACCACCAGTCCGGTGCCGCCACCGGCCGCCTGTCCTCATCGGACCCGAACCTGCAGAACATCCCGATCCGCACCGAAGATGGCCGCCGCATCCGCCGCGCGTTCATCGCACCAGAGGGCTTCCAGCTGCTGGCGGCCGACTATTCGCAGATCGAAGTGCGGATCATGGCCCACCTCTCCGAGGACCCGGGTCTGGTGCGTGCCTTCGAGCAGGGCGCCGACGTGCACCGTGCCACCGCTGCCGAGGTGTTCGGGCGCACGCTGGAGGAGGTGACTCCGAACGAGCGCCGCGCCGCCAAGGCGATCAACTTCGGCCTGATGTACGGCATGAGCGCCTTCGGCCTGGCCCGCAACCTGGGCATCGACCGTGGCCAGGCGCAGGACTATGTGGCGCTGTACTTCAGCCGCTACCCGGGCGTGCGCGACTTCATGGAGCGGATGCGCCAGCAGGCCCGCGACCAGGGCTACGTGGAAACCCTGTTCGGCCGCCGCCTATACCTGAACGACATTCATGCCCGCAACCAGGGCCTGCGCGCCGGTGCCGAGCGTGCCGCGATCAATGCGCCGATGCAGGGCACCGCCGCCGACATCATCAAGCGAGCGATGGTGGACGTGGACCAATGGCTGCGTGACAGCGGCGCACCGGCGCGGATGATCCTGCAGGTGCACGACGAACTGGTGTTCGAAACCGAAAGTAGTTTCGTCGAAGACTTGCGTTTGCAGGTGGTGGAACGCATGTCGCAAGCGGCCCAATTGCGGGTGCCGCTGGTGGTCGATACCGGGATCGGCAACAACTGGGATGAAGCGCACTGAGGGCATTTCGGGCCGAAAACGTCGTGAATTTGTTCATAAGTCAGAGGTTTCTGACTCGACCATGAATGTCGCCCTGATTGACGTTCATTAAATTGGGCCCCTTCACGAACCGTTAGTGTTCGGAGTGCTTCTATAACTCCCGACAGGCGCAACGCCTGTTGTGGATCTCTCCCATCCCCTGGAGCAGATCTCGGAACGGGGACTCCTCCCCAAGTGCCCGTTCCCCGGCCCCGTTGACCTCCCCCTGGTCAGCGGGGCTTTTTATTTGTGCCGCCGGAACCGCAGATGGAGTCAGATCCCTTTGCCCGGTGGGCAAAGGGATCTGACCCCAGGTGCTAGGCTGGGCCACTGTCCAGCAGGGGAACCCGCAATGCCCGATCTGTTCGCACTGGCGATGCCGTGGTGGGAATTCATCCTGCGCGCGGTGGTGGTGTATGTCGTGGTGCTGGGCATGGTCCGGCTCAGCGGCAAGCGCCCGCTGGGGCAGATCACCCCGTTCGACGTGCTGCTGGTGGTGCTGCTGGGCAATGCGGTGCAGAACGCGCTGCTGGGCACCGACACCTCGCTGGGCGGCGGCCTGCTGCTGGCGGCGACGCTGATCCTGCTCAACTACGGGGTGGGCTGGGTGAGCACCCGCAGCCGCCGTATCGAGCGCCTGGTCGAGGGCGAACCGGTGGTGATCGCGCGCGATGGGCGCCTGTTCGACGCCGTTCTGCGCCGTGAGCAGGTCACCCGTGCGGATTTCGAGGCCGCCATGCGCCAGCAGGGCTGCCTGGGCGTGGAGGATGTGGAGCTGGCCCTGCTGGAGATCAACGGGCACATCACCATCATCCCCCGGAAGAACACCTGACCTTGTAGAGCCGAGCGCGGGCTCGGCGCTACAGGTGCCTGGCCTCAGGGCGTGGCTGCGGCCTTCAGCGCCGGCCAGTTGCGCGTGGCGTCCACGTCGCAGGCCACATGGGT
Source organism: Stenotrophomonas maltophilia (assembly GCF_023518235.1). Taxonomy (NCBI): domain Bacteria; kingdom Pseudomonadati; phylum Pseudomonadota; class Gammaproteobacteria; order Lysobacterales; family Lysobacteraceae; genus Stenotrophomonas; species Stenotrophomonas maltophilia. The sequence continues at coordinate 3,432,111 of NZ_CP090423.1, forward strand.
GCCCTTGCCGTCTTTGGCGCACAGTGCCGCCATGGCCTGCGGAATCTTCGGGTCCGCTGTCTTCGCGTACACCTCTGCCATGGCCAGGCAGCCTTCGCGGACGCCGGCGCTGCACAGCGTCTCGAAATAGGGCAGCGACGCGGCCCACTTTTCTGCCTTGTACCGTGCTTCGCCGGCAACCTTGCAGCCCAGCAGCTTGCCGTCGCTGCAGCAGGCCTCGGCACCGTTCCTGCGGCCGACGGTCGGGCAGTCCAGCGGCATGGGGATCTCCACGAATGCCAGCGGCGGCGTGCAGCTGCCATCAGCGGCGGCCGGCTTGCGCACGAAGTAGGCATAGCGGTGGTCGCGGTCGATTCCGGCAAGGTTGCCGTTGGCCAACGGCTGCAGTACGAAATCGCTGCCGACGTCACGGCGGATGTGGATCTGCCCGTCCTGCAGGCGCGCGCGCAGGCGGGTATCCAGCCCGGGCACCTCGACCAGCCCAGTGTCGACAAAGCGCAACTCCGACAGCAGGCCGCTTGTGGCCTCATAGCGGCCGCACGGCAATGCGCTGGCAGGCACCGCCGCCAGCGATGCCGCGCCCAGCCCGGACAGCGGCGCCAGCGCCTTGGCCGGAGTGCAGGCATACGCTTCGGCGCGCTGCGCACAGGAGCGCTGCAATGCGTCCAGCGACGGCTGCAGGCGTCCGCCGGTCCACAGGGCATCGGCCACCTTGTCGCAGAACGTCTCGCCCTGCTGCTGCCGGCACAGGGCGGTCAGCTCATCCAGCTGCGCGGCCGTCAGCGGCGCCCTGCGCGACTTGTCCAGGCCCATGATCGAGCGCCCGATCAACTCGCCGGCCATGACCTTGACCATGGCCATGCAGCTGTCCGCCTCGTAGGCCGGTGATTCTTCGCGGCACATGTCGGGCATTACCGGTTCGGTGCCGGTCAGCTGCGGGCGCTCGCGGTCGGCCTCCATCTGGTAGTGGTCATACAGGGTGTTGCAGGCGACCTCGATGCCCTCGCTGCACCATGCGTGCAGCTGCGCCGGCTCGGCGCGGGGCAGGGCTTCCAGACAATCGCTGGTGTTGGCCTTGCAGCTGCCTTCCACCATGTCCGGCACCGGTTTGCAGGCTGCGGCGCGTTCCAGGTGGAAATCGTGGTAACCGCCGGTGATGGTGCGGTCGTCGTCGCTGAACTCGCGGTTCTCCAGCGCGCCAGTGGAGAGGTTTCCCATCGCCAGAATGTTGTCCTGGCGCGCCAACCGAAGCTGCTCGGTGGCCTGGTAGGGGCCGGCAATGAAGCCGTGTGCTTCGCTCACGATGGTCAGCGTGGCATGGCCATCGTCCTGCGTGTAGGTGCCGCAGGCCATCGACTGCGCGGCGGCCGGCAGGCTGGCCGAGGCCAGTGCGAGCAACAGCAGGGCGCGCCAGCCCGCAGCGCGGGGGCGAAGAGATACCGCAGGGAACATCGGTTCGTCCTTGAAGGAAGTGGAACGGGGGGCCGTACGGCGCACAGCGCAGCGCAGGCGGGGAAGGGCACCACGCGTCAGGCGTGGCGCCGGAAGCTCAGAGCCAGTCGCGCGGCACCAGGTAATCGGCCAGGCGTGCCTCGGCGCTGCCGGGCTCCGGCGCGAAGCCGTACTCCCAGCGCACCCGTGGCGGCAGGCTCATCAGGATGCTCTCGCTGCGGCCGCCACTCTGCAGGCCGAACAGCGTGCCGCGGTCGTAGACCAGGTTGAACTCCACATAGCGACCGCGACGGTACAGCTGGAACTCGCGCTCGCGTTCGCCATGGGGCGTGTCCTTGCGCTGCTGCACGATCGGCAGGTAGGCATCGAGGAAGCCATCACCGACCGCACGCAGATAGTCGAAATCGCGCTCGAAATCGCCGTGCAGGTCATCGAAGAACAGCCCGCCTACACCGCGCGTCTCGTTGCGGTGGCGCAGGAAGAAGTACTCGTCGCACCAACGCTTGTGCGCGGCGTAGCGTTCGTCGCCGAACGGCGCGCACAGGTCGCGTGCGACGCGGTGCCAATGCTGCACGTCTTCATCGAACGGGTAGAACGGGGTCAGGTCGAAGCCGCCGCCGAACCAGCTGGCCACCACCTCGCCGTCGCGCTGCGCCTGGAAGAAGCGCACGTTGGCGTGGGTAGTGGGCACGTAGGGGTTGAGCGGGTGGAACACCAGCGACACGCCGGTGGCGCGCCAGGAGGCGCCGGCCAGTTCCGGGCGGTTGGCCGAGGCCGACGGCGGCAGGCGGCTGCCGGCCACGTCGGAGAAGCCGATGCCGGCCTGTTCGAACACCGCGCCGTCGCGCAGCACGCGGGTGCGCCCGCCACCGCCCTCGGCACGCTGCCACAGGTCCTCCTGGAAGCGGGCCTGGCCGTCGGCGGCCTCGATCGCCGCACAGATGCGGTCCTGCAGGTCGGTGAGGTAGGCGCGCACGCGCTCGAAATCGTTCATGGCGCGTACTTTACCGCAGGGCCTGCCGGAAGCTGCGGGCAGGCCGTGATGGGTTCAGCGCTTGTGGTTGGAGGTGCGTGGCGCCGGGGCCTCATCCAGGGCAGCCTCCTGCATCGCCTTCTGCAGGGCGCGGCCCAGCTCCAGTGCGCTCCAGTTGCCGGTCTCCAGCACGTCGCAGGCCACATGGCGCCCGCTGCCGTCGGCTTCGCACAGCTGCTCCAGTGTGGCATGCGCATCCACCTGGGCACTGTGTTCGTGGGCGCTCACCAGGTTCTCGCACCCCTCGCGCACGCCGGCGCGGCATACCGTCACGTAGTGGTCGGCCGCCTGCTGCCACTTCCCGGACATCGCCAATCGATTGCCAAGCACATTGCAGCCCTGCAGCCTGCCCTGCGCGCAGCAGAGCTCGGCACCGCCGTCGGCCCGTGCCTGCGGGCAGTCCTGCGGCAGTGGCAGCACCGTGTACTGCTTCGGCGCGCTGCAACTGGCCGGGCCCTCGCCGGTGCTGCTGAACACCTGGTAGCGGGTCCATGTATCCATGCCCAGGAGCTGCCCGCCCGGCAGCAGGCGCAGCACGAAGTCGCCGCCCTTGTCATGACGGATGCGGATGTCGCCGTCTTCAACACGGGCGCGCAGCTGGTTGTTCCAGCCGACGCCGACCAGGCCGGCATCGCCGAATTCCAGCGTGTCCATCAGGCCGCCATCGGCATGGAAGCTGCCGCAGGGCAGCGCGACCGCCGGTTGTGGTTGCAGCGAAGGGCCCAGTGCCTGCAGCGCCGGCAGATGCACACAGGCGGCGCCTTCACCGCCTGTTGCGCAGGACAGCGCCAGTGCCTGCACCGCCTGCAGGTGGTCGCCCGATTCCCAGGCCAGCTCGGCCACACGTGCGCAGAAGCGCTCATGCGGAACCTGCTGGCACAACTGCAGTAGCTGCTGACGCTGCCCGGACGGAATCACGATCGGCGCGGATGGGGCTGCCAGCGACATGATCGCTTCGTCCAGCATCGCGCTCATTGCGGCCTTGATCGGCTGCTCCTGCAACGCCGGATCTGCTTCCAGCGCTGCTGCACAGTCAGGCGTCTGGTCCTGGAAGCCCCCCTCGCGGCACGGGGCCGGCAGCTCGATGCCGGCCAGGGCGGCATCGAGGAGCGCCTTATGCGCCGCAGCGTCCGGAACGGCCGAAGGTGTGGCGTCTTCGCGCCAACGCTCGGCCAGCTGCAGGCACATGCCGGGTACGCCTTCGCGGCAGGCCGCTTCCAGCGCGATCGGCGTCGCGTCGCGGCGATTGTCCAGGCAGGCTGCCGCATCGGCCAGGCAGCTGCCCGCTGCCGGCGTAGCCGCAGCGGCGCACGTTGCCGGCGCCTGCAGGGTGTAGCGTGTGCCATCCACCTTGACGCTGCGGCCACGATCACGCACCTGCAGTTCGCTGGGCAGGCCGTACTCGAGGTTCACCAGCTGCAGCTTTGCCTCGATCTACTGGAAAACGACGGGCGATGGCGCGCTGCCGTAGTGCTTCTGCTCGCCCCGGTTGGGCGAAATGACGCGCAGCGTGGTGCTGCCTTCATCGGCCTTGAACAGGCCGCACTGGGGTGATTGGGCAGCGGCCAGAGGCGTGGCCAGCAGCAACGCCCAGGCCAGCCAGCGGTGGCGCGATCGCAGTAAGCGCATGTCGTCTCCTTGACGATCGAACAGGAAGCTCCAGGCGCTACGGCAGATCACGAGCCTCGCGCGGGGGCGTGCATTGTGACGTGCCAGGCACGCGCCGGTAGCGCTGGTAGCCGGTCTGCGCATCCATGCCGAGCAGGTCGCCGTTGCCGAGCGGGCGCAACACAAGGGTTTCACCGTTCTGCTGCAGATGAACGGCACCTTCGTGCAGACGCGCCTGCGTGCCATCACCGAAGTCGAGCGTGTCGATCACGCCACCTTCAGCCCGGTAGCGACCGCAGGGCAGCCGCCGGGCCGGCACCAGGCGCAGGTCGGCGCCGAGTTCAAGCAGGGGCGCAGTGCGCTCGCAGGCACTGACGCGGCCTGCATCGCAGACGACCTGCAGGGCCTGCACGGCCAGCGCCGGTTCCCGTGCGATCAACTGCTGTTCGGCCACCCCGGTGCAGAAGCGACCACCGCGCCGTTGCAGGCAGAGCCGCTGCAGCGTGGCGCGCTGCGCGGCCGGCAATGGCGCGTCCTGCTGCCCGGCCTCGGTGGTCGGCGTAGCGAGAAAGTGGCGCAGCAGCGCCGAGCAGCCGGCGCCGACGCCTTCCTCGCACGCGCGCTGGGCCTGTTCCGGAGGCGCCTCAGCGAGCCGCGCAATGCACAGCGCAGGGCGGGCCAGGCAGCCGTCGGCGCGGGGCGCAGGGGCGCGTTGGCAGGCCTGGGTTCGATGCAGCGTGTAGTCGGCCACACCGTCGTCGATATGCGTCCCGTCAGCAGCCACGCCGAGGGCGGTGGATACGCCGTCGTCGAGAAACACCAGAAGCAGATCGCCGGCGCTGCGGTCGATGCGCAGCGGCGCGCGTTCCTGGCCGTGCAGCGCCTGATAACCGGTGGTGGATGATTCGAACACCAGGGCCATGCTGCCATCGGTGCTGCGGTACTCGCCGCAGCGCAGTGCATCGGCGGCAGCAGTGGCAGTGGCAGGCAGCGCGGCCAACAACAGCAGCGCGGCCAACAACAGCAGCGCGGGGAGCAGGGTCAGTAGGCGCATGCGACGGTCCTTGTCGTGCGGAAGTGGGGCGTCTAGTGGAACCGCGCGCGGATGTCCGGGCGCAGCAGGCGCCAGGCCACGCCGCCCTGCAGCAGTGCCAGCGCCAACGACGCGGCGTACATCGTGGCGGTGAACAGCCTGCGCTGGATCTGCAGGGAGCGCAGCGCCTCGGGCGAATCGCCGAGCAGGTGGAGCAGCGGTGCGGCCACGCCGTCCAACCAACCGGTCACGATGAAGTTGGCCAGGGCGGTGAGCAGCAGCAGGGCGATGAAGCTCCACAGGCCCCACTGCTTCAGGCGCAGCAGGCCCCAGCTGGCGGCGGTCGAGAGGGCACAGGCCAGGGCGGTCAGCAGCAAAGCCGCTACCGGGTGGCCGAGCAGCCACAACACGGTGCGATCCATGCCGATGTGCCAGGCGTCCAGCGCCAGTGATTGCCAGATTTCGCTGTGGACCAGCGGCCAGGCCAGCAGCGTGACCAGCAGCAGGGCGACGGTGCAGGCGGCCGACACCCAGAGGCAGGACAGGGCCACCGGGCGTACCCAGTCATTGACAGGGGCTGCCGCGCGGAGGGAGACGGGTGGGGGGACTGGCATCCGGCGTCCTTGCAGTCGATGCCCGCGCGGTCAGCGGGCCGTCACCCGGGTGGCGACCGCCGGCAGGATATGGTGTTCGCTCAAGGGTGCCAAGGGCAGGCCATGCGGCGGCTGCAGCGGCACCCAGGCCAGTTCGGCGATCTCGGCGCGCGCCTGCGGCGTGCCATCCAGCTGCACCCACCACGCCTGCGCCTGGACGCGGTGGCCGGGCTCATTCACTGCCCAGTCTTCGAACACACCGAGCGCGATGGCAGCATCGGTGCGCAACGTTATGCCCAGCTCCTCGTCCAGCTCGCGGGCCAGCGCCTGCAGCGGCGCTTCGCCGGGTTCAGGCTTTCCGCCGGGCTGGATGAAGCGGGTGGCGCCGTGCTTGCGCACCACCAGCGCCCGGCCGCGGTCATCCAGGATGACCGCGGCCACGATGTGAATCGTGGCCGCGGCGCGGCTCATGCCAGCCTGCTCACTTCAGGTTCTGCTCGAACAGCTTGAGGATGCGCTTGTACTGGTCCAGCCACGAATCGGCACGCACGTAGCCATGGCGTTCCAGCGGGTACGGTGCGATGGACCAGTTGTCCTTGTGCAGCTCGATCAGGCGCTGGGTCAGGTTCACCGAATCCTGGAAGAACACGTTGTCATCCATCATGCCGTGGGCGATCAGCAGGTTGTCCTGCAGGTTCTGCGCGTACTCGATCGGCGAGGACACGCGGTACGCCTCCGGGTCGATGTCCGGGGTGTTGAGGATGTTGCTGGTGTAGCCGTGGTTGTAGTTGTGCCAGTCCACCACCGGGCGCAGCGCGGCGCCGGCCTTGAAGGTGCCCGGTGCACGGAACAGCGCCATGAAGGTCATGAAGCCGCCGTAGGAACCGCCGTAGATGCCGGCGTGGTCGCGGTCACCCTGCTGGGTGTCGACCAGCCAGTCCAGGCCGTCCTTGTAGTCTTCCAGTTCCGGGTGGCCCATGTTGCGGTAGATCGCCGTGCGCCAGTCGCGGCCGTAGCCCTCGCTGCCGCGGTAATCCATGTCCAGCACGATGTAGCCCTTCTGCACCAGCAGGTTGTGGAACATCTGCTCGCGGAAGTAGGCCGGGTAGCGCTGGTGCACGTTCTGCAGGTAGCCGGCGCCGTGCACGAACATCACGATCGGGTACTTCTTGCCGGGCTCCTTGGTTTCCGGCTCGTAGTACTTGGCCCAGACCACGCCCGCACCGTGCTTGGACGGCACCGCCACCAGCTTCGGCTGGATCCACTGGCGCGCCTTGTAGTCGGCGGTGCGGGTGTCGGTCAGCACGCGGGTCTGGCCACCGGCGCTGGGCAGCACGGCCAGCTGCGGCGGCAGGTAGGCGCCGGAGTAACGCACCAGCAGCTGCTGTCCATCCGGCGACAGCGAGAAGTCTTCCACGCCGTTGAGGCTGGTCAGCTCGCGCACCTGGCGGCTGCCGGTGTCGACCGCGCAGACTTCGTAGTCATGCGGCGCCTGCTGGTTGCACAGGAAGTAGAACCCCTTGCCATCGGCCGACGGCACCGGCGCCGAGGTTTCCCACTTGCCGCTGGTCAGCGCCTGCGGCTTGGCGCTGCCGGCCTGGGTGTACAGGTGCGAGAAGCCCGATTCCTCGGACAGCAGCCACAGCGTGCGGCCGTCGGCCATCCAGCCGAAATCGTTGAAGCCCCAGTTGATCCAGGCGTTGTCGGTCAGGCGATGGCGGTTCTGCACGCGGCCATCGGCTGCGTTGACGCTGATGATCCAGCGGTCCTTGTTGTCGTTGGCACGCAGCATCACCGCGGCCTGCTGGCCATCGGCGCTCCAGCGGATCCCACCGCCCATGAAGTCGCTCATCACCTGCACGCTGCGCTCGCCCTTCAGCGCATCCTTGCCGGCCTTGCGGCGCAGCTCGGCCAGCGGGTCGGTGCCGATGCCTGGCAGGCTGGCCAGCGAGACCTTCTCGGCCTTGCCGGTGCGCACGTCCACGTACCACAGGGTGTGCGGTTCGAAGCCGTTGCGGCCGACGCGGGTGCGGGTGTCCTCGGTTTCCTCGTAGCCCGATTCGGTCACGTACAGCGGCATCTTGCTGGTGCGGCCGTCGTCGAAGTCCTTCGGCTTGGTCACCACGATCAGGTGGGTCAGGTCCGGCGACAGCACGCTGTCACCGATCTCCACGTCGGCGCCCAGGTACACCGGGCCCGGCGCGCGGGTCGGGTCAGCCTGGCGCCAGCGCTGGTCCTGGTCCTTCAGCGCTTCGCGCTGGTCACGGTCGCGGCGCAGGGTTTCCAGGGTGCGCAGCTGCTGATCGCGCAGCACATCGGCCTTCGGCGCCGTGCGCGGGTCCTTCTCGGCCTTCAGGCTGGCCACCTGCTGCACGCCGCTGGCGGCGGTCCAGTGGAACCAGTTCTGGCCGACACGCCAGATCACGCCGTTGTCGGCGGCGAAGTTCACGTTGCCCGCGCGCTCGTTGCTGCGGGTCAGCTGGGTCAGTGCGCCGCTGCGCAGGTCGCGCACGAACACATCGCCATTGCGCACGAAGGCGCTGCGGCTGCGGCTGCGGTCGTAGACCGGCTCGGCCACGTCAAGGGTGCCGCGCTGGTCATCGGCCACCTGCGCGGCCACGCCACCGGCCAGCGGCTGGCGGAAGGTGTCGCGCACCGGGCTGCCGTTGCGCTTGAGCTGGTACTCCACCTGCTGGCTATTCCACGACCACCAGGCCTTTTCGACCGGCGGACCGATCCAGTCCGGGTCGGCCATGGCCTGTTCGATGGTGATCGGCGTCGGCGCAGCATGCGCGGCCGGTGCGGCCAGCATGGCCGACAGCAGGAGGGACAGGGGCAGCACTCGGGACATGGGCAGACGGCACCAGATGAGGAAACCGGGCAAGGGTAGCAGCCGCCCGTGCCGGGGGAGGGGGCCACAGGTCATGCAGACCGCTTGGGCAAAGGCGCCGCAGGGCCTCGCGTGGCGCATGATGGGTGACTGATCCGGACGGAACCGACCATGTACAGCTACGACTACCGCATTTCCCTGGGGGTGCAGCACCCTGAGGTCTCCAGCGCCGACATCTCCGCCCGGCTGGGGCTGGAACGGGGGTTTTTCCGCGATATAGGCACCGACCTGCTTGACGGTGATGGGCACTTGATCCGGGTACATGGCTTCACCCGGGTGAGCTTTGAACTGGCTGCTGGCAAGGACGGCTGGCTGATGGACGCCTGGCCGCTGGTGGTCGAGATGCTGCAGGCACGGGTGGAGGTGATCCATGCATTGAACCAAGAAGGTGCCGACGTCCGCCTGCGCATCGCCGTCTTCGGCAAGCAGGCCTGGGCCGGGTATGAACTGGACGACACGCTGGTGCGGCTGATGGCTGATCTCCGCCTGGGCTTCCATGTGGAAACCTATTTCCCCGATCCTCCGGCCGACCCCGGGACCGACGACGACGCCTGAAATCTGCACTGCAACCGGTGGTCGGCTTCGCGCATCCAATCTCCTGAACCCGCATCATTCACCGGACAGGAGCACGACCATGCAGGAACTCATCCCCATCACCTTCTTCATCTGCATCGCCTACGCGATCCATGCCATCGCCGATGCACGTGCGCGCAGCAAGCTGGTCGCCCCGCATGTGCCGGAGGAAGTGATCCGCTCGCTGGCCGTGCTGGAGGAAGAGCGCCGCCGCCAGGGCGCGCTGCGCTGGGGCATCAGCCTGGTGAGCCTGGCCGTGGCGATGGGCCTGCTGGAGGCGATCGGCGCACGCGAGCTGACCTTCGGCGCCGCTGCGGCGATGGTCGGCAGTGCCGGCCTCGGCCAGCTGCTGGCCTGGCACTTCACACGCCCCGCCGCACGCAAGGGCTGAGGCTGGCATGCCACGGGCACAGGGGGCGCCCTGCGCATGAGCCTGCTGGGCGGAGCACTGGCGGCATTGCGGGGGCGTCACCGCGACGTCCCCGTCGAACCGGCACCGGCCGCGGACGACGAGCGCGCGCTGGTCAGCGCGATCATCGATGGCTCGCAAGCGGCCTTCGCGCAGCTGGTGCAGGCCCACCAACGCACCTGCGCGCATGTGATCGGGCGCATGGTCGGTGACCGCGACCAGGTGGCCGACCTGCTGCAGGAGACCTTCCTGGCGGTGTTCCGCCAGCTGCACCGGTTCCGCTTTGAATCCTCGTTGCGCACCTGGGTCTCGCGGGTGGCCTACACCACGGCGCTGCAGTACCTGCGGCGGCGACGGCTGGAAGCGCAATGGATGGTGGCCGTGGAGGTGCCCGAGGAACTGGGCGCCGGTGATGAAGGCCCTGGGCCGGCGGAGCTGAGCGAGGCGTTGCAGGCCGGGCGCCAGCTGGGCGCGGCACTGGAACGGCTGAGCCCGCCACAGCGCCTGATCGTCGGGCTTCATTATCTGGAAGATTTCGATCTGGCCGAGATCGAACAGGTGACCGGGCTGGCACGCGGTACCATCAAGAGCCACCTGTTCCGCGCGCGCCAGGTCCTGAAACAGGAACTGACGCGGCACGCCACCGCCGGAGAACTGCTGTGAACCCACCGACCGACCCCCGCGAGGCGGAAGCGCGCGCGCTGGCACAGGCGTTGCGTGAGCAGGCGCAGCAGGAAGAAACGCCGGATGTGAGTGAGGCGCTGCAGCAGCGCATTACCGCCGAGTCGCGCGACAGTGGTGTGGGCTATGTGGTGGTGCAGGTGCTGCTGGTGGCCGCGCTGCTGGCGGCGGGCGCCTGGTATTTCTGGCACTGAGGCTGCCGCCGGGCGTGGCCCGGCGCTACCGTCGGGTGCGCAGGAATCATGCTCCGGGTGGCTAGCGCCGGGCCACGCCCAGCGGTCGTCACGCCCACCTGCGACAAAGTGAAGCAGCGCGTCACCCGGTCGCATCCCACCTTAACGAAATCCTCCTAAAGTGGTCCGGTATCCCACCGGTCGCAGGCAGGAGGCGTCCCTTGGACGCGTTGTTGTTGTCCCGGATCCAGTTCGGATTCGTCATCAGTTTCCACGTGCTGTTCCCCGCCTTCACCATCGGCACCGCCAGCTGGCTGGCCTTCATCGAATGGCGCTGGCTGCGCACCAGGCTGCCGGTGTGGCGCGAGCTGTATTTCTTCTGGCAGAAGATCTTCGCGGTGTCGTTCGGCATGGGCGTGGTCAGCGGCATTGTCATGGCCTTCCAGTTCGGCACCAACTGGCCGCGGCTGAGTGAGGTGGCCGGCACCGTGATCGGTCCGCTGCTGACCTATGAAGTGCTGACCGCGTTCTTCCTGGAGGCCAGCTTCCTGGGCGTGATGATGTTCGGCTGGGGCCGGGTCTCGCCGCGCCTGCATTTCCTGTCCACCTGCATGGTGGCGCTGGGCACGCTGTTCTCCACGTTCTGGATCCTCTCGTCCAACAGCTGGCTGCATACGCCGGCCGGCTACGAAATGATCAACGGCATCGTGCATCCGGTGGACTGGTGGCAGGTGGTGTTCAACCCCTCGTTCCCGTACCGCCTGGCGCACATGGCGCTGGGCTCGTTCATCACTACCTGTTTCGTGATTGGTGGTGTGGGTGCGTGGTACCTGCGCAAGGGCACGCACGTGGAAGCGGGCCGGCGCATGCTGATCGCCGCCGTGGCATTCGCGGCGCTGACCGTGCCGGTGCAGATCTTCGTCGGCGACATGCACGGCCTCAACACGCTCAAGCACCAGCCGATGAAGATCGCGGCGATGGAAGCGCACTGGCATGAAACCCGGGAAGGCGAGGGCGTGCCGCTGGTGGTGTTCGCGCTGCCCAACGAAAAGGAAGAGCGCAACGATTTCGAAGTGGCCATCCCCAAGCTGGGCAGCGTGATCCTCACCCATTCGCTGGACGGTAGCTTCGATCCGCTCACCTCGGTGCCGGCCAGCGAACGACCGCCGGTGACGCCGGTGTTCTTCGCCTTCCGCATCATGGTCGGGCTGGGCACATTGATGTTGCTGCTGGCCTGGGTCTCGGCGTTCCAGTTGTGGCGCAACAAACTGCTGGATTCACCGTGGCTGCTGCGCAGCTGGAACTGGATGCTGCCCAGCGGCTTCATCGCGCTGCTGTCGGGCTGGTTCGTGACCGAGATGGGGCGCCAGCCGTGGGTGGTGTACGGCGTGCTGCGCACCGCCGATGCGGTCGGCCCGCAGAGTGCGTGGATGACCGCGCTGTCGCTGGGTGTCTACGTGGTCGGTTACGCGTTCGTGTTCGGCTGGGGCATCTGGTACCTGGTGAAGATCCTGCGCCATGGGCCGCAGCCCTTCGCCGAAGGGCCGTCGCTGGATCATGGCAGCCACACCCCGGCGCGCCCGCTGTCGGCTGCCGACGAGCCGCTGGAGGAGCGCTGATGGACCTGATGACCTGGCTGCCGGTGGCGTGGTTCGCGGTGATCGGCTTCGGCGTGCTGATGTACGTGGTGCTGGACGGCTTCGTGCTCGGTATCGGCATCCTCGCCCCGTTCGCCGAGGACGAGGACCAGCTGGACCTGATGATGAACACCGCCGCGCCGATCTGGGACGGCAACGAGACCTGGCTGGTACTGGGCGGCGCCGGCCTGCTGGCGGCATTCCCGAAGGCCTATGCGGTGCTGCTGTCGGCCCTGTACCTGCCGGTGCTGTTGCTGGTGGTGGCGTTGGTGTTCCGCGGCGTGGCCTTCGAGTTCCGCTTCAAGGCGCATCGTTCGCGGCGGCTGTGGAGCGTGGCCTTCGCGCTCGGCTCGTTGCTGGCCACGTTCGCGCAGGGCGTGATCCTGGGCACGCTGGTGCAGGGTATCCCGCTGGTGGACGGTGCCTATCACGGCGGCCCGTTCGCCTGGTTCAGCCCGTTCGCGATGCTGACCGGTGCCGCGCTGGTGGCCGGTTACGCATTGCTGGGCAGCACCTGGCTGATCCTGAAGACCGAAGGGCGCGTGCAGGCGCTGGCGCGGCAGCTGACCCGGCCGCTGGTGGCGGCGGTGATCGCGGCGATGGGCCTGGTCAGCAGCTGGCTGCCGTTCCTCGACTCGCGGTTGATGGCGCGTTGGTTCAGCGACGGCAACTTCTGGTGGCTGTCGCCGGTACCGCTGCTGACCCTGGCAGTGGCGGCCGCGCTGTGGCGCAGCGCCACCCATCCACGCCGTGACCTGCCGCCGTTCCTGCTCAGCCTGGCGCTGTTCGTGCTCGGCTTCCTCGGCCTGGTGCTGGGCATGTGGCCGTACCTGCTGCCGCCGTCGATGACGCTGTGGCAGGCGGCCGCGCCGGCCTCCTCGCTGGGCTTCACCCTGGTCGGGCTGGTCGTTCTGCTGCCGGTCATCCTCGGCTATACGGCATGGTCCTACCGGGTATTCCGCGGCAAGGTGCACGCCGATACCGGTTACCACTGATCGATCCAAACGCGGGCCCGAGGGTGGCGGGCCCGCGTTGGGGAATGTGAAACCTGCACACCCCGTGCCGGACGTGCTAGCGTGCGCTCCTTTCCGGCGGCCAGGGGGGCAGCCGGCGACGTCCTGGACGGACGCACGGCCGCAGGAATGGGGGGCCGCCGCGCGTCGCCGTAATGGCTCGTGCCTATCGTTCTCCCATTGAAGCACCACCGCTAAATGATCGAATTCTCCATCGTCGACTGGGCCGCCTGGGCGCCCGGCCTGAGCGAGCGCAGCCAGTGGCTGCGCTGGGCCGAGGCACCGTACCTGCCGCAGGGCGAGGACACCCCGGCGCTGGCCGAGGTGCCGGCGATGCAGCGCCGCCGTATCGAGCGGCTGGGCCGGATGGCGATCCAGGCCGCGTGCTGGTGCGAGGACGGGCAGGGCGCTGACAGCCAGGTGCCGCTGGTGTTCGCCAGCCGCCATGGCGACGTCGCCCGATCCATGGACCTGCTGTCCGCATTGATCGGCGAACAACCGTTGTCGCCGACCGGGTTCGGCCTGTCGGTGCACAACGCGATCGCCGCGCTGTACTCGATCGCCCGTGGCCACCGCGGCAACTACCTGGCGCTGGCCGCCGGGCAGTCCACTGTGGAGGCCGCCTGTCTGGAGGCCGCCGGCCTGCTGGCCGATGGCGCCCGCGAAGTGCGGGTGGTGGTCTATGAATCGCCGTTGCCGCGTATTTACGCGACGTTCGCCGATGAACCCGACCCGTTCTTCGCCTGGTGCTGGCGACTGACCGCGCCCGCCGTGGGCCATCCGACCCTGTCGCTGCAGTGGCAGCCGGCCCAAGGCCAGGCCAGCACCGCGCCGGGCACGCTGCCGCACGCGTTGGACCTGCACCGCTTCCTGCTGTCCGCAGCGCCGGCGCTGGAGCACGTGACCCAGGGCCAGCGCTGGCGCTGGGGGCGTCGTGGCTGAGCTGCGGCGTCGCCTGGACCATGCCTGGCGGGTGTTCGGCACCGGCCTGAGCTTTGCCGCGTTCGGCGTGGGCGGCCTGCTGCTGGGCCTGCTGGTGATGCCGCTGCTGATGCTGATGCGTGACCCGATGGCCCGCCGCCGCCGGGCCCGCCGGGTGGTGCAGGCGGCCTTCGCCAGCCATGTCCGGCTGATGTGCCGGCTGGGGGTGATGACCCTGCAGATCGAGGGCCGCGAGCGCCTGCAGCGCGACGGCCTGCTGGTTCTGGCCAATCATCCGACCCTGATCGACGTGGTCTGCCTGATCGCGCTGCTGCCCAACGCCGACTGCGTGGTCAAGCGGGCCGTGGCCTGCAACCCGTTCATGCGCGGCCCGGTACGGGCGGCCGGCTACATCTCCAACGACGACGGCGCCGGGCTGGTGGACGACTGCGTTGCGGCAGTGCAGGCCGGCGGCACCCTGGTCATCTTCCCCGAAGGCACCCGCAGTGTGCCCGGTCAGCCGCCCCGGCTGCAGCGGGGCGCGGCCAACATCGCCGTGCGCGGCCGGCTGGACATCACCCCGGTGCGGATCACCTGTACCCCCCCGACCCTGACCAAGGGACAGAAGTGGTATCGTGTACCCTCACGTCGCTTTCACGTTCGGCTGCAGATCGGCGAAGATATCCCGATCGCGCCTTTCCTGGCCGAAGACGACTCGCCAAGGGGGGATGCCTTGGCGGCACGCCGCGTTACCGAGCACCTTTCTCGTTATTTCGACCTGTCTGGAGAGCCGCCCCGTGCAAGCACTTGAGCACGAGATCAAGGAATTGATCATTTCCTCCCTTTCGCTGGAGGACATCACGCCGGAGGACATCGATCCGACCGCGCCGTTGTTCGTTGAAGGCCTCGGTCTGGATTCGATCGATGCGCTGGAGCTGGGCCTGGCGCTGCAGAAGAAGTACGGTGTCAGCCTCTCGGCCGATTCGGAAGAAACCCGTCGCCATTTCTCCAGCGTGCGCGCGCTCGGCGAGTTCGTCGCCGCCCGCCAGTCGTAACGGCGCCAGGAACTGCCATGACCAAGAATGAACTGTTTGAACGCATCGTCAGCATCCTGACCGACAGCTTCGAGATCGAGCCTGCGCGGATCACCCCCGAGGCGCGCCTGTACGACGACCTGGACATCGACAGCATCGATGCGGTGGACCTGATCGTGCAGCTCAAGCCGCTGCTCGGCCGCAACCTGCAGCCGGAAGCGTTCAAGGCCGTGCGCACCGTGCAGGACATCGTCGATGTCGTGCATGGGCTGTTGCCGGACCAGGCAGCCGCCTGACCGCAGCGCCGGCGGCTTCGCCATGGCACGCGCACGCACCGTCGTGGTGGCCGCGATTTCGCTGGCCTACCCGCTGCTGGTGTACCTGGCGATGGGCCGTTTCGAGCCGCGCTGGCTGTCGCTGCTGCTGTTTGCCCTGGCGGTGCTGCGGGCGTTGAGCACGCGCCAGCCGCTGTGGTGGGCCGCCGCCGCCGGTACCGGCCTGCTGGCCGTGCTGGCCACCGTACTCAACCAGGCCCTGCCGCTGAAGCTGTACCCGGCGCTGGTCAACGCGGTGATGCTGGCGGTGTTCGGCACCAGCCTGCGTTTCGGCCCGCCGCTGGTGGAGCGCCTGGCGCGGCTGCAGGAGCCGGACCTGCCACCGTTTGCGGTGGCCTATACCCGCCGCGTCACCCAGGTCTGGTGCGGCTTCTTCGTTCTCAACGGCAGCCTGGCCCTGCTGACCGCGCTGTACGCGTCGGACCGGGTCTGGATGCTCTACAACGGATTGTTGGCGTACGTGATGATGGGCGTGTTGTTTGCAGGTGAGTGGCTGGTGCGGCGGCGGGTCAAGGCGGCGCACGCGCATGGCTGAGTGGATCGCCCTGGACCGGCTGCTGGTGGACCCGCAGCCGCAGCGCCGCATCGGCCTCTGCGAGGGCGAGGTGATCGATCACCCCCGCTTCCGGCAGCGGGTGCTGGCCTGGCGCGCGGCCTTTGCCGCCGCCGATGGTCGCGACTGGGCGCTGTACTTCGATGACGCGGTGGCCTTCGCGGCAGCGCTGTTCGGTGCCTGGCATGCCGGCAAGCGGGTGTTCCTGGCCGCCGACAACCTGCCGGCCACGCTGCAGGCGCTGCAACCGCAGGTGAGTGGTTTCGCTGGCGATGTGTCCGCCGATTACCGGCCGCTGGTGGCCTCGGCCATCGGCGGGGACGCTGCGCTGCAGGCGCTGGACGAGCGCGCCTGCGAGCTGTGTGTGTTCACCTCCGGCAGCACCGGCCAGCCCAGTGCGATCAGCAAGCGCATGGACCAGCTGACGCGCGAAGTGGACGCGCTGCAGGCCGCCTTCGGCGCGCAGCTGGAGGGCGCGCAGGTGCATGGCACGGTGTCCCACCAGCACATCTACGGCCTGCTGTTCCGCGTGCTGTGGCCGCTGGCCGCCGGCCGTCTGATTCATCCGCGCCGGTTCTTCCACGAAGACCTGGTGGGCGCGCTGGCCGGTACCGATACGGTGCTGGTGGCAACTCCGGCCCACCTCAAGCGCCTGCCCGAACAGCTCGACTGGGCCAGCCTGCATGGCCGCCTGCGCGCGGTGTTCTCCTCCGGCGGCCCGCTGCCGGAGGAGGCGGCGCGGCAGGTGCGGCAGTGGTTGGGCGTGGCCCCCACCGAGGTGTACGGCAGCAGCGAGACCGGCGGCATCGCCTGGCGCCGCTGGGACACCGACCTGCCGCCGTGGCAGCCGCTGCCGGGCGTGCAGTGGCGGATCGACGACGGCTGCCTGGCGGTGGCCTCCGCGCACCTGGAGAACGCCGACTGGTGGCGCACCCAGGATCGGGTGGAAGCGCTGGCCGATGGCCGTTTCCGCCTGCTGGGCCGCGCCGACCGCATCGTCAAGATTGAAGAGCGCCGCGTCTCGCTGGATGCGTTGGAGCGCGCGCTGCGCGAAGACGCCGAGGTGGATGACGTGCGCGTGCTGGTGCTGCCGGGCCAGCGCGAGCAGCTGGCGGCGGTGGTGGTGCCGGCCGACCGCGCGCTGCTGGACGGTGGCGATGCGGCGCGCCGCGCGCTCGGCCAGCGCCTGGGCGCGCGCCTGGCCTCTGCCCACGACGCGGTTACCCGGCCGCGCCGCTGGCGTCTGGTGCAGGCGTTGCCGATCAACGCGCAGGGCAAGGTGACCCAGGCCGCCCTGGCAACGCTGTTCCAGCCATTGATGCCCGAACCGGTGTGGGACCAGCGCAGCGCGGACAGCGCCACCCTGCGCATGACCCTGGACCCGGCGCTGCGGCCCTTCCAGGGCCACTTCCCGCAGGCGGCGATCCTGCCCGGCGTGGCCCAGCTGGACTGGGCGGTGCGCTTCGGCCGCCAGGCGTTCGCGATGCCGGCGGGCTTCCTGCGCATGGACGCGGTGAAGTTCCAGCACGTAGCACGCCCGGGGGATGAGCTGACCCTGCAGCTGGACTGGGATGCCGCGCGCGGAGTGCTCACGTTCCGCTATACCTCCCGCCACGGCGTGCATGCCAGCGGCAAGGTGGTGTTCGCCGATGTGGACTGACCCGGCCGTTGCCGGTGCCGCGTTCGCGCCACTGGTGGTGATTCCCGTCTACGACCACGAGCACGCCATCGCGGCGGTGGTCGATGGCGTGCAGGCCGCCGGCTTGCCCTGCCTGCTGGTCGATGACGGCTCGCACGCGTCCTGCGCGGCGGTGCTGCGTGCACTGGCACAGCGCCAGGGCGTCGACCTGCTGCGCCTGGACGTCAACCAGGGCAAGGGTGGGGCGATGCTGGCCGGCTTTGCTGAAGCCGGCGCGCGTGGCTACAGCCACGTGCTGCAGATCGATGCCGACGGCCAGCACGATACCGCCGATCTGGCACGCTTCATCGAGGCTGCGCGTGCGCGGCCCGAGGCGGTGATCTGCGGCATTCCGGCCTACGACGCCAGCGTGCCGAAGGCGCGCCTGTACGGTCGTTACGCCACCCACATCTGGGTCTGGATCAACACGCTGTCGCTGCACTTGCGCGACACGATGTGCGGCTTCCGCGTGTATCCGCTGCCACCGGTGATGCGCCTGATCGGCGAAGAGACCATCGGCCGGCGCATGGATTTCGACACCGAGATCATGGTGCGCCTCTACTGGCGGCAGCTGCCGGTCGAACACCTGGCCACGCGCGTGACCTATCCGTCCGATGGGGTGTCGCACTTCGATGTGTGGCGCGACAACCTGCGCATCAGCCGCATGCACACCCGCCTGTTCTTCGGCATGCTCTGGCGCGCGCCGCGCCTGCTGTGGCGCCGCCTGCGCGGGCAGGGTTGAGATGGCGACCACGCACGACGCCCCGCACTGGGCCGACATCGGCGAGTCCACCTCGGTGGCCGGCGTGCTGTTCCTATGCTGGGTGCACCGCTGGTTCGGGCGCTGGCCATTCCGCCTGTGCGTGTGGCCGGTGGTGACCTGCCACTGGCTCGGCAACCGTGTCGGCCGCCAGGCCTCGATGCAGTACCTGCAGCGCCTGCAGGCGCACAGCGGCGTGCTCGGCCGCGCACCTACGCGGCGCGACAGCCTGCGCCACTTTTTCGCCTTCGCCGACACGATGCTGGACAAGATCCTCGGCCTGGGCGGGCGCTACCCGCCCGAACGCATCCACCTGCACCGCGATCTGGTGCTGGACAAGATCGCGCGCCGCGAAGGCGGGTTGATCCTGACCGCGCATATCGGCTGCCTGGAACTGTGCCAGGTGCTGGCCGAGCAGGTGCCGGGGTTCCGCATCACCGTGCTGGTGCACACCGCGCATGCGCAGCGCTTCAACCGCCTGCTGCAGCGGCTGGACCCGCTGGCAGCGGTGGAGCTGGTGCAGGTCACCGAAATGGGACCGGCCACCGCGGTGATGCTGGCCGAGCGGGTGGCGGCCGGTGGCTTCGTCGCCATCGTCGGCGACCGCACGCCGGTGCAGGGCGGCCGCAGTGTCACCGCCGATTTCCTCGGTCATCGTGCGCCGTTCCCGATCGGCGCCTATGTGCTGGCCGCCGCGCTGGGCTGCCCGGTCTACACCATGGCCTGCCTGCATCAGGGCGAGGGCTATCGGGTGGCGTTTGAACAGTTCGCCGAACGCATCGTGCTGCCGCGTGGTTCGCGCGATGCCGCACTGGCCGAACAGGCCCAGCACTTCGCGCGCTGGCTCGAACTCCAGGTCATCCAGTCGCCGTTGGACTGGTTCAATTTCTTCCCCTTCTGGGATCAGGCTCCGCATGACGACTGACGCCGTACCCGTGTGCCGCTTTGGCGATGCACCGTTGACCATCGAAGACGTGGTGGCCCTGGCCCAGCGCCAGTGCGAGGCCGCACTGAGCGACGCCCCGGCGTTCCGCGCGCATATCCAGCGCGGCGCCGATTTCCTCGACCGCCTGCTGCGCGAGGATGGCGTGATCTACGGCGTGACCACCGGCTACGGCGACTCGTGCACGGTGAACATCCCGCCGGCGCTGGTGGCCGAACTGCCGCACCATCTGTACACCTATCACGGCTGCGGCCTGGGCCGTTACCTGGACCCGGTCGAGACCCGCGCGGTGCTGGCCGCGCGCCTGGCGTCGCTGGTGCGCGGCATGTCCGGTGTCAGCGTGCCGCTGCTGGAAGGCCTGGCCACGCTGCTGCAGCACGACGTGCTGCCGATGATTCCGGCCGAGGGTTCGGTTGGTGCCAGTGGCGACCTGACCCCGCTGTCGTACGTGGCGGCGGTGCTGTGTGGCGAGCGCGAGGTGCTGTTCGAAGGCCAGGTGCAGCCGGCTGGCCCGGTGCTGGCGAAGATCGGCATGACCCCGCTGAAGCTGCGGCCGAAGGAAGGCCTGGCGATCATGAACGGCACCGCGGTGATGACCGGCCTGGCCTGCCTGGCCTGGCAGCGCGCCGATTACCTGGCGCGCATGGCCACGCGCCTGACCGCGTTCAACGTGCTGGCCAGCGACGGCAATGCGCACCACTTCGACCAGACCCTGTTCGCGGCCAAGCCGCACCCGGGCCAGGGCCGCATCGCTGCACGCCTGCGCAGTGACCTGCACAGCGAACGTCCGCCGCGCAACGAACAGCGCCTGCAGGACCGCTACTCGCTGCGCTGCGCACCGCACGTGATCGGCGTGCTGGAAGACAGCCTGCCGTTCCTGCGCCAGCTGATCGAAACCGAGCTGAACAGCGCCAACGACAATCCGCTGATCGACGCCGACGGCGAGCGCATCCTGCACGGTGGCCACTTCTACGGCGGCCACATCGCGCTGGCGATGGATACCCTGAAGAACACCGTGGCCAATGTCGCCGACCTGCTCGACCGCCAGCTGGCGCTGGTGGTCGATGCCCGCTACAACCACGGCCTGCCGGCCAACCTGTCGGCGGCCACCGGCCCGCGCGCGGCGATCAACCATGGCCTGAAGGCGCTGCAGATCAGCGTGTCGGCCTGGACCGCCGAAGCGCTGAAGCAGACCATGCCGGCCTCGGTATTCTCGCGTTCCACCGAATGCCACAACCAGGACAAGGTCAGCATGGGCACCATCGCCGCGCGCGACTGCCTGCGCGTGATCGAGCTGACCGAGCAGGTGGTGGCCGCGATGCTGATTGCCGCGCGCCAGGGCCTGGCCCTGCGCGAGCGGGTTGGCCTGAATGCGCAGCTGCATGGCAGTCTGGCCGACATGTACGCCGAACTGGGGCAGCGCATCGCCCTGATCGAAGAAGACCGCGCGCTGGATCGCGAACTGCGGGAACTGCTGGTGGAGATCCGCGCGCAACGCTGGGAACTGTATGCCGGTGAATGAACACACGGAACTGGTCGGGGAAATCACCCTGACCCCCGCCTTCCATGACTGCGATCCGATGAACGTGGTCTGGCATGGCAACTACTTCAAGTACCTCGAGATCGCGCGCTGCGCACTGCTCGGCCGCTACGACTACGACTACCCGCAGATGCTCGAATCGGGCTACCTGTGGCCGGTGGTCGATGCGCGGGTGAAGTACGTGCGCCCGCTGCTGTTCAACCAGGCGCTGCGCGTGGTCGCGCGCATCGTGGAATGGGAGAACCGGCTGAAGATCGAGTACGAGATTCTCGATGCGGAAAGCGGCCAGGTGCTGACCCGCGCGATGACCATCCAGGTCGCGTTGGACGCGGCCAGCAAGGAAATGTTGTACCAGTGCCCGCCGGTACTGTGGGAACGCCTGGGAGTGCCTGCGCCGTGACGATGCTTGCCCGTGTTTCGAGCGTGCTGCTGTGCGCGCTGCTGCTGGTGGCCGTACCGCGTGTACAGGCGGCCGACCCCGCCGTCGATGCGATCACCCAGGCGGTGGCGCGGCCCGACGTGCTGCGTGGCCAGTTCAGCCAGGAAAAACAGGTCAGCGGCTTCAAGAACCCGCTGCGCTCGCAGGGCCGGTTCGTGGTCGCGCGCCAGCACGGCGTGATCTGGACCACGCTCAAGCCGTTCCCTTCTGAAGTGGTGGTCACTGCCGACCGCATCCTCAGCCGCCAGCGCGATGGCAGCACCCGCGTCGAGCTCGACGCGCGGCAGCAGCCGGCGATGCGTTCGGTCAACGCGATCATGTTCGCGCTGATGAGCGGCGACGTGCAGGCGCTGTCCAGCCAGTTCAATGTTGCTGCCAGCCGCGAAGGGCAGGGCTGGCGACTGCGCCTGACACCGAAGTCGGCAATGCTGGCCAAGGCCTTCGAATCGCTGACCTTGCAGGGTGACCGCTATGTGCGCCAGGTGGAGATCGTCGAGGCCAACAAGGACCGCACGCAGATCCAGTTCAGCGCGTTGAGCGAGGCCCCGGCCACGCTGGACCCCGATGAGGCACGCCGCTTTGAGTGACGCTGTGGCGTTGAACGCACCGGACCGGTTGCGGCGCTGGTGGCACTGGCTGGGCATCGCCTGGCTGGTGCTGCTGCTGGCGCTGGGCGCGCAGCAGTGGCACCTGTGGAGCCAGCAGTCGCGGATCGACACCGACATCCTCGCGTTGCTGCCGCAGGATGCGCATGACCGCCTGTTGAGCGATGTCACCCGGCGCATCGCCGATGGCAGTTCGCGGCAGGTGGTGGTGCTGATCGGCAGCCAGGATGGCACTGCCGCCAAGCGCGCGCAGGCGGCGTTCGCCGCGGCGATGGCTGCCGATGCCAACAGCGCGTTGCTGGTGCCCAGCGGGTCCATCGAGGGCTGGTTCGATGAGGCGCGCGCGTTCTACGCGCCGTACCGCGATCGCCTGCTGACTCCCAGCCAGCGCAACCAGCTGCAGAACAGCGAAACCGGGGCACTGGCCGAGCAGGCACTGGCCGCGCTGTACGGCCCGATGGGCGCGCCGCGCCTGACTGACTGGCGGCAGGACCCGCTGTCGCTGTGGCCGCAGTGGTGGCAGCAGCAGGCGCAGGGCTCAGGCCTGCGCCTGGGCGATGACGGCCTGCTCGAAGCCGAAGGCAAGCATTGGGCGGCATTGCAGTTCGATACGCCGGGCTCGGCGTTCCAGCTCGATGGCGAGCGCCATCTTGATGGGCTGCTGGAACGTGCCGGGAAGGCGGCCAAGGCGGCCGCGCCGGAGCTGGAAATCCTGCATGCCGGTGTGCCGTTGCACGCCGAAGCCGCTGCCGTACAGGCCAACCGGGAGATCAACACCATCGGCTGGGGCTCGCTGGCGGCAGTGCTGCTGCTGGTGTGGCTGGCCTTCCGCTCGCTGCGCCCGATCCTGCTGGTGGCCGCCTCGCTGCTGATCGGCTGTGGTGTGGCGCTGGCGGTCACCGTGCTGGTGTTCGGCAAGGTGCACGTGCTGACCCTGGTGTTTGGTGCGTCGCTGGTGGGCGTGGCCGAGGACTACGGCATCCACTGGTTCGCCTCGCGCCAGGCCGAGCCGGCCGATCGCCGCTGGAAGCTGCTGCGGCACCTGCTGCCCGGCCTGTGGCTGGCCCTGCTGACCAGCGCGCTGGCCTATCTGGCGCTGGGCCTGGCGCCGTTCCCGGGCCTTCGCCAGATGGCGCTGTTCTCGGTGGTCGGCCTGGCTGCCGCGTTCCTCACGGTGATCTTCTGGTTCCCGTGGCTGGATGGTGGCGAGATCCGCCAGACCCGTTTCTCGCAGTGGCTGGGCAACACGCTGGAGCGCTTCCCGCGACTGCATGGCCGTCGCCCAGTGACGGTGTTCGTGGTGGCCGCGCTGGCGCTGTCCGCGCTCGGCATCGCGCGCCTGCACAGCAACGACGACCTGCGCAGCCTGCAGTCTTCGCCGCCGGCGTTGATGGCCCAGCAGATCCGCCTGAGCCAGCTGCTGGGCATGCCCAGCCCGGCGCAGTTCTACCTGGTGCAGGGCGCCGATGCGGCGCAGCTGCTGCAACGCGAAGAGGTACTGACGACGCGCCTGCGTGCGCTGGCCGATGACAAGCGCATCGGCGGCTACCGGGCGATCAGCGACTGGTTGCCGTCGCCCGCGCGCCAGCAGGCCGATGCAGCGCTGACCGCGAAGGTGGAACCGGGCGTGCTGTCGGCCGTGTCCGAGGCGGTGGGCGAACCGCTGCAACGACCGGACTTCGCCAGCGCACCGCTGACCGCCGAAGCCTTCCTCGCCTCGCCGGCGTCGCAGCCGTTCCGCCATCTGTGGGTGGGTGCGGTGGGCGGTCAGATGATCAGCGTGGTGATGGTCGATGACCTGTCACGCGCCGATGCACTGACGACCCTGCGTGGTGCGGCCGAGGGCCTGCCGGGCGTGCGCTGGGTGGATCGCACCGCCGATTTCTCGCAGCTGCTCGGCCACTACCGCAAGCTGATGGGTGGGCTGCTGCTGGTCGGCATCGTGCTGGTGTTCGGCGCGCTGTGGCTGCGCTACCGCCGCCAGGCCTGGCGCGTGTTCGCGCCGACCCTGATCGCCGGTGCGCTGACCCTGGGCCTGCTGGGCCTGTTCGGCCAGCCGCTGCAGTTGTTCAACGTGCTGGCGCTGATGCTGCTGCTGGGCATGGGCATCGACTACGGCATCTTCCTGATCGAGCACCGCGGTGATGCCAGCGCGTGGCTGGCGGTTTGCGTGGGTGCGGCCAGTACCTGGCTGTCGTTCGGCCTGCTGGGCCTGTCGCAGACTCCGGCGCTGCGCGCCTTCGGCCTGACCCTGCTGTTCGGCATCGGCCTGGTCTGGCTGATCTCGCCGCTGTTCCGGCCACCGCCGCACGACATGCCGCCGGCCTGACCCCGCCTTCCGGTTTTCTTCTCTTCCTCTGATCGAGCAACAAGGACGCCCCGATGAGTACTGCTGTGGATGCTGTCGAACGCACTGAAATCCTGATCATCGGCGCGGGCCCGGCCGGCTCCGTCGCCGCGGCGATGCTGCGCCAGCAGGGCCGCCAGGTGCTGATGCTGGAGCGCCAGCAGTTCCCGCGCTTCTCAATCGGCGAAAGCCTGCTGCCGCAGAGCATGGAGTACATCGAAGCGGCCGGGCTGCTGCAGGACGTGGTCGAGGCCGGTTTCCAGTACAAGAACGGTGCCGCCTTCGTGCACGGCGAGGCACGCACCGCGTTCGATTTCAGGAAGAAGTTCTCGCCCGGCTGGGGCACCACTTACCAGGTGCAGCGCGCCGACTTCGACAACGTACTGGCACGCGGTGCCGAGCGCATGGGCGCCACGCTGCGCTTCGGCGATGAAGTGCTGTCGGTCGAACCCGGTGAACAGCCGGCGGTGAACGTGCGCCGACCGGATGGCAGCGAGTACCGCATCGAAGCCGACTTCATCCTCGATGCCTCCGGCTTCGCACGCCTGCTGCCGCGCCTGCTGCAGCTGGAGTCGCCGTCCAACTTCCCGGTGCGCGGCGCGATCTTCTGCCACGTGCGCGACAACATTCCGGCCGAAGCGGACTTCGACCGCAACAAGATCCTGATCACCACCCACCCCGAGCACATCGACGTCTGGTACTGGACGATCCCGTTCTCCAACGGCTGCTGCTCGCTGGGCGTGGTCGCCGAGCCGTCGTTCTTCGAACGCTACGAAGGCGACGATCTGCAGAAGCTGCAGGCCATCGTCGGCGAGGACCCGAACCTGACCGGGCTGCTGGCCAATGCCGAATGGGCGGTGCTGCCGGTGCGCCGCATCACCGGCTACTCGGCCAATGTCAGCTCGCTGTGGGGCCCGGGCTATGCGCTGCTGGGCAACGCCGGCGAGTTCCTCGATCCGGTGTTCTCCTCCGGCGTCACCATCGCCTTCAAGTCTGCGCAGCTGGCCAGCGACTGCCTCAAGCGCCGCTACGCCGGTGAAACCGTGGACTGGGAGGCGGAGTTCTCCAGGCCGCTGCGCGCGGGCGTGAAGACCTTCCGCCGCTTCGTGGAAAGCTGGTACCAGGGCGGCTTCCAGAAGATCATCTACCACCCGCAGCAGCAGCCGGAAGTGCGCAACATGATCAGTTCCATCCTGGCCGGATACGCCTGGGACACCAACAACCCGTATGTGGCCGACGAAAGTGGCCGCCGCATGCGCGTGCTGGAGCAACTGTGCAGCGCGTGATCGTCCGCACCGTGGCCCTGCTGCTGTGCCTGCTGCTGGCCGCCTGTGCTGGCCGCATGCCCAAGCCGCAGGTGGAACTGCCGCCGCTGCGCCTGTCGCCGGCCAGCCTGCCGGCGCCGCTGGCGTTGCAGCAGCAGCTGCATTTCCGTTTCGGCAGCCATGAACGCGACCTCGATGCGCTGCTGGAAGCCGATGCACAGCAGGTGCAGCTGGCCGTGCAGGCGATGGGCCAGACCGGCGTGCGCCTGCAGTGGGATGGCCAGCGGCTGACCCAGCAGCGCGCGCCGTGGCTGCCGCCGCAGGTGCGCGCCGAGCGTGTGCTGGACGACCTGCAGTTCGCGCTGTGGCCGACCGCCGCCATCGCCGCCGCGATACCGGCCGGCTGGCAGGTCAGCGATGACGGCCAGCAGCGCAGCCTGTCGCGCGATGGCGTGGTGTGGTTGCAGCTGCAGCGCCTGGACGATGGCAGCGTACAGCTGGACAACCGCGCCGAAGGCTATGCGCTGCGCATCGAATCGATCGACATGGCCGGGCAGGACCGATGAGTGCACCGATCTACCTGAACGACCTGGGCGTGGTCTGCGCGATTGGCGAAGGCCGTGCCGCGGTGGCGTCGGCGCTGTTCGCCGATGCACCGGGCGGGCTCAGCGACAACGACCACCTGCTGCCGGGGCGCACCCTGGCGCTGGGCGAAGTACGCACGCCGCTGCCGGCGCTGGAGGATCTGCCGGTCGCCCTGCGCGGGCGCAACAACGCGCTGCTGGAGGTGGCACTGGCGCAGATCGCGCCGGCGGTGAGCGCCGCCATCGCCCGCCACGGTGCCGAGCGTGTGGCAGTGGTGCTGGGCACCAGCACTTCGGGCATCGGTGAATCCGAGCAGGCCCTGCGCACCCACGCCGAACAGGGACTGTGGCCGCAGGGCTTCGACTACGCCCAGCAGGAAATGGGCACCGCCGCGCAGTTCGTGCGCCAGCGTAGTGGCGCCCAAGGCCCAGCCTGGACCCTGTCCACCGCCTGCTCTTCCAGTGCCAAGGCGCTGATGTCGGCTGCGCGCATGCTGCGCGCCGGCATCGTCGATGCGGTCATCGCCGGCGGTGCCGACTCGTTGTGCCGCTTCACCGTGGCCGGCTTCAGCGCGCTGGAATCGGTGTCGGCGTCGCGCTGCAATCCGTTCTCGCAGCACCGCGCCGGCATCAATATTGGCGAAGGCGCGGCACTGTTCCTGCTCACCCGCGAGCCGGGCCCGGTGTGCCTGGCCGGGTGGGGCGAATCGGCCGATGCCCACCACATGTCCGCGCCCGACCCGCAGGGGCTGGGTGCCATCGACGCCCTGCAGCAGGCGCTGCAGCGCGCCGGCTGGGCGGCTGGTGAAGTGGACTACGTGAACCTGCATGGCACCGCCACCGGCCACAACGATGCGATGGAAAGCCTGGCGGTCTCGCAGGTACTTGGCACGGGTGTGCCGGCCAGCTCGACCAAGCCGCTGACCGGGCACACGCTGGGTGCCTCGGGTGCGATCGAAGCTGCGCTGTGCTGGATCCTGCTGGCCGAGAATCCGCAGCAGCAGTTGCCGCCGCACTGGTGGGACGGTGTGGCCGATCCGGCGCTGCCGGTGCTGCCGCTGGTCGCGCCCGATACCCGCCTGGCGCAGCCGCCGCGAAGGGTGCTGAGCAATTCGTTCGCCTTCGGCGGCAGCAATGCCGTGCTGGCGCTGGAGCGTCGATGAACACGCTGTACGCAATCGAAGAAGTGGTGCCGCACCGCCAGGACATGTGCCTGCTGGAGCGCATCACCCAGTGGGACCAGGACGCCATCGAGGCCGAACTGGTGGTGCCCGAGGCCGGCCTGTTCGTCGAGGACGGCCAGGTGCCGGCGTGGGTTGGCATCGAATACATGGCGCAGGCCATCGCGGCCTGGGCCGGCTGCCGTGCACGCGCGGCCGGCAAGCCGCCGCAGCTCGGTTTCCTGCTCGGCAGCCGCCGCTACAGCAGCCCGCGCAGTGGCTTCCCCAGTGGCACCCGCCTGCGCGTACAGGCGCGCTGCGAGCTGTTGGGTGACAATGGATTGGGGATGTTCGCCTGCCGCATCCTGGCAGGCGAGGACGAATGGGCGACAGCCAACGTGTCGGTGTTCGAACCGGCCGACGCGATGGCCTATCTGGAGAGTGGACAGGCATGACAGGGAATCGAAGCGTGCTGGTGACCGGCGCCAGCCGGGGCATCGGCCGGGCCATCGCGCTGCGCATCGCGCGTGATGGCTTCGACGTGGTGGTGCATTGCCGCAGTCGCGTGGACGAGGCACAGGCCGTGGTGGCCGAGATCCAGGCACTGGGCCCGCAGGCCCGCGTGCTGGTTTTCGACGTGGCCGACCGCGAGGCCGCACGCGCCGCGCTGGAGGCCGATGTGGAAGCGCACGGCGCGTACTACGGCGTGGTCTGCAATGCCGGCATCGCCCGCGATGGCGCCTTCCCGGCACTGTCGGCGGACGATTGGGACCAGGTCATCCACACCAATCTGGATGGCTTCTACAACGTGCTGCACCCGTTGATCATGCCGATGGTGCGGCGGCGCAAGCCGGGCCGCATCGTCACCCTGTCGTCGGTGTCCGGCCTGGCCGGCAACCGCGGGCAGGTCAACTACAGCGCCGCCAAGGCCGGCATCATCGGTGCCACCAAGGCGCTGGCGCTGGAACTGGCCAGCCGCCAGATCACCGTCAACTGCGTGGCCCCGGGCCTGATCGAGACCGAAATGCTCAACGACGAAGTGGTTGAACACGCGCTCAAGCTGATTCCCGCCGGCCGCGTCGGCCGTCCCGACGAAGTGGCGGCCACGGTGGCGTTCCTGCTGTCCGAACCGGCCGGCTACATCACCCGCCAGGTGATCTCGGTGAATGGAGGCATGCTCTGATGGCCGCCGATCGTCGCGTGGTGGTGACCGGTGCGTCCGCGATCAGTCCGCTTGGCCATGACTGGCCGACCATCGAGGCGCACCTGCGCAGCTGCCGCAACGCGGTGCGCGCGATGCCCGAATGGGACGTCTATGCCGGGCTGAACACCAAGCTGGCCGCACCGGCACAGGACTTTGAACTGCCACCCAACTACAACCGCAAGACCACCCGTTCGATGGGCAAGGTCGCGATCATGTCGGTGCGCGCCACCGAAGTGGCGTTGCGCGAGGCCGGCCTGCACGAACATCCGGTGCTGCGCAGTGGTCGTACCGGCGTGGCCTACGGTTCCTCATCCGGCAGCGACGAGGCCACCGGCGAATTCGGGCGCATGCTCAACGAGTTCACCACCGAGGGCATCAGCGCCACCACCTACCTGAAGATGATGAGCCATACCGCGCCGGTCAACATCGGCGTGTTCTTCGGCCTGTCCGGGCGTGTCTACACCACCTCCAGCGCCTGCACCTCGGGCAGCCAGGGCGTGGGCGCGGCCTATGAAGCGATCCGCAGCGGCAAGCAGACGGTGATGGTGGCCGGTGGCGCCGAGCAGCTCGATGCCACCGCTGCGGCGGTGTTCGACACCCTGTTCGCCACCAGCGTGCGCAACGATGCACCGCAGAGCACGCCGCGCCCGTTCGATGCCGACCGCGATGGCCTGGTGCTGGGCGAAGGCGCCTGCACGCTGATCCTGGAAGACCTGGAACATGCACAGGCGCGCGGCGCCACCATTCTCGCCGAGGTGGTCGGCTACGGCACCAACAGCGATGGCCAGCACGTCACCCAGCCCAGCGCCGACACCATGGCCCAGGCGATGCGCCTGGCGCTGGAAGATGCCGGCCTGGATGCGGCGCAGATCGACTACGTCAACGCCCACGGTACGGCCACCGACCACGGCGACATCGCCGAGACCCAGGCCACCGCGCAGGTGTTCGGCAGCCGCGTGCCGATCAGCTCGCTGAAGAGCTATGTCGGCCACATGCTCGGCGCCTGTGGTGCGTTCGAGGCCTGGCTGAGCATCGAGATGATGCGTGCCGGCTGGTTTGCGCCCACGCTGAACCTGGCCGAGGTCGACCCGCGCTGCGGCCAGCTGGACTTCATCACCGGCCCGGGCCGCGAACTGCAGGCCGAGTACGTGATGAGCAACAATTTCGCCTTCGGCGGCATCAACACCTCGCTGGTGTTCCGCCGCTGGCGCGAATGATCCACCGCGTCACCGCACCGTTCCCGTTACCCCGCACCCTCGACAAGGAGATGTTTCGATGCGCCGTACCCTGATGATCGCCGCTGCCACCGCGCTGCTGGCCCTGAGCTCCACCGCCTCCGCACGCGATACCCGCGTCGAGCAGTCCCTGCAGGAACTGGTCAGCTCGCAGGCCGCCAAGGACGCCGGCATCGACGGCAGCGTGCGCTTCTACCTGGCCGGCCAGCCGGTCAGCGTGCAGCAGCGCCTGGGCGAAGACGTGACCAACAAGAAGACCAACGCCGCCAACAAGAGCGATGCCGAGGCCTGCCGCTGGGTCGCGCTGTCGGCGCTGCGCGCGCTGCAGGATGGCGCCAGGTCGCGCGGCGCCAACGCCGTGGTCGACATCGTCAGCTACTACAAGAAGAACGAGTTCAAGAGCAGCACCAACTATGAGTGCTGGGCCGGCACCTTTGTCGCCGGTGTGGCGCTGAAGGGCACCTACGCCAAGGTCAAGTAAGCCATCGCCATCCCCGACCGCCGGTCGGGGATGCCGTCCACAGGGGGACACCATGAAATCGATGCTCGTCGCGGCCCTTGCCGCGGCTTTCTGCTGCGTGCCTGCACGGTCCGCGCACGCCGCCGATGCAACACCCATCCGCATTGCCGCCGAGGTACCGTACCGGGCCGAGGTCGGCGGCGAGCTGATCCGGCAGGAATGCGAATTCGGCCGCGACCTGAGCAGCAGCATCGTGCGCCATGCCGGTGGCCGGGTGGTGGTTGCCGCACCCGGCGAAGACGCTGGACGCCGCCTGGACATCGTTGTGACCAAGGCGCACGCCGCCGGCGGGGGCGCCATTTCAGGGCCGAAGTGGGGGCGCATCTATGGCGAACTGAAGGAAGATGGCCGCGTGGTCGGCAATTTCAGTTTCAAGCGCACCACCAGCCGGCCCTTCACCTTCCGCGCCTGCACCACCCTGAAGCGGGTGGCCGAGGCACTGGGCGGCGATGTGGCGCGCTGGCTGGAAAACCCCACGCTCGATCCGCTGATGACCGAAGAGATCGCGGCCAACTGAGCGCGTGGCGTTGCCTGAACGCCGCCGCCACATTGCTGAACCCTGCCGGGGAAACACCGTCGATCGCGCCGCCATCCTCGGCTGACGGCTTTCCCCGGTGTCGGCTTTCCGACACAATCACGGCTCTTCCCGGGTTATCGTCCCGTGGACATGCACGCCTACGTCTATAAAAGCCAACTCAAGCCGGACACCTACGTCTACGTTCCCCGACGCGATGATTTCAGCGCGCTGCCTTCGCCGCTGCTCCGCTCGCTGGGCACGCTCACCTTCGTCCTGGATGTGGCCCTGGATGCCCAGCGCCGCCTGGCCCAGGCTGACCCGGACAAGGTGCGCAGCGAAATGAGCGAGCGTGGCTTCTATCTGCAGGTGCCGCCGTCGGTGGCCAGCCTGATGCCGCGCCACTATGACTGACCTCTCCCGTCCGCGCGCCCTGTCGATCGCCTTCGCCGTGGGCGCCGTGCTGGCGCTGGGTGCCGCCGTGGGCGGCATTGCCGGGGCGATCCTGGCCGCGTTGTCACAGCCGGCGTTCGCGCTGGGCGTTTCGTGGTGGCGGCGCAGCCGCGCGCTGCTGCCGCTGAAGGCGGTGGCACGCCAGGACCTGCCGGCGCTGCTGGCGCTGTGGTCGGCCGCGCCGGTGTTGCTGGCACTGTTGCTGGCCTGGCCGCTGGCGGCGCTGCGTGACAGCGGCAGCCTGGCCGCCGTGCTGGGCCTGAGCGTGCTGGTCAGTGCCGGCCTGCTGGCGGCCTGGCGCACCTGGCCGCTGTGGAACGATGTCGAACGCCTGGATGGCAGCCTGGCCCAGCATTGGCAGGCGCTGGCCGGGCGCGACCTGACCGCCTGGCGCGGCCTCGGTGTGGCGGCGCTGGTGATCGCACTGGCCGCGCTGGTGGTGTTGCCGGCATGGCCGGGCCTGCTGCCGGAAGGCGCACGTTGGCCGGCCGCGCTGGCGGTGGTGCTGCTGTCGCCGCTGCTGCATCTGCTGTTGCAGCGGGTCGCGCCTGCGCCGTTGGTCTCGCTGCGTCCGGGCGCGCTGGCCACGTCCAGCAACGAGCACGAACCGCTGTTCTCCGCAGCGGCCGAAACCGCGCCGCTGGAAGCACTGGCACCGCAGGAACTGACGCCGGCGCTGTACGAGGCCGCCCGCCATGGCCGCATCGATCGCGGCCTGCAGTTGCTGCAGGCCGGTGCCGATCCCTATGCGTTGCCCGACCCGAACTGGCGCGACCAGCGCAGCCTGGCGGTGTTGGCGGCCGTGCTGCCGGACCTGCGCCTGCTGCGCGAACTGATCGCCCGCGGCGTCGATGTGAATGCGCCGCACCGTGGCATGACACCGCTGCTGGCAGCCACCCGTGACAGCTGGCATGGCCGCCCCGAGGCGGTGATGACCCTGCTCGCCAACGGCGCCGATTCGCGCGCCGTCGACAGCGATGGCAACACCCCGTTGCACCATGCCGCACGCAGTTCCGACCCGGGCGTGGCCGCGCTGCTGCGCGATGCCGCTGCCGAAGTCGATGCACTGAACCACGATGGCTGGTCGCCGTTGGCGGTGGCCTGCCAGGTCGGCAACTGGCGCCTGGCGCGCTTCCTGCTTGAACGTGGTGCCCGCAGCGAGCCGGCCGACGGTACCCCGGTACTGCTCGCCGCCGCGGCCACCGAAGACGATGACCCGGCCGGCGTACAGCTGCTGCTCAAGCACAAGGCACGCGCCGACGCTCGCGACCGCCAGCGCCGCAGCGCGCTGCACGAGGCAGCATTGGCCGGCCACGTTGAAATCATCGGCGTGCTGCTCGGCGCCGGCGCCAATCTGGAAGCGCGCGATGCGCTGGGCCGCACGCCGTGGCTGGAAGCCGCCCGCGCCGGCCGCGCCGCCGTGGTCGAACATCTGCTGCCACACAAGCCCGACCTGGTCGCGGTCGATGGCGAGGGCCGCAATGCCGTGCAGCTGGCCGCGATGGCCGAGGATGTTTCGCCGTTGCTGATCAAGCGCCTGGTGGAACTGGGCATCGCCGCCGACGCCGCCGATCCGGTCGGCCGCCGGGCGGTGGACTACGCCGCCGAAGCGGGCCGCTGGGCGATCGTCGCGTTGCTGGATCCGTCCTATCCGTTGCCGGCTGCGGTCAGCGACGGCCTGGCCGAGCGCGGCGACGCGGCCGCTGCCAGTGGCCTGTTGCCGGACCGCCCGCCGCTGACCCTGCTGCGCGAAGCGCTGGGCTTCGGCAACACCGACGGCATGGCCGCACTGGCCAAGCTGTGCCAGCCGGAAGAACTGGGCGGGCTGCTGCTCGATCCGGAACTGGCGCTGGAGCCGCGCGCGGTCGACTGGCTGCTGGCCCACGGTGCCGATCCCTACGTACGTGATGCCTGCTCGGACACGCCGATGTTCGCGCTGCTCTCGCGCGGTATCGATGCCGTGCCGGCGCTGCAGGTGATGCTGCAGCGTGGCCTGTCGCCGGCCGGTCGCGGTGGCCTTGCGCGCTTCCTCGCCGCCTGCGCGCAGCATGATCAGGCGGCGCGTGGCCTGGAACAGCTGGCGCTGGAATTGCTGGAACGCGGCGCCGACCCGTTCGCGGCCTCGCCGGCCGGTGATCCGCCGCTGTCGCTGGCGGTGCGCCTGGGTTGGCTGCGCCTGCAGCAGGCACTGCTCAAGGCCGGTGTCGATCGCGAGGCGCGCGACAGCCACGGCATGACCGCGCTACATCTGGCCACCGCGCTGGCCCGCGAAGGCGCGCTGAAGCTGCTGGTGCAGCACGGTGCCTCGCCGGAAGCCCGCGCCGCCGATGGCCAGACGCCACTGGGTGTGGCGCTGTCGATTGGCCGCCGCGATCTGGCCGACTGGCTGGACTGGCGGGTGTGGCCGTTGCCGCGCCGCACCCTGCGCGAGGCCGATCTGCCGGCTGCCGCAATGGCCGGTGACGTCGATGCAGTGCGCCGCCTGATCGATCTGGGCTTCGCCGTCGATGCCGTCGATGCGCAGGGCTGCACCGCGCTGCTGCGCGCGGCCGGCGGTGGCCATCTGGCGGTGACCGACCTGCTGCTGGCACGCGGTGCCGATCCGCAGCACGCGGCGGCCAGTGGTGCCACGCCGCTGTCGGCGGCGGTCAGCATGCGCCAGGTGGATATCGTCTCGGCCCTGCTCGACGCCGGCGCCAAACTGGAACACCGCCTGCCGGGTGGGGTGACCGTGCTGATGCTGGCCTCGGCGCTGGGCCTGCCGGACATCGTTGCGCGCCTGCTGACCGCCGGTGCCGACGTGCATGCCGGCGATGCGCAGCAGCTGGGCCCGTTGCACTGCGCCGCGCTGTACGGCTTCAGTGCCCGTGACCGCTCGCGCCTGCTCGCCTTGCTCGACACCCTGTTGCTGGCCGGTGCCGAACCGGACCAGGCCGCCGCCGGTTCGGTCACGCCGTTGCTGCTGCTGCTGGGCGCGCGCGCCGAACCGGGCACCGCCTGCGATGAGCAGGTGGTGATGGCGGCGGTGGAGCGCCTGCTCGATGAAGAGGTGAGCCTGGAGGTACGTGATCCGCGTGGCTTCGGCCCACTGCACCTGGCCGCCCTGCATGGCCTGCCGCTGCTGGTGCAGCGCCTGCTGCGCGCCGGTGCCGATCCGGAAGTGCGCGACAGCCTCAACCGCAGCCCGCGCGAGATCGCGGTGATGCGTGGTTTCATCGATGTGGCCGGCGAGTTTGAACCGCGTGTGCCGGGCGTCTCGTCGATGGCCCGGTTCCTGCGCGACAACGGCTGATCCAGCAGAGAGAGTAGTGCCGGCCGCTGGCCGGCAACTTCACGAAACCCGCGCAATCCCCAGGTTGCCGGCCAGCGGCCGGCACTACCGGGTCCGTCATCCATCGGATGGGTGCCGTCAGCGCTCCTTGTTGTCGTCGCTTTCCGCGTCGGCCTCGAACAGGTGCATCAGGTCGTTGCGTGCATCACGCGAGGTCTGGATCACCGCCGCCTCGTCGTCGTAGACCAGGTACTGGTCGCGCAGCAGCTGTTCGTCGTGCTCGCGGAAACGCTGCACGTGGCGCTCGGCCACGTTCGGCGCAATACCCAGTGCGGTCAGCACGCGCCCGCTCATCTCCAGGCTGGTGCCGAACACTTCGCGGAACGGCTCGGCCGACATGTCCATCAATCGCCACGCATGCTGGCGGTTGCGCGCACGCGCCAGCACCGTCGCGTCCGGGTACAGCCGGCGCACCATGCGCACCGCACGCAGGTTGGTTTCCGGGTCATCGACGGTGATCACGAACACGTCGATGTGCTCGCCGCCGGCCGCACGCAGCATCTCCGGCCGGGTCGGGTCGCCGTAGTACAGCTGGTTGCCGAAGCGACGCAGGTCGGCCACGGTGTCCGGGTTCGCCTCCAGCGCCACGAATGGCACCTTCTGCGCGGTCAGCAGGCGCGCGATCACCTGGCCGAAGCGGCCCATGCCGGCGATCAGCACCTTGGGCCGGTTGTCCGGCGCCACCTTGTCGGCGTCGGCCGGCTCGCGCGGCGCGGCCTTCTCCTGGCCGAGCAGTTTCAGCAGCGCGATCATCAACAGCGGCGTGATCGCCATCGACAGGCCGACGATGGCCACCAGCCGGTCGTGGTTGGCGTTGCCCAGCAGGTGCGCGCGCTGCGCCTCGTTGAACACCACGAACGCGAACTCACCGCCCAGCCACAGCACGCTGCCCAGCAGCAGCGACTGCCGCGAACTGAGCCGGGCGACGCGGCCGACCGCGTACAGCAGGCCGAACTTGACCACCAGCAGGATGCCGACGCCTCCGGCGATCATCCACGGTTCGGCGGCGATGCGGTCCAGGTCGATGCCCATCCCCACCGCGATGAAGAACAGGCCCAGCAGCAGGCCCTTGAACGGTTCGATCTGCGATTCCAGCTCGTGCCGGAACTCCGAGTCGGACAGCAGCACGCCGGCCAGGAACGCGCCGAGGCTGGGGCTGAGGCCGGCCTCCTGCATGAACCAGGCGGTGCCCAGCACCACCAGCAGCGCGGTGGCGGTGAACACCTCGGGGCTGCGGGTACGCGCGATGGTGCTGAACACCCGGCGCAGCACCGGCCGCCCGCACAGGATCACCACCGCAAGCGCGCCCAGCGCCACTGCCGCGTCCTCCCAGCGCAGGGTCTCGTTCTTCACCCCGCCCAGCAGCGGGATGGCCGCCAGCAGGGGGATCGCGATCAGGTCCTGGAACAGCAGGATGGCGAAGCCGAGGCGGCCATGGTCGCTGTTGATCGCCTTGTGTTCGGACAGCAGCTGCAGGCCGACCGCGGTGGACGACAGGGCCAGCGCTACGCCTACCACAAGCGCGCTCTTCCATTGGAAATGGTCGAGCAGCAGCAGGCCGCCCAGCACCAGCCCGGACAGCGCCACCTGCGCCGCACCGGCACCAAATACCGAGCGCCGCATCACCTTCAGGCGTGCCGGCGATAGTTCCAGGCCGATCACGAACAGCAGCATCACCACGCCGATTTCGGCCGCGCCAAGGATGCGGTCGGCGTCCTGCACGAAGCCCAGCCCGTCCGGCCCCAGCACCACGCCAGCGGCCAGATAGCCCAGCACCGCGCCGAAGCCGAATTTCTTGAACACCGGCACGGCGATCACCGCCGCCAGCAGCAGCACCAGAGCCAGTTCCAGACCACCGCTATGCATGGGAATACCTGGTCATCGCGGGGGCCTGTGCTGCGTTCGTCCGGGGGAGCGCGGCCGTGCAGGCCGCCCCTTCATTATGCGCGCATGCCGGGGGTCGCATCCCCTCGCGCAGCAAGCGGCCCTGACCCCAGGGGCGCCTGGCCGGCCGCCCGGGCCAGGGTTGACCGGGCGTGCCGGCAGGTCCAGACTGCCCGCCGCTGCCGGCCCCGCCGTTGTCGAGCGTGTCAGGCAGTACACCCATCCCGGAGTCCCCAACCCATGTCCAGCGACAGTAGAAGTCGACCTCGTTCGACGCCAGCGATGGCCACCGCCTGACATCGGGACGGTTTGCCTGCGTTGGCGTTGCGCGAGGTCGCACCCCCACAAGGCACAACCGATGAACCAGAAGCAATTGCTGCGCCCGGTGGCCGATGCCGCTGCCCTGGCCGCACCGCTGGCGAACTGCAACACCGCCGACGCGGTGGAGTTTCTCAATACGCTGGAGCTGACCCGCGCCGCCGACACGCTGGCGGCGCTGCCGTTGCCGCGTGCGGTGAAGATGCTGGAAGCCCCCGAGCTGCAGCGCAGCGGCGAGCTGGTGGCGGTGCTGCCGCCGGCCCGCGCCGCTGCCCTGCTCGGGCTGATGGCTGACGACCGCGCCACCGACATCGTCCACGAGCTGGACGAGGACGAGCGCGCGCGGCTGATCCCGCTGCTCGGCACCGACGCCCGCCAGGCCATCCAGAAGCTGCTCAGCTACCCGCCCAACACCGCCGGTGCGCTGATGACCACCGAGTACGTGGCGGTGCCCGCCAGCTGGACCGTGGCGCAGACCCTGCAGCACATCCGCCAGGTCGAGCGCACCCGTGAGACGGTGTACGCGATCTACGTGCTGGACCCGGCTACCCAGCAGCTGCAGCAGGTGGTGACCATGCGCCGGTTGATCACCGGCCTGCCGGAGGAGTCGATCCTGGACGTGGCCCAAGTCAATCCGCCGGTGACGGTGGACGCGCTGATGGACCAGGAAGAAGTGGCGCGACTGATCCGCCGCCACGACCTGCTGGCGATTCCGGTGGTCGATGCGCAGCAGCAGATGCTCGGCATCGTCACCGTCGATGACGTACTGGATGCGCTGATCGAGGAATCCACCGAGGACGCACACAAGTTCGGCGGCATGGAAGCGCTGGACAAGCCCTACATGCAGATCGGCTTCTTCGAGATGCTGCGCAAGCGTGCCGGCTGGCTGAGCGTGCTGTTCCTGGGCGAGATGCTGACCGCCAGCGCGATGCAGCACTACGAAGACGAACTGGCCCGCGCGGTGGTGCTGACCCTGTTCATTCCGTTGATCATGAGTTCGGGTGGCAACTCCGGCTCGCAGGCCACCTCGCTGCTGATCCGCAGCCTGGCGCTGCGCGAACTGCGCCTGCGCGACTGGTGGAAGGTCGCCATCCGCGAGATCCCGACCGGCATGGTGCTGGGTGCGATTCTCGGCTGCCTGGCGATCGTGCGCATCGTGATCTGGCAGCTCGGTGGCCTGCATGACTACGGTGAACACTGGATCCTGCTGGCGATCACCATCGGTGCGGCACTGGTCGGCATCGTTACCTTCGGCTCGCTGTCCGGCTCGATGCTGCCGTTCATCCTCAAGCGCCTCGGCTTCGACCCGGCCAGCGCCTCGGCCCCGTTCGTGGCCACCCTGGTGGACGTGACCGGACTGGTGATCTATTTCAGCATCGCCGCGCTGATCCTGCACGGCACCCTGCTGTAACTGCTCTGGTAGGTGCCCACCTTGGTGGGCTCGCGCCACGGTCACGCGGGGGTCAGAGCCCTTTCCTGAGGCAAGGGATCTGACCCCATCGCCATGGAATTTGGTTACCGTAGGCGCATGAGTACCTACCACCTGCAGTCCGTGTTCCGTCCGCAGTCGGTCGCGGTGATCGGCGGCAGCCCGCGTGAGCGCTCGGCCGGCCGCGCGGTGATGCGCAACCTGCGCGGCACCGGCTTCCCCGGCAAGGTGGCGTGGATCAACCCGCGGCATGCCGAGATTGATGGCATCCGCACGGTCAAGCGGCTGAAGGACCTGGACTGGGTGCCGGACCTGGTGGTGATCACCGCACCGGCGGCGATCGTGCCGCAGGTGGTGCGTACCGCCGCCGAGCGTGGCGTGCAGGCCGCGATCATCCTCACCGCGCACCTGGGTGAAGGCCCGGACTCGCTGTCGGCGCAGGTGGCGGCGGTGGCGCGCAAGCACGGCCTGCGCATCCTCGGCCCGCACTGCCTGGGCGTGATCGCGCCACACGCACGCCTCAACGCCAGCATCGCCGCGCATTTCCCGCAGGCCGGCGACCTCGCGTTGATCTCCGAATCCTCGGCCATTGCCGCTGCGCTGGTGGAGTGGGGTGTGGCGCGCTCGGTCGGTTTTTCTGCCGTGGTGTCGCTGGGTGACACGCTGGACGTCGACTTCGGCGACCTGCTCGACTACTTCGCCACCGACTACCGCACGCGCGCCATCCTGCTGTACGTCGAGCAGATCAAGGACGCACGCAAGTTCATGTCGGCCGCACGTGCCGCCGCGCGCGCCAAGCCGGTGGTGGTGGTGAAATCCGGTCGCGCCGAGCGCGTGCAGCCGGGCAGCCGCGATACCCATGTGCAGGCACTGGCGCGCGCCGATGATGTGTACGGCGCCGCGTTCAACCGCGCCGGCCTGCTGCGCGTGGGCGCGCTGGACGAACTGTTCACCGCCGCCGAATCGCTGGGCCGGCTGGGCACGTTCCCCGGCCGCCGCCTGGCCATTCTCAGCAACGGCGGCGGTGTCGGCCGGCTCGCCGTCGACCAGCTGGTGGCGCTGCGCGGTACCCTGGCACAGCTTTCCGACAGCACCGTGGAAACCCTGGACAAGGTGCTGCCACAGGGCTGGTCGCGCAGCAATCCGGTCGACATCGTGGTCGATGCCGACGGTGAGCGTTACGCCGCGGCGATCGAGGCGCTGCTGGCCGACAACGAGAACGATGCGGTGATGGTGGTCAACGTGCCGACCGCGTTCACCTCATCGGCCGACGCCGCACAGGCACTGACCCGCACGCTCGGCCTGCGCCCGCGTCACCACCGCGACAAGCCGGTGTTCGCGGTGTGGCTGGGCAACGATGACCAGGCCACCGCCACGCTCAACGCGGCGCGGGTGCCGACCTATCCCACCGAGGCCGAGGCCGTACGTGGCTTCCAGCATCTGGTGCGTTACCGCGAGGCGCAGAACGCGCTGATGGAAACGCCGCCCAGCCTGCCGCAGGACTTCAGTGTCGACGCGGCGGCGGCACGCGCGCTGGTCGATGCGGCGCTGGCCAACGGCCAGCAGTGGCTGGACCCGCTGGCCACCCACGAACTGCTCAAGGCCTACGGCATTCCGTCGGCGCCGGTGATGCACGCGCGCGATGCGCACGAGGCCATGGATCTGGCGCAACCGCTGCTGGAGCGTGGTGCCAGCGTGGCGCTGAAGATCCTGTCACCAGACATTCCGCACAAGTCGCAGGTCGATGGCGTGCGCCTGAACCTGGCCACGCTGCCGGCGGTGCAGAGCGCGGCCAACGCGATCCTGTCGCGCGCGCGACAGCTGCGGCCGGACGCGCGCATCGATGGCCTGCTGGTGCAGCCAACCATCGTCCGACCCAAGGCGCGCGAGATCATCGTCGGCATCGCAGATGACGCCACGTTCGGCCCGGTGATCGTGGTCGGCCGTGGCGGCACGGCGGTGGAAGTGATCAACGACAAGGCACTGGCGCTGCCGCCGCTGGATCTGCGCCTGGCCCATGAGCTGATCGGTCAGACCCGCGCCTCGCGCATCCTCAAGGCGTATGGCGATGTGCCGGCTGCCGACGAGCGCGCGCTGGCCCTGGCGCTGGTGAAGCTGGCACAGCTGGCCGCCGATATTCCCGAAGTGCGCACGCTGGACATCAACCCACTGCTGGTCGACAGCAAGGGCATCCTCGCCCTTGACGCGCGTGTAGCGGTGGCACCCTCGCGCATCCTGCACAAGGGCCGCGGCCATCCGCGCTTCTCGGTGTTCCCGTACCCGAAGGAGTGGGAGCGCACCATCGAACTGTCCGATGGCGGCCGTGCCTTCGTGCGCCCGGTGCGGCCGGAAGACGATGCACTGTTCCGCGCATTCTTCGCCCGGGTCAGCGATGAGGATCTGCGCCTGCGCTTCTTCCAGTCGGTGAAGCACTTCAGTCACGAGTTCATCGCACGCCTGACCCAGCTCGACTATGCGCGCTCGATCGCGCTGGTGGCGATCGAACCACGCAGCGGCGAAATGCTCGGCGCGGTGCG
The DNA here is from genome assembly GCF_023518235.1 of Stenotrophomonas maltophilia. Lineage (NCBI taxonomy): Bacteria > Pseudomonadati > Pseudomonadota > Gammaproteobacteria > Lysobacterales > Lysobacteraceae > Stenotrophomonas > Stenotrophomonas maltophilia. The sequence continues at coordinate 3,472,795 of NZ_CP090423.1, forward strand.
CCTGCACGCCGATGCCGATTACCACCGTGGGGAGTACGGCATCCTGATCCGCTCGGACCTGAAGGGCCACGGCATCGGTTGGCGGCTGATGGCGATCATGATCGAGTACGCCAAGTGGCTGGGCCTGGATGTGGTCGAAGGCCAGGTGCTGCGCGAGAACAGCACCATGCTGGCGATGTGTCAGAGCCTGGGCTTCAAGACCCGACTCGACCCGGACGACCCGACGGTGATGGTGGTGACCCTGCCGGTGCAGCAGGTCGAAGTGCCCGATGTCCCCCCGGTGGCGTGATCGCCGCCCATCGGTAGCGCCGGGCCATGCCCGGCGATCACCTCAACGCAGCGGCTCCACCACCACCGCCGTGCCGTAGCACAGCACCTCGGTCAGCCCGGTCATCACATCGGTGGCGTCGTAGCGCATGCCGATGATCGCGTTGGCGCCCAGCTGCCGCGCGTGCTTGACCATGTCGCGGTAGGTTTCCTCGCGCGCCTGCTCGCACAGCTCGGTGTAGATGGTGATGTTGCCGCCAAACAGGGTCTGGATGCCGCCAAGGAAATTGCCGACGATCGAGCGCGAACGCACGGTGATGCCGCGCACCACGCCCAGGTTGCGCACCACCCGATGGCCGGGCAGCTCGAAGGCGGTGGTGACCAGCGCGTCGTCGAAACGCAGGGCGGGCGGGGAGGTGGGGCTGCTGTTGTAGGGATCTGCCATGGTCGCGTCCGTGTGGGTGCCTTCTGCAGAGTCGAGCCGTGCTCGACCGCTCTGGGCTTTTCGTAGCGTCGAGCAAGCTCGACTCTACCGTGCAATCACCCGTTGCGGCATGGTTCCGTCACCCCGCTGGCGCGACAATGGCGCCATGACCGACCGCATCCCTCTGTTGCTGCTCCCCGGCCTGCTCAACGATGCCGAGCTGTGGCGTGCGCAGCTGGCCGACCTGGCCGATATCGCCGACTGCACGGTGGGCGACCAGACCCGTGGCGAGACCCTGCAGGCGGTGGCCGAGGATGTGCTGGCACAGGCGCCGCAACGCTTCGCGCTGGCGGGCTTCTCGCTGGGTGGTTTCGTCGCCCAGCAGATCCTGCGCATTGCACCGGAACGGGTGATGCAGCTGGCGTTGATCGATACCTCGATCCATGCCGATTCACCGGAGCGTGCCGAACAGCGCCGCAGCCAGCGCGCCAGCGTGCGCCTGCCGGGCAGGTTCCATGGCTTCGGCGATGCGCTGATGCGCAGCTACATCGATGCCTCGCGGCTGGACGACTACGTGCTGGTGCAGCGCGTGCGCGACATGACTGCCCGCCTGGGCGCGGAGGTGTTCCTGCGCCAGAGTGCGTTGGAGCGGCGCGATGGCCATGACGTGCTGGCCGGTTACCGCGATCGGCTGCTGATCGTGTGCGGTGCCAACGACCGCATCACGCCGCTGGCGGTGAGCGAGGAAATGCACGCGCTGGTGCCACATTCGCAGCTGGTGGTGGTGCCCGATTGCGGGCACCTGGCGCCGATGGAGAAGCCTGAAGAAGTCAGCGCGGCAATGCGTGGATGGTTGCTGCAGGCCTGATGGATCCGCCGGGCCATGCCCGGCGGCTGCTCTTCAGTCCCAGGCCGGCGCAATGCCTTCCGGGTTGGCCAGCCGGTGCCCTCGATCAAGCTTGGCGATCTGCGCCATGTCTTCGTCGGTCAGGCGGATCGCGGCCGCTTCCAGGTTGCTGGCCAGGTTCTCGCGCTTGGTCGAAGACGGAATGACCGAGTAACCCTGCTGCAATGCCCAGGCCAGCGCGATCTGTGCCGGCGTGGCCTGGTGGCGGCCGGCGATGGCCTGGATCACCGGGTCCTTGATCACCTCGCCATAGGCCAGGCTCATGTAGGCGGTGATGTGGATGCCGTTGTCCTGCAGGAACTTCACCAGCAGGCGGTTCTGCAGGTACGGGTGGATTTCGATCTGGTTGGTGGTGATCGCCTCGGCACCGAGGATCTCGATCGCCTTGCGGGTCTGGGCGATGGTGAAGTTGGAAATGCCGATCGCGCGGGTCAGGCCCTGCGCCTTGGCTTCGGCCAGCGCCGGCAGGTACTCCTCCATCGGCACGTCGACCTTGTCGTTCGGCGACGGCCAATGGATCAGCGCCAGATCGACGCGGTCGGTGCGCAGCTTTTCCAGGCTGGTACGCAGGCTGGCCAGCAGCGCATCGCGCTTGAACTCGGTGATCCACACCTTGGTGGTCAGGTACAGATCATCACGCGGCACGCCGGACTCGGCGATGGCCTGGCCGACTTCGGCTTCGTTGCCGTAGATCTGTGCGGTATCAATGGCGCGGTAGCCGACGTCCAGCGCATTGCGCACCGAGTCGATCACGGTCTGGTCCTTCAGGCGGAAGGTGCCGAGACCAAAAGCGGGGACAGTCATGTGAAGCTCCAAAGGGGGAGGGCGTCGCAGAAGGAAGAGGGTAGGACAGGTGCCGTATGCATGCCGGCAACGCTGCATTGCATGAATCAATGTGCGGCCACGGCAATGCCCTCGGCACGGTCATCGATACCGTCGCGACGGTCCAGGCGGCCGCTCAGCACGGTCAGTGCATACGCGCCCACCACCACCAGCGCGCCCAGCCACGGCGTATGCATCAGGCCGATATGCTCCACCACCAGGCCCCCTAGCGACGCGCCCAGCGCGATGCCGATGTTGAACGCGGCGATGTTCAGGCCCGAGGCCACGTCGCTGGCCTGCGGTGCGTAGCGCTGCGCCTGCTTGACCACGTAGACCTGCAGGCCCGGCACGTTGCCGAATGCCACCGCGCCCAGCGCCAGCACCGTCAGCAGCATCAGCCAGGTGTTGTAGGCGGTGAAGGTGAGCACGAACAGCACCATGGCCAGCAGCGCGAAGATGCGCTTCAGCGCCGGCACCGGGCCCATGCGATCGGCCAGGCGGCCGCCCCACAGGTTGCCGATCGCCACCGACACGCCGTACACCAGCAGCACCAGGCTGACCGCATTGGCCGAGAAGCCGGTGACGTCCTGCAGGATCGGCGCCAGGTAGGTGAAGGCCAGGAAGGTACCGCCGTAACCCAGCGCGGTCATCGCATAGACCAGCAACAGGCGCGGCTGCGCCAGCACCGCCAGCTGCTGGCGGAAACTGGCCGGCACGCTCTGCGGGAGGTTGCGCGGCACGAACAGCAGCGCGCCCAGCAGGGCGATCACGCCCAGCGCGGCCACAGCCAGGAAGGTGGCGCGCCAGCCCAGGTGCTGGCCGATGAAGGTGCCCAGCGGCACGCCGGTCACCAGGGCCACGGTCAGGCCGGTGAACATGATGGCGATCGCACTGGCCGCCTTTTCCTTCGGCACCACCGCAGTGGCGATGATCGAGCCGATCGAGAAGAACACGCCATGGGCCAGGCCGGTGAGGATGCGCGCAGCGATCAGCGAGGTGTAGCCCGGCGCCAGGAAGGCGATGACGTTGCCAACGGTGAACAGCACCATCAGCGCCACCAGCAGCTGCTTGCGCGGCACGCGGCCGGTCAGTGCAGTCAGCACCGGTGCGCCGATGGCCACGCCCAGTGCGTACAGCGAGACCAGCAGGCCGGCCGAAGGCAGGCTGACCTGCAGGTCGGCGGCGATGGTCGGGATCAGGCCGACGATGACGAACTCGGTGGTGCCGATGGCGAAGGCACCGAGGGTCAAGGCCAGCAGGGCGAGGGGAATGCCACGGATCATGGCAGGCTCCAGAGAGAGGGAAGGCGCGCAGTGTGCGCGGCCCACCTTTGCGGAAAAACCGGTCTTCACGCCAATCACTCTTGCCTGTCGGTCAATAATGGCGGCATGAAGACCACCCTCGACGAAATGCAGGCCTTCCTCGCCGTGATCGACAGTGGCTCGATCAGTGCCGCTGCCGAGCAGCTGGGGCAGACCCCTTCCGGCGTGAGCCGTGCGCTGGGACGGTTGGAGGACAAGCTGGGCACCACCCTGCTGACCCGCACCACGCGCCGCCTGCACCTGACCGCCGAGGGTGAGGCCTACCTGCGCCATGCGCGGGCCATCATCGACGCGGTGGAGTCGGCCGAGGAACAGATGGCCGCACGCCGCGAGCGTCCGGCCGGACGCCTGCGCGTGGATGCGGCGATGCCGTTCGTGCTGCACGTGATCGCGCCGCTGGTGTCCGGCTACCGCGCGCGCTACCCCGAGGTGCAGCTGGAGTTGAACAGCTCCGAGCGCTATATCGACCTGCTTGAACGGCGCACGGACCTGGCCATCCGCATCGGCCCGCTGACCGATTCCACCCTGCATGCGCGTTCGCTGGGGCGATGCCGGCTGCAGCTGGTCGCCAGCCCGGCCTATCTGGCCACGCACGGTGAGCCGGCCAGTGTGGCGGCGCTGGGTCAGCACACCCTGTTGGGCTTCAATGAACCGGAGTCGCTGAACCGTTGGCCGTTGACCGGTGATGCCGACGGTCAGTTGCTGGTACGCCCGGATATCGCGGTATCCAGCGGCGAAACCCTGCGCCGGCTGGCGGTGGAAGGGGTGGGCATCAGCTGCCTGTCCGATTTCGTCACCGATCGCGACCGTGCCGCCGGCACGCTGGTGCCGGTGCTGGCCGCGCAGACGCTGGCTGTGTATCAGCCGATCCACGCGGTGTACTACCGCAACACCGCGGTGTCGGCGCGGATCAGCTCGTTCCTGGATTACCTGGGTGAGGCGATGGCCAGGAGCGATTACCTGCGCTGAGGGTTGCGGCCGGGTCGTTGGGTTGCCGGCCAGCGGCCGGCACTACCGCAGGTTTCGGTGGGTGCGGACCGTTGGTCCGCACTGATCCTGCCGTCGCCCGACCAACGGTCGGGCGCTACCCCGTCTGGTAGTGCCGGCCGCTGGCCGGCAACCGGATCCCTCAGGCCGCGCGCGCCAGCGCGTCCTTCGCTGCGGCGGTGCTCGACAGGTCGAACACATCCACCGCATCGATCAGGCGGTTCGCCTGTTGTTCCAGGCTGCGCGCGGCGGCACTGGCTTCTTCCACCAGCGCGGCGTTCTGCTGGGTGGTGCCATCCATCTGGATCACCGTCTGGCTGACCTGCTCGATGCCCGCGCTCTGCTCCTGCGAGGCGGCGGAAATCTCGGCCATGATGTCGGTCACGCGCTGCACCGACGCCACGATCTCGGCCATGGTGCCGCCCGCTTCGCGCACGCGCTGCGCGCCGTGGCCGACCTGTTCCACCGAGGCTTCGATCAGCGCCTTGATCTCCTTCGCGGCACCGGCCGAGCGCTGCGCCAGCGTGCGCACTTCGCTGGCCACCACGGCAAAGCCACGGCCCTGCTCGCCCGCGCGTGCCGCTTCCACTGCGGCATTCAAGGCCAGGATGTTGGTCTGGAACGCAATGCCATCGATCACGCTGATGATCTCGGCGATCTGCCGTGATGAAGTCTCGATCGCGCCCATCGTCGCCACCACCTGGCCGACCACGCTGCCGCCCTGCGAGGCGACGCTGTGCGCGCCGATTGCCAGCTGGTTGGCCTGGCGTGCGTGCTCGGCGTTCTGGCGCACGGTGGAGGTCAGTTCCTCCATCGAAGCGGCGGTTTCTTCCAGATTGGCGGCCTGTTGTTCGGTGCGGCGCGACAGGTCGTTGTTGCCGGCGGCGATTTCCGCAGCAGCGGTGTGGATGTTGCCGGAGGCGTGCTTGATGTCGGTGACGATGGTCGCCAGCTGTGCGGCGGTGGTGTTGGCGTCGCCGGCAATGCGTGCGAACACGCCCTGGAAATCGCCATGCATGCGCGCGCCGAGGCGACCATCGGCAATCGCGCGCAGCATGCTGGAGACCTCGCCCAGGTTCAGCTCGGTGGTCTGCATCAGGCGGTTCAGGCCGTCGACCATCGCGCGGAAGTCATGCTCGAAGCGCGCGCTGTCGCCACGCTGGCTGAAGTCGCCGGCGGCGGCGGCTTCGGCCAGGCGACGGATCTCGCCATTGATCGCGCCGAGGTTGTGCTTGACCGCATCCAGCGCCTCGGTGATCACCGCCTTCTCGCCGGGCAGGCGCTCCATGTCCTGGCTGAGGTCGCCGATGGCATAACGGCCCATGATCGCGATCGCGCGCATTTTCACCCGGATGTGCGCATCGACCAGCGTGTTGCTGTCGGCCACCATGGTGCCGAACGCACCGGGGAAGGCGCTGGCGTCCATGCGGTGGCTGATGGTGCCGGCCTCATGCGCCTGCGCCATCGCGGTCTGCGCATCCAGTACGCCGCGCAGTGTGGACTGCACCGCCTGCATGGCCTGTGCCAGGCGGCCGATCTCGTCGCGGCTGCGCACCTGCACCACGTGCTGCAGGTCGCCGGCGGCCACCGCGCGGGCGGCCGCTTCCACCGCCAGCACCGGCTGCACCACGGCGCGTCGCAACCACCAGGCCAGTCCCATCAGCAGCAGCACCGCGGCCAGCACGGTCAGCGCCGCGCACAGCAGCAGGGTCTGCCGCGCCTGCTGCGAGCGCGCCGCCACCGCCGCTTCGGCCACCTGCGTGGCGTGCGTGCTCAGCGCGTCCAGGGCGCTCGCCACCGGGCGATCCTTGCCGCGCACCAGATTGTCGCCGGCGGCCGGCGCGTAGCCGGCTTCGGCGAAGGCCTGCAGCGCGGCGTGGTAATCGCGCTGCAGCTGCGCGTGCAGGCCGGTGAACGCCTGCGCCAGTTCGCGCGTGCGTGCATCGGGGCTGCTGGCCAGACCCTTGGCCAGCTGTTCGACCAGGCGGCCTTCGCTGTCAAAGGCATCCAGGTGCAGCTTGCGCAGCGCATCGTCGTGGCCACGCAGCAGCACGTTCTTCCATTCCTGCACCTGGCCGCGGAACTCGCGCTGCAGGCGTTCGGCGTCGCGGCTGTGCGCGACCTCGGGCGGAACTTCGGTGGACAGTTTCAACCAGGCAGAAGCCAGGCCGGCCAGGGCGCACAGCAGAACCACAGCCAAGCCAACGGAAACCGCGCCGAGCAGCTTGGACTGCAGCCGCGGCGCACGGGTGGACGCATTCATGTGGGAGCACTCTCGGGAAGGGGCGATGCGGTATCGACCGGTTTCGATCCCCTCTGAAGTGCGACGCTCATCACATTCGTGTTTCGTTCAAGGAGGTGAAGGAAACATTTCATAGGACAAATGTGTCCAGATGGAACTAAAGCAGACTCTCGACAGGGGATTTAAATGTAACTATGGTAGTTACATGAAATCCGCGAACCCGCTCTCCGACGCCCTGCACGTGATGGCCCACCTGGTCGGCCAGCAGGGCCCGCGCACCTCCGAACAGCTGGCCGCGTGCCTGCCGACGCACCCGGTGGTGATCCGCCGCCTGTTGGCCCAGATGCACAAGGCCGGGCTGGTGAACAGCACGCGCGGCCACGGTGGCGGTAGCCAGCTGGCACGCGAAGCCGCAGCGATCACCCTGCACGACATCTATCTGGCCGTCGGGGCGCCCGCGCTGGTGCAGGTCGGTACGCGCGATGCCGGCCGCGGTTGCCCGATCCAGCAGCTGGTCAACAACGCCCTGCTGGAGGGCGCGCGCGAGGCGCAGCGGCTACTGGAAGCGCGCCTGCAGGCGACCACGCTGGATCAGCTCGGCGCCGACTTCGCCCGTCATCTCGCTCATCATCGCTCCCTGGAAGGTCACCATGAATCCTGATGTGCTCATCGTCGGCGGCAGCTATGCCGGCATCGCCGCTGGCCTGATCCTCGCGCGTGCCCGTCGGCCGGTCACGATCATTGACGCCGGTTCACCGCGCAATCGCTTCGCCAGCCACTCGCACGGCGTGCTCGGGCTGGACGGCATCAGTGGCGCCGAGCTGCTGAAGACCGCGCGCCAGCAACTGCTGGCTTACCCCAGTGTGCGCTGGCTCCATGCCGAGGCCGTGCAGGCCGATGCCACCACCGACGGTGTGGAAGTGCGTACCGCCGATGGCCAGGTGCTGGCGGCGCGCAAGCTGCTGCTGGCCAGCGGCATCGCCGACCAGCTGCCGGTGTTGCCGGGCCTGGCCGAGCGCTGGGGCAGCACCGTGCTGCATTGCCCCTACTGCCACGGCTATGAAGTCGGTGGCGGCGCCATCGGCCTGCTCGGCGGTCATCCGATGTCGGCCGCCAAGGCGCCGTTGTTTGCCGACTGGGGCAATGTCACCTTTTTCAGCCAGGGCCTGGCGATCACCGACGAAGAGAGCGCCGCCATGCAGCAGCGCGGCGTGCAGATCGAGACGGTGCCGGTGGTGGCTGTGCACGGCGATCAGCCGACCTGGCTGGAAGTGGAGTTGGCCGATGGCCGCCGCATCGCGCAACGCGCGCTGTTCGTGCCGGCCACGCAGGCGATGGCGACGCCGCTCGTGCAGCAGCTGGGCTGTGCGTTGGCGGAGAGCCCGTTGGGCGTGCTGATCGAGGTCGATGCGATGAAGCAGACTTCGGTGCCGAACGTGTACGCCGCCGGCGATGCGACCACGGTCGGCAACATCACCCTGGCCATGGCCGAAGGCGTGCGCGCAGGCATCGGCGTGCATCACGCGCTCGTGGCCCAGGACAGCGTGCCGCGCTGAACGCACGTGTTCCGGTAGGTGCCGACCTTGGTCGGCGCTGTTTCATCCACGCAGTGCATGGATCCACCGCAATCGGGCGCGGTGGGTGCCGGCCTTGGCCGGCACCGTTCCATTACCCCTTCACGCACAGCACCTGCCGCAGCGTATGCACCACATCGACCAGATCCAGCTGCGCTGCCATCACATCGTCGATCGACTTGTACGCTGCCGGTGACTCGTCCAGCACGCCGCTGTCCTTGCGGCATTCCACATGTGCGGTGGCTTCGCGATGCTGTGCCAGCGTGATCTGCTGGCGTGCGGCGCCACGGCTCATCACCCGGCCGGCACCGTGGCTGCAGCTGTGGAAGCTGTCCGCGTTGCCCTTGCCGCGCACGATGTAGCTACGCGTGCCCATGCTGCCGGGAATGATGCCCAGCTCGCCTTCGCGCGCACTGACCGCGCCCTTGCGCGTCACCAGCAGTTCCTGCCCGTGGTGCGTTTCCTTCTGCACGTAGTTGTGGTGGCAGTTCACTGCCATTGCCGCCAGCTGGAACTTCGGCAAGCGGTGGCGCATCTCGGCCAGCACCCGCGACATCATCGCCTCGCGGTTCTGCCGCGCGTAGTCCTGCGCCCACGACACCGCCTCAACGTAGTCGTCGAACAGCGGCTCGCCTTGCATGAAGAACGCCAGGTCCTTGTCCGGCAGGTGGAAGCCGAGCACACGCCGTGCCAGTTCCTCGCGCGCCTTCTCGATGAAGTAGGTGCCGATCAGGTTGCCGGTACCACGCGAGCCGCTGTGCAGCATCACCCACACCGTGTCCGTCTCGTCCAGGCACAGCTCGATGAAGTGATTGCCGCCGCCCAGCGTACCCAGCTGACGGTCGAGCTTGTCGGTGCGGATCTTCCGATGCCTGTCCTTGATCTTCTCCAGCCCGGCGGCCAGCCCGGACTGCACCAGCCGGGTGTGGATGCTGTCGGGCATGCGCTGATGCTCGCCGCCGCGCCCATTGCCGACCGGGATGCTGCGCTCGATGCTGTTGCGCAGCTGCCGAAGGTCATCGGGCAGGTCGTTGGCGCGCAGCGTGGTACGCACGGCCGCCATGCCGCAGCCGATGTCGACGCCGACCGCGGCCGGGATGATCGCACCGCGGGTCGGGATCACCGAGCCCACGGTCGCGCCCTTGCCCAGGTGCACGTCCGGCATCACCGCCACCCACGGCCCGACAAACGGGATCGCGGCGATGTTGCGCAGCTGCTCGTGGGCCTGTGCCTCCAGCGGCACGCCGTTGACCCAGCCCTTGATCGGCGTGGTCCCCTCGGCGTGCAGCCATTGATAGTTCTGTTGCGTGTCCATTGTCTTGTTGAATGTCCTTGATGGGCCGGCGGCGCGTCCCTGCGCCGCCGCTGCCCCCTACCTGATCGTCACCAGCTGCTTCAGCACGCCGTCCAGGCCGCCGAACACGGTGAGCTTGTCGATCTTCTCGGTGACCTTCTCCAGCGCCTCCAGTTCCTTCAAGCGCATCAGCACCGGGTTGTCCTCGATCAGCTTTGCGGTGTTGAGCTGCGAACGCGTGGCGTTGGCCTCCTCGCGGCGACGGATCACGCTGGCCTGGGCCTGCTTCTCGGCCAGTACCACGCCGTTGAGGATCTCCTTCATCTCGCCCGGCAGGATCACGTCCTTGATGCCGACGCCGAGCAGGCGTACACCGTGGCCCTCGATCGCGGCCTGCACATGGGCGGCGATCTCGCCGTCCAGCGCCGCCTTGTCACCCAGCAGCTCGTCCAGGCTGCGTGCGGCGATCGCCTGGCGCAGGCCGAACTGCAGCTGCCGATAGATGAACTCATCGGCATTGCTCAGCGTGCGGTGTGCACGCACCGGGTCGACCACCTGCACGGTCGCGGCCAGGTTCACCCGCAGGGTCACCTTGTCGCGGCTCAACAGCTCCTGGCCGGACACGTCCAGCGAACGCGTACGCAGCTCCACACGCTCCACCGACACGTTGCCGTTGAAGTTCCAGAATGCGTGCAGGCCGGCGCCCAGCGTCTGCCGCAGCGTGCCATCGATGAACAGCAGGCCGACCGACTCGCTCGGCACGGTGCTGATCACCGCCACACGCGGCAGCACGCCCAGCTGACCCAGGCGCTGCTGCACCTCCACCGGCACGTACGGCTCGTCACCCAGCGCCAGCACGCGCACCTGGGTGTCGACCGAACCGCGCCAGTACAGACGGCGGCTGCCCGGCGGCAGGACCTCGTCGATGCGGCCGTTGCGCAGCAGCAGGCCGACCTCCCCGGCGCCGACGTCGGCCAGCACGAGGTGCGTGTCCAGCGTTGCGCCAAGCGCTTCGATCAGGCTGTCCTGGTCGTTGCCGGTGTAGGCCGCGCCCTTCGATGCGCTGTGAATGTCCACCTGCGGGCGGCCGCCGAACAGCGACAGGCGATGCACACCCGGCAGCAGGATCTGCTGGAAACGACGGTTGCGATACACCAGGCCGCGCTCGCCGTCGCCGATCACGACCTTGATGGTCCAGAACATGGGAGTCTCCCCTTGTATGGCTCTGGTGATTCGACCCGATGGAATGAATGCCATGACCCGGGTCGAACAGGTCGTGGCAGGGCCGGCGGCACACGCTGCGCCGCCGGCGGAAGAGGGCGGCCATCGGCGGACGGTCCGCGCGCGGAGCCTGCGGTGCGTCATCGCCCTCGCTACCCTTCCTGCCGGCAGACAGCACCGGAGCCGAACGGGGCAATGGGAGTGACAGGCCGAGGCCCGGCGTGCGGTCCGTTGCCGTTCCTGTGGCGCCCGGAGGCGTTCGCAGGACCGGCGACGATGGCCGCTGGGGCTTGCGCCCCGGGTGTTGCTTCTGGTCATGACGTGGAAGGTCATGTGGTTGGAGTGGGAGTCGAACCCACGACAGACGGAATCAGGATCCGTTGCTCTATCCCTACTGAGCTATCCAGTGGTGAACCGCGCGGAATCGAACCGCGTGCCGGCGAACCGGCGCCTGCCTCCAGCAGGCGATCCAGGCGATGGCATGTCCGCGACCTCCGGCATACGCCACGGCAACGCCGCGCGCACCAGCCCGTGGTTGAAACGGGACCGTTGGTAGTCGAGGGTGCAGGCCACCGACATTATCGCGAGCGATAATGTTTGGGTGCGATGCAGATAATGTCCAGGCGTTGCCATTGGCACGAAGAAAATCCTCCGGCGCGGCGGGAAAACCTGGGTCAGTGCGTGGCGGGCTGCCGCGCGGGGTGCAGTTCTGGCATCGCGGGTCCTTGTGTCGACGCAAACGAAAACGCCCCCGGGACTTGCGTTCCGAGGGCGTCGTCAAGCCTCGGAGATCGGGGTGGCCGATCTCCGCAGGGCGGGTATCAGGCCGTTGTCAGCTGGATTTCCTTGCCGAACGCGCGCACCAGCACGTCCATGCGCAGGCATGGCAGCAGTTTGGCGATGGCGACGGAATGCGCGTTCAAGGGAGGTTTCCAGTGGTTGTTGAAACGAGGTGCGCACGATAAACCACGATTTAGTCGTGCGCAACCATTTTGTTCAATTATTTTCTTCGGTATGGGTGCAATGCCGGCCAGCGGCCGGCACTACCAGGTCTCACGCTTCCGTGCTGGCGGCGTCCAGTTGCGCGACATCCTGCACGCTCAGCGACAGGCTCGCCGCCGCCAGCAGCTCGTGCAGCTGCTCGACGCCGGTGGCGCTGACGATCGGCGCGGTGATCGACGGACGCGCGATCTGCCACGCCAGCGCGATCTGCGCGGCGGTCGCTCGGTGCTTGCTGGCCACGTCATCCAGCGCCTGCAGGATGCGCAGGCCGCGCGGGTTGAGATAGCGCTTCACCACCGTCTCGCCACGCGCCGGGCTCTTGGCCGCATCGGCCGGCGTGCGGTACTTGCCGCTGAGGAAGCCGCTGGCCAACGCGTAGTAACCGATCACGCCGATCTGTTCGCGCTGCACCAGCGGTTCCAGCTCGCTTTCGTAGCCGGCACGGTCGTACAGGTTGTACTCCGGCTGCAGGGTTTCGTAACGCGGCAGCTTGTAGTCGGTGGACACCTTCAGCGCATCGGCCAGGCGCGTGGCGCTGTAGTTGGAGGCACCGATGGCGCGCACCTTGCCGGCTTCGATCAGGCGACCGAAGGCGGCCAGCGTGGCCTCCAGCGGTGTGGATTCGTCGTCCTCGTGGGCCTGGTACAGATCGATCACGTCGGTCTGCAGCCGGCGCAGCGAATCTTCCACGGCGGCATTGATGTTGTCCGGGGTCAGGCCGGGGCGTTCGGCCCATTTGGCCACCTTGGTCGCCAGCACCACCTTGTCGCGCTTGCCGCTGCGCGCGAACCACTTGCCGATCAGCGTTTCCGATTCGCCGCCGGCATTGCCGGGCACCCAGGCCGAATACACATCGGCCGTGTCGACCAGGTTGAAGCCGGCATCGACGAAGGCGTCGAGCAGGGCGAAGCTGGCCCTTTCATCGGCGCTCCAGCCGAACACGTTGCCGCCGAAGGCGAGCGGACGTACATGCAGGCCGGAACGGCCCAGTTCGCGGGTTGCCGTCATGGACACGGACTCCTTGGGGGAAGTGCTCCAGAATAGAGCGCGTTGTGTGACCGTGCTGCGGCGGTGGCCACAAAACAGTGTTCCGCAACGCGCACGTCGATAACGTTTTGTGAACACCTGGGGCGCTGCGGCTGCTAGTCTCGCCGCATCTTCCGCTGGAGTCGCTCCGATGATGCCTGCTTCGTCCCTGCGTGGTTGCCGCCTGCTGCTTGCTTCGGCCCTGCTTGCCGCTGTTCCCGCATTCGCCGCACCGGCCTCGGTGGCACCGGCGAAGATCCAGGTTTCGCCGGCCATCGATGCGGCGGTGAAGGCGCCGACCCGCGATGCCAACAATGCCAAGCGCGACACCTATCGCCATCCCGCGCAGACGCTGTCGTTCTTCAGGGTCGCACCGGAGAAGACCGTCATCGAGATCACCCCCGGCAACGGCTGGTACTCGGAAATCCTGGCGCCGCTGCTGCATGACAAGGGCCAGTACATCGCCGCCGTGGTCGATCCGATGGCGGTGGCCGAAGGTCGTGGCCGCGATTACCAGCAACGCAGCCGCGACAGCCTGGAAAAGAAGTACGCCGCTGCACCGGCGCAGTTCGGCAAGACCGCCGTGGTGGCCTACGATCCGGCCAAGCCGGTGTTCGGCCCCGCCAATTCGGCCGACGTGGTGCTGACCTTCCGCAACGTGCACAACTGGCGCAAGGCCGGCCAGGCCCAGGGCATGTTCCAGGGCTTCTTCAACGTGCTCAAGCCGGGCGGCGTGCTGGGCGTGGTTGAGCATCGCGCCAAGGCCGACGTGGCCGACGACGATGACACCGGCTATGTCGGCCAGCAGCAGGTGATCGCGATGGCCGAGACCGCCGGTTTCAAGCTGGATGCGCGCAGCGAGGTCAACGCCAACCCGCGTGACACCAAGGACCACCCGAACGGCGTGTGGACGCTGCCGCCGACCAACCAGCACGACAAGGCCGACGACGCGAAGTACCAGGCGATCGGCGAAAGCGACCGCATGACCCTGCGCTTCATCAAGCCGTAAGGGGGCAGCGCTGACCCTGTAGAGCCGAGCCCATGCTCGGCTCATCGCGCGCAGCGCGACAGGGAACAACAGCCGCCGAGCACGGGCTCGGCACTACAGGGACGTGGCGCGTGGCGCGGCGTGGGACAATGTGCCATCCGCCGCCTGCCGTGCCCGCAATGCTGATCGCCTTCAACAAGCCCTTCAACGTGCTCTGCCAGTTCACCGACCGCAGCGTGCCGCCGCGGCCGACGCTGGCCGGGTTCGGCCTGCCGCCGCGCGTGTATGCCGCTGGCCGGCTCGACCATGACAGCGAGGGCCTGCTGCTGCTGACCGACAACGGCACGCTGGCGCACAAGCTGACCGACCCGAAGCACAAGGCCAACAAGACCTACTGGGTGCAGGTGGAAGGCACGCCCAGCGATGAGCAGCTGCAACAGCTGCGCGACGGCGTGGTTCTCAACGACGGGCCGACGCTGCCGGCGAAGATCGAGCGCCTCGATCCGGCGCCGTCGCTGTGGACACGTGATCCGCCGGTGCGCTTCCGCAAGACCGTGCCCGACAGCTGGCTGGCGATCACGATCCGTGAGGGCCGCAACCGGCAGGTGCGCCGGATGACCGCAGCGGTGAACCTGCCGACGCTGCGCCTGGTGCGCGTATCGATGGGGCCGTACCGGCTGGACGATCTGCAGCCGGGACAGTGGCGGCAGATCGGCTGAAACAGAAAGGGCCGGAGGCCTTGTGGCGTCCGGCCCTCACAGGCTGATGGGGTCAGAGGCCTTCCGCAGGAAGGGGTCTGACCCACTCGGCAACTCAGGCGTCGCTGCCGATGTCGCTGTGCTCGTCAACCACGGTGGCATTGCGACGGTCACGTGCACTGATGCGATGCGCCTGGCCATCCACCACCTGGCCATTGGCGGCCTTCTTCTGCTGCTTGCGGTACAGCGCATAGCCGAGCAGGCCCACACCCACCGCTGCAGCGGCCACGGCCACCGCCGGGTTGCGGCGCACGAACTTGGTGGCGGCCTTGCCGCCGGTCTTTACCGCGCCGATGGCGGCACCGGTCTTGATCCAGTCCGCATTGCGCAGGCTGCCACCGGCGCTCTTCAGGCCATCGCCGGCCGTGTGGGCCAGTTCCAGGGCGCGCTCCAGAGCGCGGTCGGTGATTACGGTCAGCTTGCTCATGCGGGGGTCCTTTGCCTCGGGTCGAAGTCCAGTGTCGCGTGTTGCCCGTAAACGGTATGTCAGTCGGCGTCGCGCGTGGCGTGACTCTACCGCAGCCATTCAGGATCGGGCAGGGTGGGCTCGGATCCCATTGCGATGCAATGGGATCCGACCCCGCCCCTCAGGTTCCGCGTGGCTTGGCGCGGTGCGTGGCCGTGGCCGTCCACGGGTCATCCGGCCACGGATGGCGCGGGTAGCGCCCCTTCATTTCCTTCTTCACCTCGGCATAGGTGTTTTCCCAGAAACTGCGCAGGTCCTGGGTGACCTGCAACGGGCGTCCGCCGGGCGACAGCAGGTGCAGGGTCAACGGCACGCGGCCATCGGCGATGCGCGGGGTGTCGGCCAGGCCGAACAGTTCCTGCAGCTTCACCGCCAGCACTGGTGGCAACGGCTCGCCGCTTTCGCTGTCCAACGCGTAGGTGATCGGCCGTTCCAAGCCTGAAGGCACGGTGATGCGGGTCGGCGCATGGCGCTCGACCAGCTGCCGCTGCGACCACTCCAGCGGCGACTTCAGCGCCTCGCCGAAACTGGCTTCGTCCAGCGCGTCCAGCCGGCTCTTGCCAGCGAACGCCGGTTGCAGCCACTGCGCACGGTTGGCCAGCAGCGCAGCGTCACTGCAATCGGGCAACCCGAGTTCCGGCATCCAGCGTCGCAGCGACTCGACCCGCGCCTGCCACTGGCGCAGTCCTTCGGTCCACGGCAATGCCTGCAGGCCGAGCTCGGCCACCGCATCGGTCAGTGCCTGTGCAGCGTGCTGCGGATCGACCCGGCCGGCCGAGCGGCTGTCCAGCACGATGCGGTCGAAACGGCTTTCGCGCAGCGCCACCAGGGCGCGGCGTTCACTGTCCCAGCGCACCACATCCTCGGTGACGAAGCGCTCCGGCCACGCTTTGCGCAGGGCATCTTCGTCCACCGGTGCCGCGCGCAGCAGCAGCGCATCGCGCGCTTCGAAGCGCAGTTCGCTGGCCACCAGCCACGGTTCGCCACGCAGGTCGCTCAGTTCGTGCAGGCGCGCGCTGCGGCCATTGGCCAGCAGGTAGCGCAGCGGATCGGTGGGATGCCGGAAACCGATGCGGTCGGGGAAGGCATGCGCGAGCAGGTCACCCAGTTCGTGCGCCTCGATGCTGGTCGGTGGCGCGGTGTCGCAGCGCAGGCGTCGGCGCCACTGTTTGGCAGCGGCATCGATGGCGGCAAGCCCACTGCGATTGGCGTCGGCCGGCGCACGTCCACCGCGGAAGGCAGCCAGCGCACGCCAGCGCGCTGCCAAGGCATCGCCACCCTGGCGCAGCGGATCGCGGGCTTCCAGCAGTGCGGCCAGATCCGCCGCCAGCGCCTGCGCGCGTGCATCCGGCGCGGCCAGCAGCATCGCCGCCATGCGCGGGTGCGTACCCAGCGCCAGCACGCGGCGCCCGAGCGCGGTGATCGCGCCGGAGTCCGACAGTGCACCCAGGCGTTGCAGCAGTTCGCGCGCCGCACCCATCGGTCCTGACGGTGGCGGATCGAGGAAGCGCAGGTCGCTGCTGCCCCAGGCGGCCAGTTCCAGCGCCAGCCCGGCCAGTTCCACCTGGTCGATCTCGGCGCGGCGCTGTGGCTCCAGCCGCTGCGACTGTGGCCACAGCCGCCAGGCCACGCCTTCGGCCACGCGTCCGGCACGGCCGGCACGCTGGTCGGCCGAGGCCTGCGCGATGGCCACCACGTCCAGCCGGGTGAAGCCGCTGTTGGGGTCGTAGCGCGGTTCGCGCGCCTGACCGCTGTCGATCACCACGCGCACGCCAGGCAGGGTCACCGAGGACTCGGCCACGTTGGTGGCCAGCACCACGCGGCGGCGGCCGTCACTGGCGGCCTGCAATACGCGCGCCTGCTGTTCCACCGGCAGCTCGCCATGCAGCGCCAGCACCTCGATGCCGGCATCCAGCGATTCCTGCAACCCCGCCTGCACGCGCGCGATCTCGCGCTGGCCGGGCAGGAACACCAGAAGGTCACCGGGGTGTTCGGCCAGCGCCTGCTGCACCGCGCGGCGCACCTGCAGCTCCAGCGCTTCATCGCGGCGCGCCGGGAAATGGCTGATCGCCACCGGGTAGCTGCGGCCCTCGCTGCTCAGGCGCGGTGCATCGAGGAAGCGCGCCAGCCGCTCGCCATCCAGCGTGGCCGACATCACCACCAGGCGCAGGTCGTCGCGCAGCTGCGCCTGCACGTCCAGCGCCAGGGCCAGGCCGAGATCGCCACTGAGGTGGCGCTCGTGGAATTCGTCGAACAGGATCGCGCCGACCTCTTCCAGCATCGGGTCGTCCTGCAGCATGCGGGTCAGGATGCCTTCGGTGACCACCTCGATGCGCGTGCGCGACGAAACCTTGTTCTCGAAGCGGATGCGGTAGCCGACGGTGCCGCCCACCTCTTCGCCCAGCTGCCGCGCCATGAACAGCGCGGCGCTGCGTGCGGCCACCCGGCGCGGCTCCAGCAGGATGATCTTCCTGCCCAGCAGCCACGGCGCATCCAGCAGCGCCAGCGGCACCTGGGTGGTCTTGCCGGCGCCGGGCGGGGCTTCCAGCACCAGCCGCGGCTGCGCGGCCAGGTGCTGCTGGATCTGCGGCAGCAGCGGGGAAATCGGGAAGAGCGGGGCGTTCATGTGCAAAGGATAAGGGGCCACGGCGGGCACAGGTACAATGAGCAGGCACTTTTCCCCCGCGATGACCATGCACCTGATCGATATCGGCGCCAACCTGACCCACGATTCCTTCGACCGCGACCGTGACGCCGTGTTGGACCGCGCGCGCCAGGCCGGCGTGGTGCAGATGGTCATCACCGGCGCCAGCCGCGAGCACTCGCCGCTGGCCCTGCAGCTGGCGCAACAGCATCCGGGCTTCCTGTATGCCACCGCCGGCGTGCACCCGCATCATGCGGTGGAATACACCGAGGAATGCGATGCCGAAATGCGCGCGCTGCACGCGCAACCGGAAGTGGTGGCGGTGGGTGAGTGCGGGCTGGATTACTTCCGCGATTTCTCGCCGCGCCCGGCCCAGCACCGCGCGTTCGAGCGCCAGCTGCAGCTGGCGGCCGAGAATGGAAAGCCGCTTTTCCTGCACCAGCGCGACGCGCATGCCGACTTCATGGCGCAGATGAAGAACTTCGAGGGCCGTCTGGGCCCGGCGGTGGTGCACTGCTTCACCGGTGAACGCGACGAACTGTTCGACTACCTGGACCAGGACTGGTACATCGGTATCACCGGCTGGCTGTGTGACGAGCGCCGTGGCGCGCACCTGCGCGAACTGGTGAAGAACATCCCGGCCAACCGCCTGATGATCGAGACCGACGCGCCGTACCTGCTGCCGCGCACGCTGAAGCCGATGCCGAAGGACCGCCGCAATGAACCGATGTTCCTGTCGCACATCGTCGAGGAACTGGCGCGCGACCGTGGCGAGGACGTGGCGGTGACCGCGGCCAATGCCACGGCGGCCACGCGCACGTTCTTCCGGCTGCCCGACGTCGGTTGATCCGTAGAGCCGAGCCCATGCTCGGCTTATCGCGCGCAGCGCGAAAGACGCAAAGAGCAGCCGAGCATGGGCTCGGCTCTACAAGGAGCTGTCCGGTAGCGCCGGGCCATGCCCGGCGAGCGAAGCGGCCAGCGCCTGCAGCCCTTCCCGATACGTTGGAAATCTCGGCTCCCAGCCCAAGGCTTGGCGCGTGCCACGACTATCGATGCGTTTGTTGCTCTCATAGAAGCGCCGCAGCGTCGGGCTCAGCACCGGATCGTCCCAGGCCACGGCAGGGGGCAGCGCAAACCCGCCCAGCTGCGCGGCGAAGGCCAGCACATCCTGCGGCGGTGCCGGTGCGTCGTCGCTGGGCAGGTACAGCCCCTGCAGGGTGGGTCGCTGCATCGCTGCGGTGATGACGGTTGCCAGGTCCTGCACATGCAGGCGGTTGAACACCAGGTCCGGGCGGATCACGCGGCGGGCACGGCCCTCGGCCAGTTGCAGCAGGGCGTTGCGGCCAGGACCATACAGCCCCGGCAGGCGGAACACCGCCGAGGCCATACCGCGTTCTTCCGCAAGGGCGCGCCACTGGGCCTCGGCGCGCCTGCGCTGCTCGCCGGCCACGTCGGTGGCATCGGCTGCGCTGCGCTCGTCCACCCAGCCGCCGGCGCGGTCGGCATACACCGACGTGGACGACAGATAGCCGACCCAGCGCAGTGCCGGGCTGCCCTTCAGTGCCGGCAGCAGAAGGCGCAGTGCCGGGTCGCCCTCGGCATCCGGCGGCACGCTGCACAGCACGGCGTCGGCCCGTGCGATCTCATCGAGCAGGGCAGGTGACGGTGGGGTGTCGCTGCGCAGTGGATGCCGCAGCAGGCCATCGTCCGGCGCCGACGACGGGTCGCGCACTGTGCCGGCCACGTGTACGCCCTGCGCCTGCAGGTGCGTGGCCAGCACGCGTCCGCTCCAGCCCAGACCGAGGATCAGCACCCGCGCCGGCAGCGCGCCGGCCCGCAACGACTGGCTCACCCGCCGCGCTGGGCCTGGTAGGCCTGCAGGCTGCTGTAGGCGACCTGCAGCAACAGGCCTTCCTGGTCGGCCTTGCGCGCACGCGCCAGCATGTCGCCGACGATCTGCTCGGCCTCCACCTGCTGGCCGGCTTCCAGGTCACGCAGCATCGAGGCCTTCAGCGCAGATCCTGCCTGGGTCAAGGTGCCGCGCGCGATGTCCTGCGCGCTGTCGGGAATCGGTTCACCGGCTGCTTCGGCCACCGCCAGGCATTCGTCGTACAGGCCGCGCACGATGGCCTGGCCATCATCGGTGGCGACGATGGTGCCGATGTCCGCACGCAGCAGGCAGGTGGCAGCTGCCAGTGCAGTCAGGAAGGTGTACTTGATCCACTGCTCCTGGCCGATGCGTTCGCTGGCCAGGTGATCAAGATCGGCCTGCGCGCAGGCGGCGGCAAAGCCGCGCACGCGCGCGGAGATCGCGCCGCCATCGCGCTCGCCGAAGGTGAGCTTGGCCGGCTTGCCCAGGTGCAGCACGGCGCCATCAGCGGCCTTGGTGGCGCTGATGAAGCACAGGCCGCCCAGCACCGCCTCACGACCGAAGCGCGCATCCAGTGCGTTGTAGTGATGCAGGCCATTGAGGATGGGCAGCACGGTGGTACCTGCACCCACGGCCGGGGCGATGGCGTCAATCGAGCTGTCCAGGTCATAGGCCTTGCAGCTGAGGATGACCAGATCGAAGGGCTTTTCTGCAGCGAGCGCGGGCAGGGCGTCGGCGGTGACGTGCTGCACCGGGAAGCGGGCATCGCCGATCGGGCTGCGGATGACCAGACCATCGCGGCCGAGCTGTGCAGCGCGTGCCGGGCGCACCAGGAAGGTGACATCGACGCCGGCCTGGGCCAGGCGACCACCGAAGTAACCGCCGGTACCGCCGGCGCCGAGGATCAGGATGCGCATTGCACGTTCACCGTGTTCTGGGGGAATCAGAACTGCGATTGTGCCGGAGATTGCAGGCGAAAAAGAGCCGAGCATGGGCTCGGCTCTCCAGGGCAACGGTCTCCGGCGCTTCATCAGCGGCCGGCACGACCATGGCAGGGCTCAGCTGCGCATGCCCACGCCACGGCGCAGCAGCCACAGCGCCACCGCAGTCAGCACCACCACGAAACCGATCATCAGCGCGTAGGCCACCCACAGCGGCACATCACTGCTGCCCAGCAGGCCATAGCGGAACGCGTTGACCATGTAGAAGATCGGGTTGGCATGGGTGGCGGCCTCGGCCCAGGTCGGCAGCAGCTTCACCGAATAGAACACGCCGCCCAGGTAGGTCAACGGGGTCAGGATGAAGGTCGGCACGATCGCCACGTCGTCGAACTTCTTGGCGTACACCGCGTTGATGAAGCCGGCCAGCGAGAAGATCGTCGCACCCAGCAGCACCGTGCTCAGCGTCACCAGCGGGTGCGGGATGCGCACCGGGGTGAAGAACATGGCGATGATCAGCACGATCACGCCCACCATCAGGCCGCGCAGCACCGCGCCGGCCACGTAGCCCCACAGGATCACCCAGTTCGGCATCGGGCTGACCAGCAGCTCTTCCACGTGGCGGCCGAACTTTGCGCCGAAGAACGAAGAGCTGATGTTGCCGTAGCTGTTCTGGATCACGCTCATCATTACCAGGCCCGGCACGATGAACTGCATGTAGCTGTAACCGCCCATGTCACCTACGCGCGAACCGATCAGGCCGCCGAAGATCAGGAAGTACAGGGTCATGGTGATCGCCGGCGGCACCAGGGTCTGGCCCCAGATGCGCATGATGCGGGCGACTTCGCGGCGCACGATGGTCATCAGTGCGACGCGGTTGCGCTGGCCGTCGGTCAGCTCGGTGGTGCTCATGCGGAGGTCTCCAGGTTGCCGGTGAGGCGCACGAACAGCTCCTCCAGGCGATTGCTCTTGGTACGCATCGAACGCACGCGGATGCCGGCCTCGTTCAGCGTGGCGAACACGCGGTTGAGGTCCATCGCGCGCGGCATGTCGATGTCCAGCGTGTGCGGGTCCGGTGCGGTCAGGGTCGCGCCCTCGATCACCGGCAGCTGCGCCGGCAACTCACCGTCGATGTCCAGCAGGAAGCCTTCCACATCCAGCTTGGCCAGCAGGGTGCGCATCGGCCCCTGCTCGACGATCTGGCCGTGGTTGATGATCGCCAGGTGCCGGCACAGGTACTCGGCCTCTTCCAGATAGTGCGTGGTGAGGATGATGGTGGTGCCGGCCGCATTGATCTCCTTCAGCACGCGCCACATGTCACGGCGGATCTCGATGTCCACGCCGGCAGTCGGTTCGTCCAGGATCAGCAGGCGCGGGCGGGTCATCATCGCGCGGGCGATCATCAGCCGGCGCTTCATGCCGCCGGACAGGGTGCGGCTCATGACCTGCGCCTTTTCCCACAGGTGCGCGCGCTTGAGCTCTTCTTCGGCGCGCTGCTCGGCCTCCTCGCGCGGCACGCCGTAGAAGCCGGCGTAGTTCACCAGGATGTCGAAGGGCTTTTCGAACAGGTTGAAGTTGATCTCCTGCGGCACCAGCCCGATCAGGCGCATGGTGGCGCTGCGGTTGCGCACCAGGTCGCTGCCGAACACTTCCACCTGGCCCTGGCTGAGGTTGACCAGGGAGCTGATGATGCCGATCAGGGTCGACTTGCCGGCGCCGTTGGGGCCGAGCAGGGCGAAGAAATCGCCCGGGGCCACTTCCAGGGAGACCCCCTTCAGGGCCTGGGTGCCGTTGTCGTAGGTCTTGCGCAGGTCGCGCACGCGCAGGGCGGGCGCCATATCGTTCAGGGATGCCAAGCTCGAAGCCTTCGCGCCCATGGGCTGGCGCTGGAGAGGGGCGGGGAGGGGCTATTATAGAAGACCCCGAGGGCTTGCCCCGGCTACACACTGTCCCGAAAAGTCGTGCCTGTTCAATTCCCCCTCAAGCTGGTCGGCCGCCGCATGCTGGCCCCGACCGTCGGCCACTACCAGTTCGTGCGTGACGACGGACAGCCGCTGGATTTCCAGCCGGGCCAGTTCATCCAGGTCCATTTCAGCTACGCCGACGGCACCGAAACCAAGCGCAGCTACTCGCTGGCAACCATCCACGACCATGCGCTGGGCCCGGGCGAGGCGGTGGATATCGCGGTCAGCTTCGTGCCCGGCGGCGCCGCCACGGCCTTGTTCGAAGCGCTGGAGCACGGCGGCCAGGTCAGCGCGTCCGGCCCGTATGGCCGGTTCTGCCTGAACCCCGGCGACCACAACGCCCGCTACCTGCTGATCGCCACCGGCACCGGCGTCACCCCGTACCGCTCGATGCTGCCGCTGCTGGAAACGGCCATGGCCGAGCGCGGCGTGCAGATCGTGCTGCTGCAGGGCGCACGCAGCCCGGGCGAGCTGCTGTACAGCGAAGATTTCCACAGATTCGCCGAAAAGCATCCGAACTTCCGTTATGTTCCGTGCCTGTCGCGCGAACTGCCGGCCGATCCGCATCCGGACGTGCAGCACGGCTACGTGCAGCAGGCACTGGCCGGCTTCACCCCGGACCCGGCCACCGACATCGCCTACCTGTGCGGCAACCCGGACATGGTCGATGCCTGCGCCGAGCTGCTGAAGGCTGCCGGCCTGGGCAACCCGCAGATCCGCCGCGAGAAGTACGTCAGCAGCAAATAGATCCGGGTAGTGCCGGCCGCTGGCCGGCAACCGCAAGGAGCAGGGTAGTGCCGGCCGCTGGCCGGCAACCCGATGAACCGGAGGCGGCCTCACGCCGCCCCCGGAACCTGCCTCAGTACGCGATCCAGGCATCACGCCAGGCCGAGCCCACGCCCGGTCGGTACGCGTCGGCATTGACGTTGCACCACGCGCCCTCCGGACGCGGCCGGCAGGCATACAGCTTGCCGTCGCTGCCCTTCACCACGGTCTGGCCGGGGATGTAGCTGCCGATGCCGACCGGATACACGCTGTCGTAGTCACCGCCGGGCGACGGCGTGCCCGGGTCCGGCACCTTGGTGTCGAGCTGGAAGCGGTTGCCGTCCTTCAGGTACACGCGGTTGGCGGTGGCCGAGGCCGACGGCGTGATCACGCCATTGGCAAGCACGCCCACCCGTGCATGCTGCGCGCTGGCATTGACCTTGCGCGCCAGCACCAGCGGCCACTGCGCGGCCGCGGTCTGGCCACTGGCCAGCGTGGCCTCCACGCGTTCGACGTCATTGCCGTTGGCGTTGAACACGCGCAGGGCCAGGGTGGTGCCGACCGGCAGCTCGCCGCGTGCGGTCACCGGGCCGGCATCCTGCCATTGCGGCGCCGGTGTCGTACCACCGCCGCCCTGGAAGCGCACGTCCATGCAGGTGTAGAACGCTTCGGTCGAATCCGAGCGCTGCCAGGTGTTGTAGATCACGTGCTGGCCGGTGCGCTGCGGCAGCGTGCACTGCAGCTTGTAGGTGCCATCGGCCGAGAGCGGCGTGTTGCCCAGCGTGCAGAATTCCTGCAGGTCGGCCCAGCGCAGCGGGCTGCCCGGCTGCCAGCCCTCGCGGGTGACGAAGAAGCGCCAGTCGCGGGTCGCGTGCGGCGCGGTGGCCTTGAACACGAAGGTGAACCTGCCATTCGCATCGGGCTGGATCGGCGTGGTCTGCCAGTCGCTGCGGTCCACGTCCAGGCCGCGGAAGGTCGGGTTGTTGCCGCTGCACAGCTTGCCATCGGGTACCACCGCCTGATGATTGCCGTTGGCGTTGGCCTGGTTGATGCCGTTCCAGTCGTAGAACGCCTGTGAGCCGCCGATCGCCTTGGCGGCGGCACAGGCCGGATTGGTCGGATTCTCGGGATTGCCCTGGAAGCAGGCGTAGACGCGGCTGACCGGCGTGGTCATGGTGCCGTGGGCGGCCGCAGTGCCGGCCAGGCCCAGGCCGGCGGCGGCGAACGCGGTGGCCAGCAGCAGCGGTTTGGATCGGAATGACATGGCGCATCCTTGTGGTCGTCGAAAGGGAACGGTGACCGCAGGAGCTGCGCTGCACGGCGGACTTTCGGCGGCACCTCCGCGAGTATCGAGTCGCGATGCGAGCGGCGGAACCGCGAAGATGCCGATCCGTGACTGCGCATGTGAAGCCCTTCCCGCGGGCTTCACGTGGGGCTGAACGGATGCGCGGGTGATCACGTGACCGGCGTGCCATCGATCACGTCATGAGGGTCACGCGGCGCGGATGCCACAGCGACCCGATCGGCCTGGCACGAGAAACATCCGTGGGCCGCGTTGTGCAGCTGGACGAAGGCCACCGCCGGATCGGCAAACAGCCGATCCAGCTGCGCACCGACCTCGCTGCCTGCGGCGATCTGCGCCTCCCGCATCAGCGCGGCGTGATCGTAGGCACGCAGCGAGATCATCCGGCGCTGCACATAGGGCGGTACTTCGCCAGGCGGCAGCACGCATCGGGTCGCCCCGCGCTGTACGAAGATCGGGCCGGACGCGTGATAGGGCGAGTGCAGCGGCAGATGGACATGCGAGAGCAGGAGCAGCTCGCTGCCCGGCGGCGGATCGCTCAGTCCCACCCGGCAGGGGTGGCCGCCGTGCGCGCCGGCCCAGCGGCGCTGGATGCCCAGTGCGGCCAACGCCGTGTCGCTCTTCTCGAACAGGTGCAGGAACGGGCGGTGGTCGATGCCACCGAGGTACCACATGTGCATGCCGGTCTCCTTGTGTGCGCCGCATTCTGCGCTGCGGTGTGCGCACGGTGCTCGCCGTTTTCCGACCTTGCATTCCACGGCCCGGGGCCGAAGCCTCAGCCGGTGGCTGCAAGGCGCTAAGATGCGCGCGGCGCCCCTGCCGACGAGCGGCGAATGTCCCTGCATTTCCCTACCATCACCGTGCTTGGCTTCCTGCTCTGCATCGGCATTGCGATGGGGTTTTCGCTGCTGCTGCTGGTGCTGCGAGGGCAACCGGTGCTGCGCCAATGGACGATCAGCCTGTGGCTGATGACGCTGGGGGTGACCCTGCTGGCATTGCGCCCGTATCTGCCGCTGGTGCCTGCGGTGCTGGCCGGCAACGCGGCAATGGCGGCCTGCGGCCTGATGATGCTGCGGGGCGTGGCCCTGCATCTGGAGCGACCGTTGCCGCTGTGGCCGCCGCTGCTGCTGGCGGCCACGTTCATGGCCTGCATCTTCGCGTTCCTGGTGAAGTGGCCCGACCTGGGCATCCGCCTGCAGGTGTTCAGTGTGTTCGCGGTGCTGGTCAACGGCTGGATTGCCGTGCTGCTGCTGCGCTACGCGCCGCCGCAGCAGCGCACCAGTTGCCGGCTGGCCGCGGCGGTGTTCCTGGCCGAGGCCGCGCTGTATGCGGTTCGACTGTGGCTGCCGGTTGCGCCTGACGCCGGCGAGGACATCATGCGCACCGGATCACCGATGTTCGCCACCTATCTGGCCGGCGTGATGCTGGAGCTGGCGCGCTGTTTTGCCATGGTGCTGCTGCTGGTTGAACGCATGCTGGTCGATCTGCGCCACGCCGCGCGTACCGATGGACTGACCGGCCTGCTCAACCGCAGTGCGGTGCTGGCCGATGGCCAGGCCCGGTTGCAGCAGTTGCGCCGCCAGCGACGATCGTTGGCGCTGCTGCTGATCGACGTGGACCACTTCAAGACGATCAACGACCGCTGGGGCCATCCGACCGGCGACGAGGTGCTGCGCCACTTTGCGCATGTGCTGCAGCAGTGCCTGCGCGGACGCGACCACCTGCTGGGGCGCTACGGTGGCGAGGAGTTCGTGCTGGTGCTGGCAGGCAGCTCGCAGCGCGAAGCGGTGGAACTGGCCGCGATGATCCGTGTGCGCCTGCAGCAGTGGCCGGCGTCCCTGGCCCAGGGGCCGGTGGCCGTCACCGCCAGCGTCGGCCTGGCCGTGGACGCCGGGCAGGGCGAACTGGGGCTGTTGCTGGCGGCTGCCGACGTCGCCCTCTACCGTGCCAAGGCCGAGGGACGCGACCGCCTGGTCTGTGCAGCCCCGGAGACGGTTTCGTCTTTGCCCATCGCCGCCGACGCCGTGCCCGTGTAAGTTGGGTCACATCTTCCGCGGCAGCCCGTCGTGGTCGGCAGGAACGTCCTCCAGGGGAAACGAGCACGATGCAAAGACACCACCTCGCACTGGCCACCATGCTGGCCAGCCTGATGCTGGCCGGCTGCAGTCCATCACCCTCGGGCAATGCCGAGGGCGGTGCCGATGCACCCAGCCGCCGCTACGGCACGCTGGCATTCCAGCCCTGCACGCTGTCCAGCGAAGGCGCCAGCGCCAACGTCGCGGCCCAATGCACCACGTTGCAGGTGCCCGAAGACCGCGCCCGGCCTGACGGTCGCCGCATCGACCTGCGCATCGCCTGGCTGGAGTCGGGCGACAATGGCGCCAGCCAAGCCGATCCGGTGTTCTTCCTTGCCGGCGGCCCCGGCCAGGCCGCCAGCGAAGTGGCGGTCATCGTCGACACCGCGCTGCGCCAGGTCCGCAAGCAGCGCGACATCTTCCTGATCGACCAGCGCGGTACCGGCGGCTCCAATCCCCTGACCTGCCTGGGCGCGGACGGCAAGCCGCTGCCCATCGACGAGGAGGCCGCTCCCAGCGAGGCCCTGCTGCGCGACTACGCCCAGCGCTGCGCCGCATCGCTGAAGGGACGCGCCGACGCGCGCTTCTACACCACCAGCGAGGCGATCGCCGACCTGGACGCGGTACGCCAGGCATTGGGCGTGGACCAGCTCAACCTGGTCGGCGGCTCCTACGGTACCCGGGTGGCCCAGCGCTATGCCGGCGCCTACCCGCAGCACACCCGCAGCATCGTCATCGACGGCGTGGTGCCCAATGAGCTGGTGGTCGGCGGAGATTTCGCCAACACTTTCGAAGACGCGATCACGCTACAGGCAGCGCAGTGCCGCAAGAATGCGGCGTGCAGCAAGCGTTTCCCGGTCGATACCGCTGCCCAGCTGCGCAGCGTGGTTGCAACCCTGCGCCGTGCACCGGTAACCGTCGACTATCGCGACCCGGGCACCAACGCGCCACGCCAGGACGTGCTGAGCCCGGACAGCGTGGTGGGCTTGGCGTTCGCCTTCTCCTACGTGCCGCAGTTCTCCTCGCTGCTGCCGCTGGTGCTGGATGAAGCCGCACAGGGTCGCTATGCACCGCTGGCATCGCTGGCGCGCGGTGCCAACCGCAGCATGGATTTCCAGATCAACCGCGGCATGCAGTGGTCGGT
Organism: Stenotrophomonas maltophilia; assembly: GCF_023518235.1. Lineage (NCBI taxonomy): Bacteria > Pseudomonadati > Pseudomonadota > Gammaproteobacteria > Lysobacterales > Lysobacteraceae > Stenotrophomonas > Stenotrophomonas maltophilia. Next base: position 3,500,798 of record NZ_CP090423.1, read on the forward strand.
GATCTGCAGCGAGGATGCACCGCGCTATCGCGCACCGCCTGCGAACCCAGACCGCCTGTTCGGCAATGAAGTGGCCAGTGCGTTCTTCGCCGCCTGCCCGGTATGGCCGCACCAGCCTGCTGCGCCGGCCAATGCCGATCCCTTGCGCAGTGAGGTACCGGCGCTGCTGTTGTCCGGTGAGCTGGATCCGGTCACCCCGCCGCGCTACGCCGAACAGGTCCTCAAGGGCCTGCCCAACGGCCGCGCGCTGGTGGCCCGCGGTCAGGGCCACGGCACCCTGGCTGCCGGCTGCATGCCGCGCCTGCTCGGCCAGTTCATCGACAAGACCGATGCCAAGGCGCTCGACGCCAGCTGCCTGGACACGCTGAGCTACGTGCCGGCGTTCACCTCGTTCAACGGATGGGAACCATGATCGTCGCCGACAACCTGCACAAGGCCTTCGACACCCGCAGCGGGCGCATCCAGGCGGTGTCCAACGTCGGCTTCCGCGCCGAGGATGGCCGCATCACCGGCCTGCTTGGCCCCAACGGCGCCGGCAAGACCACCACCATGCGCATGCTCTACACGCTGATGACCCCCGACCAGGGCAGCATCACCGTCGATGGCATCGACGCTGCGCGCGACCCGGTGGAAGTGCGCCGCCACCTCGGCGTGCTGCCCGATGCGCGTGGCGTCTACAAGCGCTTGACCGCACGCGAGAACATCGCCTACTTCGGCGAACTGCACGGCCTGTCCGCGCAGATGATCCGCGAACGCATCGAGGTGCTGTCCCATGCACTGGACATGGGCGACATCCTCGACCGGCAGACCGATGGCTTCTCGCAGGGCCAGCGCACCAAGACCGCGATCGCGCGCGCGCTGGTGCATGATCCGCGCAATGTCATCCTGGATGAACCGACCAACGGCCTGGACGTGATGACCACCCGCGCACTGCGCCGTTTCCTGCTGGGGCTGCGCGAGGAAGGCCGCTGCGTGATCCTGTCCAGCCACATCATGCAGGAGGTCGGGGCGCTGTGCGACCACATCGTGATCATCGCCAAGGGCACGGTGATGGCCGCCGGCAGTGCCGATGAACTGCGCGCGCAGGCCGGCGAGCCCAATCTGGAAGATGCATTCGTGACACTGATCGGCAGCGAAGAGGGCCTGCACGCATGAGCATGATGTCGACCCTGATGACGGTGATGCGCAAGGAACTGCGCGATCTGTCGCGCGATCGCCGCACGTTGCTGTTGACCCTGCTGTTCGGGCCGCTGCTGTACCCGGTACTGCTGCTGGGCATGGGCAAGCTGGCCGAAAGCCGGGTGCGCACGCAGATCGAACAACCGTTGCAGATTCCCACCATCGGTGCGGAGAACGCGCCCAACCTGGTGCGCTTCCTTGCTGCGCAGGGCCTCAATGCCACCCCGGCACCGAAGGAACTGGCAGAGGCGATCCGCAGCCAGGACATCGACGTCGCGTTGCGCATCAGCGATGACTTCGGCAGCAACTGGGCCGATGGCAAGCCGGCACTGGTGGAGGTGATCAAGGACAGCACCCGTCGCGCCGCTGAAGTCCCCAGTGCGCGTCTGGAAGCTGCCCTGGCCACCTACAACGGCCAGGTGGGCGCGCTGCGGCTGATGTCGCGTGGCATCGACGCGCAGGTGGCACGCCCACTGGATGTGGCACGCCAGGATATGGCCAGTGCCGAAGCCAAGCGCGGCATGATCCTGTCGATGCTGCTGCCGGTGCTGCTGACCCTGACCTCGTTCATCGGCGGCGCCTATCTGGTGATGGATGCCACTGCCGGTGAGCGTGAGCGGCAGTCACTGGAGCCCTTGCTGGCCACGCCCGGCTCGCGCAGCGCGATCGTCAGCGGCAAGATCGCGGCGGCCTGCGTGGTTGGCTTCATTTCGCTGCTGTTGACCCTGGTGGCATTCAAGGTGAGCGCGCAGATCGCACCGGGCAATGTCGGCCGCCAGTTCAACATGAACATCGGCTCGATGCTGCAGATGCTGCTGGTGATGCTGCCGATGCTGCTGATCGGTACCTCGCTGCTGACCTTCCTCTCGGCCGCCGCCAAGAGCATGAAGGAAGCGCAGAGCCACATGACCTGGTTGATGCTGCTGCCGATGCTGCCGGGCTACGCGCTGGTGGCGTATCCGCTGAAGAGCGAGCTGTGGCAGTACGCAGTGCCGTTCCTGTCGCAGAACCAGATGCTGCTGAAGGTGATCCGCCACGAGATGATCACCCCCTCGGTGTGGGCGATCTATCTCGGCGCCAGCCTGGGCCTGGCCGCGCTGCTGTGGTTCGCGGCCGTGCGCCGCTACCACAACGAGCGCCTGGCGATCTCCGGCTAAGCGCGAAAAAGGGGACGGAGGGGATTAAGTCGTATTTGCCTCTTCCGTCCCCGTTTTTCGAGGACGTCCCCTGGCCCGCATCACCACGGATCGCCCAAGGGTCTCTTCCACCCTCTGCAGGAAGGCTGCGTCCCCCAACGGTCGTTGCCTGCTGCTATGGGCACGGATGGCAGGCACGTCGGCAGACGCGCCCGTATCACGCAGGAACTGCGCATACAGTGCGGCTCTGCGTTCGGTGTCGGGCGAAATCGCCAGGAAGGCGGGGTGCGGCGTCAGCAGAGGATCATCGCGCTGGTTCAGATGGCCCTGAGCGCTGGACCACGGATGATCTTCCGCAGCGGTGACCATGCCGGCCCGGACCGGGTTGCGTTCGATGTAGCGGTACACACTGAGAAGATAGGCATCGGTATCGATCATCGAGGAATGAAAGCGGCCCTGCCAGAGCGGGCCGCTGCGTCCATGCCGCTGGTTGAAGGCCTGCACGTAGTTGTTGCCCTGCACGCGCATGGCGTTGGCCAGCCCCAGCGGCGTCGTTGGCGTGGCCAGAAGATGGATGTGGTTGCCCATCAGTACATATGCATGCAGCGCTACGTGGTACTTGTCGAATGCACTGCGCAGCAGGTGCAGGAACAGCTGCCGGTCGATATCGTCGACGAAGATTGCACCTCTGTTCACTCCGCGCTGGGTCACGTGATAGGCGTAGCCGGCCAACATCAGGCGCGCTTGTCTGGGCATGGGAATCCGCGTTTGCAAGGGAGTCCCAGCGTGCCGTGACCATCGCAGGCAAGGCCATCAGAGGTTGCCGTGCGAGGCTGTGGGGCCGGGCAGAAGCGACTTAATCCCCTCCGTCCCCTTTTCCATACCGCGCCGGCGTTACCCCCATCTCACGCTTGAACACGGCGATGAAGGCGCTGGGCGTGTCGTAGCCCAGCGACAGCGCAACACGGATCACCGACTCACCCATCAGCAGGTGTGGCAACGCCAGCAGCACGCGAAGTCGCTGCCGCCACTGGCTCAGCGTCATACCGGTCTCGGCCAGCCAATGGCGGGCAAGGCTGCGGCTGGACAGCCCGCCGCTGGCGGACCAGTCCTCGATGCTGCGGTTGTCGTGCGGGGCGCGCGCCAGTGCGGCGGCGATCCGCCGCAGGCGTCGGTCGCGCGGTTGCGGCAGGGCAAGCGGTAGCGGTGTGCTGGCAGTGATCTCATCGGCGATCACGCCGGCCAGGCGTTCCTGCGCCGCGTCCAGTGCCCGTTGCTGCCATTGCAGCGCCCGCATCGTCGCGGCCTGCAACAGCGTGCTGGGCTGGAAAATGCGCGGTGTCGTGGGCAGTTCCATGCAGGCCGCAGCGCTGAAGTACAGGCTCCAGCCATCGAACCCGTCCGCGCCCACCAGTGCGTGGGGCAGCGAGGGCGGAATCCAGGCGACGTGCCCCGCCGGCAGCAGCCAGTGCAGGTCGCCGGCCTCGATCCGCAGCAGGCCGCGGTGGGCGCCCAGCAACTGGCCGCGCACATGCTGGTGGCGCGCGGTGCGGCGTCGTCCGGGCACGCGCAGCTGGGAAGCGAGCACGCTGGGGCCGCCTTCGGTGTTCGCCAAAGCGGGGTCGATCAAGCGCGCTGGTGTCTGATCTGCCATATTGGTTGGCAGTTATACGGCAGAAACGCCCGCGCGCGAGCGCCACACTGGGCGCCCAATCTCACAGGAGCACCCTCATGCGGCCACAGGATATCCTCCCCGACCATCAGAACGAGGTGCAGGTGAACGGCCTCACCGTGCGCAAAGGCAGCGTCGGTGCCTTCCTGGCCAGCGTCCGCCACTGGCAGGATCCGGCCAGTTCCGCTGCCACCCGCGCCACTGCCGAGGCCGACCTGCGTGCACTGCTGCCCGGCCTGCACGCGCTGGGCCTGTTCCAGATCCTGGCCGCGCGCGACCCTGCGCTGCAGCGGCTGATCGACGCGGCGGCCTGAAACGCACAAGGCCCGGGCATGCCGGGCCTTGGCGTCAGGGCGGGGCGGAAGCGACTTGATCGCCTCCGTCCCCTTTTCTGTGGTCAGCCGCCCGGTGCGAATACCAGCGTGCGGCGGGTGGTGACCGGCGCGCCGACCGGCTCGAAGCGCCAGCGCTTCACCGCGTTCAGCGCCTCGCGATCAAACACGCGCGACGGGGTTGCACGCAGCACGCGGGCGTTGATCACCGAACCGTCCGTGCCGACCGTGATTTCCACCAGCACCTCGCCGGAAGTACCCGCACGCAGCGCCTCGGCCGGATAGCGCGGCGCCGGTGTGCTGACCGGGCGCAGGTTGGGTGCGGCAGCGGCGGCCGGTGCGGCGGCCTGGCGTGCCGCACTGGCCTGCTGGGCAGCGGCCTGCTGCTGCTTCTGCTCGGCCTCGCGACGGGCGGCGGCCTGGCGCTCGGCCTCCTGGCGCTCGTTGTCGCGGCGCGTGGCATCCTGCTGCGCGGCGATCTGCTTGGCGGCGTCGGCTTCCTTGGCACGCTGCTCGGCCAGGCGCTGCTGCTCGGTCTGCTGCTTGCTGCGGTCCTCGGCGTCCTTCTTCGCCTTCTCGGCTTCGGCCTCGGTGCGCTTGGCGGCGTTCTGCACGCCCTTGGCCAGGCCATCCTTCAGCCGCGGCAGTGCCGGCGCGGACGCATCCACTTTCTCGATCAGTGCCACCAGCCGCTGCGCTTCGGTGAAATCCTCGCGGCCCAGGTGCTGTTCGGCGGCGATCAGGGTGTAGGGCAGCAGATCGGTCAGTGCGCTCTTCACCGACGCATCGTCCGGCGTCTTGTCGCGCAGGGCGAGGTAGTACTCGATGGCGTTGTCGCCGGCCGGGGCATACATGCGGTTCTCGCGCAGGGCCTGGCTGGCCGATTCACGCAGCTGTTCGGTACCCATCGACTGCACCTTGGCCGCGACCGCCGGGGCGGCCGGTGCCGTGGCCGCCGGGGCGGCGCCCGGTGCCGGTGCGGGTGTTTCTTCCTTGCCCGAGCAGGCGGCCAGCGCCAGTGCCAGGGCAACCGGCAGCCACCGGCGCGCGGCGGTGATCGTTGAGACGTGCGACATCCTGCTCCCCTCTAGAAGACGACGTGACGTAAATCATTGATACGCATGGCCGGGACCTGCGGTCCGGGCGCGGCAGGGTGACGTTTCCCGACGCCACCGCCGGCAACGGCGAGGGTGCAATCTAGCATCCCGGCCACCGCCGCGTACAAGGGGCGATGGCCGGGATGGGGCAGCGGCGTCATGCCGCTGCCGGCAACGAGGTCAGTGGTCGTGCGGCTTGCTGTGGCTGTTGGACATCAGCTTGTCGGTCCAGGCGATGCCGATCGCCGACAGGATGAACACGCAGTGGATGATGGTCTGCCACAGCACACCGTCCGGGGTCAGGTTGGTGCACTGCGCCGCGGCGATGTTCTCGGCGGCCAGCGCCATGCGGTCCGGCGTGCAGAACGGCATGGCACCCAGCCCGCCACTGGCGATGAAGGTCTTCAGCAGGTGGATCGAGGAGATGCCGATGATCGCCATCGCCAGCTTCACCTTCAGCACGCTGGCGTTGACGTGGCTCAGCCATTCCGGCTGGTCCGGGTGGCCTTCCAGACGCAGGCGCGAGACGAAGGTCTCGTAGCCACCGACGATCACCATCACCAGCAGGTTGGAGATCATCACCACGTCGATCAGGCCCAGCACGATCAGCATGATCTGTTGCTCGCCCATCGACGGCGAGTGCGAGATCAGGTGCCACAGTTCCTTGCCGAACAGGTAGACATAGACGCATTGCGCCACGATCAGGCCCAGGTACAGCGGCAGCTGCAGCCAGCGCGAGGCGAAGATCAGGGTCGACAGGGGGGAGAGCGGCGGACGGTTTGCACTCATGCGGGGGATGCTGCGTTGCGGGGGAGTGGCGAGGTTACTGGCCCGCCATGACGGTGCCAACCCAACTCACGCACTAGACTTCAGGTTCCCTTCCGTACCCCGAGCCGCTGCCATGATCGACCTGTATTACTGGCCCACCCCGAACGGCCACAAAGTGACCCTGCTGCTGGAGGAAGCCGGCCTGGAGTACCGCATCCACCCGGTCAACATCGGCTCGGGCGAGCAGTTCAAGCCTGAATTCCTGGCCATCTCGCCCAACAACAAGATGCCGGCGATCGTCGACCACGCTCCGTCCGATGGCGGCGCACCGCAGAGCGTGTTCGAATCCGGCGCGATCCTGCTGTACCTGGCCGAGAAGACCGGCCGCTTCCTGCCCAGCGACGCGCGTGGCCGCGTCACCACCCTGGAATGGCTGTTCTGGCAGATGGCCGGGCTGGGCCCGATGAGTGGCCAGATGGGCCACTTCCACGTGTACGCACCGGAGAAGATCCCGTACGCGATCGAGCGCTACGACAACGAAGTACGCCGCCTGCACGGGGTGATGGACAAGCGCCTGGCCCAGCATGCGTTCCTGGCCGGCGAGGAATACACCATCGCTGACATGGCCAGCTACCCGTGGATCGGCGCCTACGACAGGATTCCGGTCGATTTCGCCGCCTTCCCCAACCTCAAGCGCTGGCACGAGGCGATTGCCGCGCGCCCGGCCACCCAGCGGGCCTACGCCCTGCGCCAGCAGGTGAACCCCAACGCCGGCAAGCCGCTCAGCGACGAAGAACGCAAGCACCTGTTCGGCCAGCGTTGACCGCCCCGGGGTCGGATCCCTTTGCAGCGCAAAGGGCTCTGACTCCAGCACCGGGCCATGGGCAGAAGGTCATGCTGCCTTCCCGCACAGGCTTGGTTAGGATGGGGGATGACCGCTCCGCGCCCGACGCGGGGGCGGACCTGCCGTTTGCCGGGATCCTCCATGCGCCACCTGTTCGCTTCGCTTGCCCTCATGCTCGCCACCACAACCGCTGCCCACGCTGAAAAGCTGACCCTGGAAGCCATCACCGGCCCGCTGCCGCTGTCCGGCCCGACCCTGATGAAGCCCAAGGTGGCACCAGACGGTTCGCAGGTCAGCTTCCTGCGCGGCAAGGACAGCGACCGCAACCAGCTGGACCTGTGGAGCTACGACATCGGCAGCGGCCAGACCCGCCTGCTGGTCGATTCCAAGGTCGTGCTGCCGGGCACCGAGACCCTCAGCGACGAAGAGAAGGCCCGCCGCGAGCGCCAGCGCATCGCCGCGATGACCGGCATCGTCGATTACCAGTGGTCGCCGGACGCGCAGCGCCTGCTGTTCCCGCTGGGTGGCGAGCTGTACCTGTACGACCTCAAGCAGCAGGGTGCCGCGGCCGTGCGCCAGCTGACCCACGGCGAAGGCTTTGCCACCGACGCCAAGCTGTCGCCGAAGGGCGGCTTCGTCAGCTTCATCCGCGGCCGCAACCTGTGGGTGATTGATCTGGCCAGCGGCAAGCAGCTGCAGCTGACCGGCGACGGCAGCAGCACCATCGGCAACGGCGTGGCCGAGTTCGTCGCCGACGAGGAAATGGACCGCCACACCGGTTACTGGTGGGCGCCGGATGATTCGGCCATTGCCTTTGCCCGCATCGACGAAGCGCCGGTGCCGGTGCAGAAACGCTACGAGGTCTATGCCGACCGCACCGATGTGATCGAACAGCGCTATCCGGCCGCCGGCGATGCCAACGTGCGCGTGCAGCTGGGCGTGATCGCACCGGCCGCCGACGCGCAGCCGCGCTGGGTCGACCTGGGCAAGGAACAGGACATCTACCTGGCCCGCGTCGACTGGCGCGATGCCCGGCACCTGAGCTTCCAGCGCCAGTCGCGTGACCAGAAGCAGCTGGACCTGGTGGAAGTGGCGCTCGATTCCAACCGCCAGCGCGTGCTCGCCCACGAGACCAGCCCGACCTGGGTGCCGCTGCACAACAGCCTGCGTTTCCTGCAGGACGGCAGCGTGCTGTGGTCGTCCGAGCGCACCGGTTTCCAGCATCTGTACCGCATCGACAGCGCAGGCAAGACCATCGCGCTGACCCAGGGCAACTGGCCGGTGGACGAACTGCTGGCGGTCGATGAGAAGGCCGGCAAGGCCTACTTCCGCGCCGGCATCGACAGCTCGCGCGAAAGCCAGATCTACGCGGTGTCGCTGCAGGGCGGCCAGCCGCAGCGCCTGTCGAAGGCGCCGGGCATGCACAGCGCCAGCTTCGCGCGCAACGCCAGCGTCTATGTCGACAGCTGGTCCAACAGCAGCACGCCGCCGCAGATCGAACTGTTCCGCGCCAACGGCGAGAAGATCGCCACCCTGGTCGAGAACGACCTGGCCGATCCCAAGCATCCGTATGCGCGCTACCGCGATGCACAGCGCCCGGTCGAGTTCGGCACGCTCACCGCAGCCGACGGCAAGACCCCGCTCAATTACAGCCTGATCAAGCCGGCCGGTTTCGATCCGTCCAAGCGCTACCCGGTGGCGGTGTACGTGTATGGCGGTCCGGCCAGCCAGACCGTCACCGACAGCTGGCCCGGCCGCGGCGATCACCTGTTCAACCAGTACCTGGCCCAGCAGGGCTACGTGGTGTTCTCGCTGGACAACCGTGGCACCCCGCGCCGTGGCCGCGACTTCGGTGGCGCGCTGTACGGCAGGCAGGGCACGGTGGAAGTGACCGACCAGCTGCGCGGCGTGGCCTGGCTGAAGCAGCAGCCGTGGGTAGACCCGGCGCGCATCGGCGTGCAGGGCTGGTCCAACGGCGGTTACATGACCCTGATGCTGCTGGCCAAGGCCTCCGACAGCTACGCCTGCGGCGTGGCCGGCGCCCCGGTCACCGACTGGGGCCTGTACGACAGCCACTACACCGAACGCTACATGGATCTGCCGGCGCGCAATGAAGCCGGTTACCGCGAGGCGCGCGTGCTGACCCACATCGACGGCCTGCGCTCGCCGCTGCTGCTGATCCACGGCATGGCCGATGACAACGTGCTGTTCACCAACTCGACCAGCCTGATGAGCGCGCTGCAGAAGCGCGGCCAGCCGTTCGAGCTGATGACCTACCCGGGTGCCAAGCATGGCCTGTCCGGCGCCGATGCCCTGCATCGTTACCGCGTGGCCGAAGCCTTCCTGGGGCGTTGCCTGAAACCCTGATCCACAGCCGGGAAGGAGCCCGCCAATGACCCTGCCACCGCCCATTCCCAGTCACTGCACCCGACCCGCCGGATGGTGGAGCCGGCACTGGCGCTGGGCGATGCCCCTGACCGTCGTGATGGTGTTGGGCGTGGCCGGCGGCATCGTGGCCTGGAGCGTGCTGCGCTGGAGCGAGGCGGCACGCGAGAGCCCGCCGATGCGCGAGGCGCTGCGGCGCGCCGGCTGCAGTGTCGAACTGGTGGAAGCGTTCGGCGAACCCCTGCGTACCGGATCGATGCCGCTGGGCAGCATGCAGACCGCGATCGACGGCCAGCGCGACGTCGGCCTGACCGTGGCCCTGGAGGGCTCCCGCGCGCACGGCCGGTTGTTCGTGCAGGGCAGCCGCCGCGATGACGTATGGGATTACCCGGTGATGTACGTGCTGGGCGAGAACAAGCAGACTTTCGACCTGAGCGCGCTGGATGACGATGAAGCGGCGGACGAATGCGCGCTGCAGGAATGCCGTGATCGCGGTGGGTGCAAACCTGGCATGGCGATGTAGCTGTTCGAAGTACTGCGGAATCAAAGTTTGTCGCAATCTGGCGCAGTTGCAATCACGCTCTCCTATCGGGCTCCGGCTTGGCTCAGTGTGTCTCGTGCGAGCCTGTTCAATCACGTCGTGGCGTGGCGCAGGTTCGCCACTTCGTCATTGGCTGTGCAATCAATCTTCATTGCCTTCATGGAGCTGATTGATAGTGCGGGAGACGTCTCGAAACGCCGACGCAAGTTCATTCCAATGTTTGATGCGTTGCAGCCTTGGTTCGGCGGCAGCATTTCATTTGATTCTGGAAGGAGCCTGCAATGCAAATGTATGCAATCAGGAGTGTGGTCGTCCCGATTGTGCTTGCGCTGGCGTTGGTCACGCCCGCGATGGCCGTTGAACCCCTCGTGGAGACGCTCTCATACGCCTCACTTGTCGAAGCCGAACAGACGTTGCGGAGGCAGGGGGACGACGTGGTATGGGTACGTCGGGTCCGCGTGAACGAGGCGGCCCTGGCCGCAGATGAGATCACCGTCGATCTCCACGATACGGTTCTCAACCTTGTTCGCGATCCTTCCCAACCCTTGTTCGAGACTACGCAGAGTGTGAGCTACCGGCCAGTGGGCGACGGAGGCGTCCAACGCGAGGTGCGCTCGCTCTCAAGTATGCAGTGGGTGGGCACGGTGAAAGTCGCGCTCCGGAGCACGGAAGGAAAGTCAGGGGAGCAACGCGTGAGAATCTGGTCGGACGCTTCGGGAACACATGCAAGATTCAGCCTCGGCGTCTGGCACTACACCCTCGACGGTGATCGACTGATAAAGCGTGACGTGCGCCATGCCCTGCGCGACGAGCGCGACGATGTAAAGGACCGACGACCCGATCGACCGGCTCCCGGTGTTCCCCTTGGACTTGCCTCTGGTCGGAGTGGGGAAGGTCAGGATGTCATCCGGGTCGCGTACGGATTTGCGACAGGCGCACTGGCGAGCGGGCTGGATCCTGCAATTGAGCAGTTCCGGGTTGCGGTAATGCAGGCTAATTCCGGATTCGCTGCAAGTGGCATTGAACTGGAGTTGCGGACGGTGGCATACGCGGTCCCTGGATACAGCGAATCCACGCTTGATCAGACCTTGGATGACATGGCCGAAGGCAAGCAGGGGCCACTATGGTTGTTGCATGCGGCCCGGGAGGGCGAGCGTGCCGACATCATGGTGATGATCATCGATACTGGCACGGGCGCTTCCGCATGTGGACTTGCCCAGCAGGTACTGGCCACCCGGGAAACAGCTCTTGTCGCGATTGAGCGCAGATGCCTGGATCAACACACTCTTGCGCATGAGGTCGGCCATCTGCCGGGGGCAGATCATAATCCCGAAAATGCGACACTTGATCCGCCCAGATTCGCGTACGGTCATGGCTATCGTTTCACCGAGGGGGCTGCGCCTGGCTGGCGAACTGTCATGGCCCTGGAGTGCACTGGTCAGGTCTGCCCGCGGGTGAATCTATGGTCATCCTCGATGAACCAGCATGAGGGGATGCCAGCGGGATCGACCGATCTTCATGACAACGCAAGAGTCCTGCGCGAAACGAAGGGCATCGTTGCCGATTTCTATCCCGATCCGCCATCCCAGAGCCCCGACGTCTCATATCCGCCGCCCGTGACGTCCGGCCGGTTGTCGCCGTCGCCCTGAGCGCGTAGGGTGCGGGCAACCCTGTTCTGGAGTGCACCATGAAGCCGATCGCGCTGGCCGTTGCCCTGGCCCTGACCGCCGCCCCGCTGCTGTCCGCCCCGCCGGCGCTGGCCGCACCCACCGCCAAGGCCGCCACGCCGGCCAGCCCGGCCTGGGTGGCCCGCAGCAATGCACTGGCGCAGATCCTGCTTGATGCCCAGGGCCCGTTCCAGCCAGAGGAAACCGGCTTCTTCGGTGTGCCTGGCTATGACGACAAGGTGGCCGATCTCGGTCCCGACAACGACAAGCGCTACCGCGCGGCGATGGCCAAGGCGCGCGACGAACTGAAGGCGAAGCTGGCCACCGAGAAGGATCCCAACGTCCGCCAGGACCTGGAGATCATGATCCATGCCGCCAACCAGAACATCGAAGGCAGCGAGCTCAACGAGAAGTACCTGCTGCCGTGGACCGACGCACCGCAGACGGTGTTCAGCGGCCTCAACCTGCTGCTGTCCGACCAGGTGCCAGCCGAGCGCCGGGCCAAGGCGATCGATCGTCTCAAGGCCTATGCCGGCCTGCAGCCGGGCGGCACCGCCTTCACCACGCTGGCACGCCAGCGCTACGAGGAGCGGCTGAAGGAGAGCAGCCTGCTGCAGCCGACGAAGATCGAAGTGCAGCAGTCGCTGGACAACGTCGAGACCTACATCAGCGGCATCGAGTCGCTGCTGAAGAAGTACCAGATCGCCGGTGCCGATGAAGCGATGAAGACGCTGGCCGGGCAGATGAAGGACTACGCGGCGTGGACGCGCAAGGACGTGCTGCCCAAGGCGCGCACCGATGCACGCTTGCCGGCGCCGCTGTACGCCTACCAGCTCAAGCAGGTAGGCATCGACATCGACCCGAAGCTGCTGATGCAGCGCGCGCAGCTGGAGTTCATGGAAACCCGCTCGGCGATGCAGCAGCTGGCGCCGCTGGTGGTGAAGGACAAGGGCCTGAAGGTGGCCGACCCGAGCGACCCGGTGGCAGTGATCCGCGCGCTGAAGGCCGACAAGATCGCCGACGACCAGCTGGAAGGCCACTACCGCAAGGTGATCGATGCGATCGATCCGCTGATCCGCGAGCACGCCATCGTCGATGTCCCCAAGCGCGCCATGCAGATGCGCCTGGGTTCGGCGGCCGAGAGCGCGGCCAGCCCGGCCCCGCACTTCCTGCCGGCGCCGCTGGTCAACAACACCGGGCAGCAGGGCACCTTCGTGCTGCCGCTGGGCAACCCGGCCGCCGGCCCGGGCGCACAGTACGACGACTTCAACTTCGGTTCGGCCGCCTGGACCCTGAGTGCGCATGAAGGCCGCCCCGGCCACGAGCTGCAGTTCACCGCGATGGTCGAGCGTGGGGTGTCGCTGGCGCGCACCATGTTCGCGTTCAATTCGGTGAACGTAGAAGGCTGGGCGCTGTATGCCGAAGCCGAGATGGTGCCCTACGAGCCGCTGGACGGGCAGATGATCGCCCTGCAGTTCCGCCTGCTGCGTGCAGCGCGCGCAATGCTTGACCCGATGCTCAACCTCGGCCTGACCGACCGCGCCAATGGCGAGCGCGTGCTGATGGAGCAGGTGGGTTTGTCCAAGGCGATGGCCACCCAGGAACTGGACCGCTACATGGTGCGCATGCCGGGCCAGGCCGGCAGCTACTTCTACGGCTACACCCGCATCCTGGAACTGCGCATGCAGACCGAGCTGGCACTGGGCGCGAAGTTCGACCGCCTGGCGTTCAACAACTTCCTGCTCGACCAGGGCCTGCTGCCGCCGGACCAGCTGGCCGACGCGGTCAACAAGGTGTTCGTGCCGAAGTACAAGCGCTGAGCATCACCGGGTAGTGCCGGCTGCTGGCCGGAAACCGGTGTTGGTAGATGCCGACCTTGGTCGACGCTGTGGGTTCGTGCCAACCAAGGTTGGCACCTACCAGAGCGATGCGTCGGTTGTTGCAGGGGTAGGGCCGGCCGCTGGCCGGCATTCCCTTTGCGCAGGAATTCCCGAGGTTGCCGGCCAGCGGCCGGCACTACCGAATCGCATCAGCGTTGCGGTTGCGGGGTGATCACCTGGGTCGGCAGCCGTGCCGGCGGTTCCGGGTTCGGCACCCAGATCGCCACGCCGGCCGCACGCTTCTGCGTGGTCGGAATGCCGATGCCGACGCCACCGCCGACATGCGAACCGAAGGTGCCGGCACCCACCGACATGCCGACTGGCGAGCCGCTGCTGCCTACGCCCATCAGCACCACGCCATTGGCGCCCAGTGCCGCCGCTTCACGCTTCAGGCGTGCCACCGCGGCATCGGTCTGGCCCTGCGTGCCGAAGCCGACCGCCGAGGCCGACTCCAGCTGGGCAATCTCCTGGGAGCCGGCCGGTGGCGTCGAATAGATCTGCACCAGCGCCGGATCGATCGGTGCCCGGGCGCGGCCCAGCATCACCTTGGAAGTACTGGCGCAGCCGGCGCTGACCAGCAGGATGGCCGCCACCGCGGCCCAACGGATGTTCATGGCACGACCCCTGTAGGACTGGTTGCGATCATCGGCGGGCCACTCTGAATCGGCGCCAACACCCGCCCGTGGGCAGGCAGCCCAGACGCTAGCACGGTGCCGGTGACAGCCCTGCCAACGACAGTAGGCGGCGGCCCCGGGAACGATTATGGTGGGGCCAGGAACCAACTGCAGGAGGGCGGCATGGGTGTGATCAGTCTGTTGTGGGGTGTGCTGGCGCTGCTGTGGATGATCCTGGCACTGATTCCGCTGCTGGGCTGGGGCAACTGGTTCCTGATCCCGTTTGCCGCCGTTGGCGCGGTGATCGCCGCGCTGGGCATCCTATTCACCCACCCCAGCAAGCGTGGCCGGGCCTGGGCCGGGCTGGTGCTGAACGGCATCGTGGTGGTGGTTGGCATCCTGCGCCTGGGCTTGGGCGGCGGCGTGATCTGAACCCGCCGGCGGGTGCGACCGGGCGTCGCAGGCGCACGGCCGGTGGCCGGGCAGGGGCGTACAATGAATGACTGCGCGAGCCCCCCGCGTGCCTGTGAATCCGCGCCCGGCGCGGCTGCCCGATGATCATCCGACCCCGTCCCCACGGCTGGCAACTGCTGTACATCCTGCGCGGCTCGATCGTTCCGGCGATCGCGCCGAAGGTGCTGGCCATCCTGATCCTGTCCATTGCCGTGGCGGCGGTGGTGGAGTTGGCGCCGCCGACCGGCATCGAGCGCTTCTCGGTGACCCCGTTCACCCTGCTCGGCCTGGTCCTGTCGATCTTCCTCAGCTTCCGCAACAGCGCCTGCTACGACCGCTGGTGGGAAGGCCGCAAGCTGTGGGGCCAACTGGTCTACGAATCGCGCTCGCTGGCCCGCCAGTTGCACCTGCTGCTGCCTGACGATGCAGGCCGCCGCCGCCGCATCGCCTACCTCACCACGGCCTTCGCCCATGCCCTGGCGGCGCGCCTGCGCGGGCGGGTGGTGGCGCTGGCGGCCGTGCCTTGGCTGGACAAGCCGCAGCGCGAGCAGCTGGGCCAGCGCGAAAACGTCCCTGACGCACTGCTGGCGATGATCGCCGCCGAACTGGCCCAGCCGCTGCGCAGCGGCGAACTGGACCCGATCCTTTACACCCAGCTGGAACAGCGCCTGCACGCGATGTCGTCGATCCAGGCTGGCTGCGAGCGCATCCTGACCACGCCGCTGCCGTTCGCCTACACCCTGCTGCTGCACCGCTGCGCGTGGATGTTCTGCGTGCTGCTGCCCTTCGGCCTGGCCAGCTCGCTGGGCTGGGGTACGCCGGTGTTGTCGGCGGTGCTGGCCTATGCCTTCTTCGGCCTGGACCAGCTGGGCGAAGAAATGGAGGACCCGTTCGGCCTGGAGCCGAACGACCTGCCGCTGGATGCGCTGGTGCGCACCATCGAAATCGACCAGCTCGACGCGCTCGGCGAACGCCCCTTGCCCGAACCCCTGCTGCCGCAGGGCTACCTGTTGCAATAGCCACTCCTCGGAGCCTGCCATGTCCCATCCGCTGTACCGCCCGCGCCGCATGCGCCACGACGAGTTCTCGCGCCGCCTGATGCGTGAGAACACGCTGACCACCGACGACCTGATCTACCCGGTGTTCGTGCACGAACAGGCCGGCCGCACCGCAGTGCCGTCGATGCCGGGCGTGGACCGGCTGTCGATCGAAGAGCTGCTGAAGGTGGCCGAAGAGGCGCTGGAGCTGGGCATTCCGGTGATCGATCTGTTCCCGGTGATCGACCCGTCGCTGAAGTCGCTGGACGCTTCGGCCGCCTGGTCCGAAGACGGCCTGGCCCAGCGCGCGATCCGCGCGCTGAAGTCGCGCTTCCCGGAACTGGGGGTGATGACCGACGTGGCGCTGGATCCGTACACCACCCATGGCCAGGACGGCATCATCGACGACAAGGGCTACGTGCTGAACGACATCACCGTCGAGGCGCTGGTCAAGCAGTCGGTGTCGCATGCCGAAGCCGGCGCGGACATCGTCTCGCCGTCGGACATGATGGACGGCCGCATCGGTGCGATCCGCCGCGCGCTGGATGCCGAGCACCACCTCAACGTGCGCATCATGGCCTACTCGGCCAAGTACGCCTCGGCGTTCTATGGCCCGTTCCGCGATGCGGTGGGCAGCGCGGCCAGTCTCGGCAAGGCCGACAAGAAGACCTACCAGATGGACCCGGCCAACGGCGACGAGGCGCTGCGCGAGATCGCGCTGGACCTGGAAGAAGGCGCCGACATGGTGATGGTCAAGCCGGGCATGCCCTACCTGGACCTGGTGCGCCGGGTGAAGGAGACCTTCGGCGTGCCGACCTTCGCCTACCAGGTCAGTGGCGAGTACGCGATGATGAAGGCGGCTTTCGCCAATGGCTGGCTGGACGAGCGGGCCTGCGTGCTGGAGTCGCTGCTGGGCTTCAAGCGCGCCGGCGCCGATGGCGTGCTGACCTATTTCGCGCCGCAGGTGGCGCGATGGCTGCGCGAGCGCTGACAATAGCGCCTCGATAGACGGAGGAATAGGCGATGGGACCCGAACTGGGATGGATGCAATGGCTGATCTGGGGCATCGGTACGCTGGTGTTCGGCGCCATCATCGTCGGTGTCTTCATCGCCGCCTGGCGGGCCGGCAAGCGCCCGCCGGAGCAGCTCTCGGCCGCCCGCCACGTGGCCCGTGAGCAGGCTCTGCCGGAGAGCGTGCAGGCCGAACTGGCCGCGCTGAACCAGCGCAAGGACAACGGCCAGCTGAGCGAGGTCGAGTACGAGCAGCAGCGCGCCAAGGTGTTGTCGCGCTGATCCCCGCGTTCTGGTAGCCGCCAACCTGGGTTGGCACCTAGCGAACGATCATCCACGCATGGCGTGGATCTACCGGTAGCGCCGTCAGCGTGCGCCCGGCACGCACCCCGGCACCGCCACCACCTTCGGCACCGCCAACCGGTACACGTCCACGCCGCCGGCACGCGGTGCCTTGGCCGCACTGCTGGCCACCATCATTTCGCCCGGCTTGGCGTTGTCGATCACCGGCGCGCCGGTCCAGCCGCCGGCCTGGTTGAACGACAGCCCCAACGGTTGCAGCGCCGCGCCGCTCCACGCACAACTGCTGCTCCACACCTGCGCGTTCGCGCCGCTGCCACGGCTGAACACCACCGCGCCGTCGTTGCCCAGCCAGTCGCCGTCGGTCTCGTCCTCGGCGCTGTTCAACGCGGCCAGTGCGCGGGCCGGGCCCCGTGCGCCCTGCGCGTCCAGAGGTGCCACGAACAGGTCCCAGCCGGCGCCACGTCCCTGCTGGCGTGCAAACAGCAGCCGCTGGCCATCCGCGCTCAGGGCCGGCCCGCGCTCTGCCTGGCGCCCGGCGTCGCCGGCCAGTGGCTGCGCACTGCCCAGCTGGCCATCGGCGGCGACCGCGGCCCGGTACAGCGCCAGCGCGCCCTCGCGGCCGGCCGCGAACAGCAGCCAGTGGCCATCACGGCTGAAGTAGGGATCGCGGGCCTCGCCGGCCACGCCCACCGGCAGCGCCTGCGCCTGCTGCCAGCGGCCATCGACCACGCGTGCCTCCCACAGGCCCCAGCCCGCCTCGCCACGGCGCGCGAACACGATGCGCTGGGCGTCGGCGCTGATCGTGGCGCGGCCCTCGTCGGCGCGGGTGGAGACCACGCCCATGCCTTCGATGCCGTACTCGTTCAACGCCATCGCCACGGGGGCAGAGAGTAGACTGGCGGCGAGCACCAGCAGGGGCGGGGTGAGACGCATCATCCAGGTCCGTGCACGAAAGAGCATCAGTCTAGCCAGCTTGAGGATTCCATGACCGACCGTTACGCCGTCTTCGGACACCCCGTTGCCCACTCGAAGTCGCCGCAGATCCATGCTGCGTTTGGTCGCCAGGAAGGCATCGCGGTGGATTACCGCGCGATCGACCTGGCCCCGGAAGCGTTCCTGGCCGGCCTGGAGGCGTTCGCCGCCGAGGGCGGTGTCGGCGCCAACGTCACCTTGCCGCACAAGGAAACCGCGTTCTCGGTGTGCACCACGCTGACCGCGCGCGCGCGCCGCGCCGGCTCGGTCAACACGCTGCTGCGCAAGGGCGACCGCTGGCACGGTGACACCACCGATGGCATCGGCCTGGTGCGCGACCTGACCGATCGCCACGGCCTGGACCTGCGCGGTCGCCGCATGCTGCTGATCGGCGCCGGTGGTTCGGCGCGCAGCGTCGCCCCGGCGCTGCTCGATGCCGGCATCACCGAGTTGGTGGTGGTCAACCGCACGCCGGAACGCGCCGATGAACTGATCGATGCGATGGGTGAGCCGGGCCGCGCGATCAGCCGCTACTGGGAAGACCTGCGCGAGCTGGGCGATTTCGAACTGATCGTCAACGCCACCTCGGCCGGCCGCGACCGCGACGTCGAGTTCAAGCTGCCGCTGTCGCTGGTCAACTCGATGACCACCGCAGTCGACCTCAACTACGGCGAGGCGGCCATCGCCTTCCTGGCCTGGGCGCGCGCGGCGGAGTGCCGCAATACCGTCGATGGCCTGGGCATGCTGGTCGAACAGGCCGCCGAGAGCTTCCTGCAGTGGCACGGGGTGCGCCCGCAGACCGACGAGGTCTACCAGTCGCTGCGCCAAGGCGCGGCCGTGCTGGCCGGCGAGGACTGAGCAATGGACAACGCAACCCTGCTGATCACGGTGCTGAGCCTGGTGGGCGTGCGCCTGCCGGTGCTGATCGCGCTGTGCGTCGGCCTGGTCTGGGTGGTGGGCGCACCGCGCGATGCCACCCGCACGGGTGCGCTGGTGGGCCTGCTGCTGTTGCTGCTGGCCAGCCTGGGCGGCATGGCGGCGGGCATCCTGCCGATGTGGATGGTGCGCAGTGGCGATTTCAGCGCCGTGTCCAGCCTGAGCACCATCCTCGGCGTGCTGCACTTCGCGCTGGCGATGGTCGAGGCGCTGGGCGTGGTGCTGCTGGTGTGGGCGCTGGTGCGCCTGCTGCGCACCCGCACGATCCCGGCCGCCTGACCGTTGGCGCCGGCCTGGCCCGGCGCATCTGCCCCACCCACGGCACGGCCATTGGACCGTGACCGCCAGCGGGCGTCGTCGCTGGCCCGTTCAGGCTGCCAGCGGCGGTGAACCCGGTCGGCCATGCGACAATGGCCGGCCTGATCCAGCCACGGTAGTTCCCGGCGTGACCGAAACTGTCGCCGCTCCGCGCACGCTCGATGACCCCTTGAAGGACGCGATCCGCAAGGCGTACACGACGCTGCAGGCCAATACGCCCGGCTTTTCCACCCGCCGCTCGCAGAGCCAGATGATCGGCGTGGTGTCGCGCGCGCTGTCCAAAAGTGGCGGCGTCGGCGTGGTCGAGGCGCCTACCGGCGTCGGCAAGAGCCTGGGCTACCTCACCGCGGGCGTGCCGATCGCGCTGGCCAGCAAGAAGAAGCTGGTGATCAGCACCGGCACCGTGGCCCTGCAGTCGCAGCTGGTCGAGCGCGACATTCCCAATTTCCTCAAGGCCACCGGCCTGGAAGCGACCGTGGCGCTGGCCAAGGGCCGCACCCGCTACCTGTGCACGCGCAATGCCGCCGAGGCGCAGGGCGAGGGCTCGCAGGGCGGTATGTTCGAGGATGACGCGCCGCTGTTCGACCGGCCGCTGGCGCCGATTGAGATGGACATCGCCAAGCGCCTCACCGACGCCTTCACCGGCGGCAGCTGGGACGGTGATATCGACAACGCGCCGGAGACCATCAGCCCCGGCCTGCGCAGCCGCATCACCACGCCGGCCTCGGGCTGCGCCGGGCGTCGTTGCGCGTATTCGGCGCAGTGCGCGGTGCTGCGTTCGCGCAACACCGTGCGTGATGCGCAGATCGTGGTCACCAACCACGCGCTGTTGCTGTCGGCACTGTCGATCGGCGACAGCGACAACGGCCAGCCACTGATCGCCGCGCCGTCGGACATGCTGCTGGTGCTGGACGAAGGCCATCACATCGGCAACGTGGCCATCGACCAGGGCGCGGCCAGCCTGGCGCTGGATGAAATGGCCAAGCGCACCGGCCGCCTGCAGATCCTGATCGCCGGCGCCTACCGCGCAGTTGACAAGGACCGCCTCGGCAACCTGCTGCCGAACGAGGCGATCGAGGTGGCCAGCAACGTGGCCAAGCAGCTGCGCGCGTTCCGTGACCACATCGAGCGGGTGTGGATGCCGGCGCCGGCCGACGAGGAACCGATGTGGCGCGCCGCCAACGGCCGCCTGCCCGAGGCCTGGCGCGAGCCGATCGAAGCACTGGCCGACGATACCCGCAGCCTCTACAACTGGGCGCATGCGGCCACCGCGCAGGTGGCCAAGGGCAAGCCGGACGATGCCGCGCGCGAGCGCCTGCAGCGCAACCTGGGCATGGCGCTGGAGATGATCGAACAGCAGTACAACCTGTGGCAGGCCTGGCGCCGCGAGGACAAGGACGGCGCGCCGCCGATGGCGCGCTGGGTCACCGCCACCCGCGACGGCGACCTGGTGCTGCACGGCTCGCCGGTATCGGCCGCGCACGTGCTGCGCAAGCTGCTGTGGGATGAAGTGGATTCGGTGGTGATGACCTCGGCGACGCTGACCGGTGGTGGCGATTTCCAGTCGCTGGCGATCGACAACGGCATCCCCGAAGAGGCCGAGATGGTCTCGCTGTCCTCGCCGTTCGACCTGCCCAACCAGGCCGAGCTGATCGTGCCGAAGTTCCCGGTCACCCCGGACGACCGCGAAGGCCATCCGCGCGAAGTGGCGCGTTACCTCGATACCGAACTGGACTGGGCCAAGGGTTCGATGGTGCTGTTCACCTCGCGCTGGAAAATGGAGAAGGTGGCCGGCCTGATGTCGGCCGCGCGCCGCAAGCAGGTGCTGGTGCAGGGCGAGATGTCCAAGACCCGCCTGATCGACGAACACCTGCGCCGCGTCGCAGCCGGCGAGGGCTCGGTGCTGTTCGGCCTGAACTCGTTCGGCGAAGGCCTCGACCTGCCCGGCGAGGCCTGCACCACCGTGGTGATTACCCAGGTACCGTTCGCGGTGCCGACCGATCCGCAGACCGCCACCCTCAGCGAATGGTTCGAGGGGCGCGGGCTGAATGCCTTCAACCTGATTGCCATTCCGCACGCACTGCGCACGCTGACCCAGTTCGCCGGCCGTCTGATCCGCACCTCCACCGACACCGGCCGCGTGGTCATTCTCGATTCGCGGCTGCTGACCCGCCGTTACGGCAAGCGCATCATCGACGCGTTGCCACCGTTCAAGCGCGTGATCGGCTGAGGCGCTCTGGTGGCGCCGGGCGATGCCCAGCGGAAAATAGGGGACGGAGGGAATTAAGTCGTTTGAGGCACGAACGACTTAATTCCCTCCGTCCCCTTTTCTACCGCCGCAGTGGCAGCCATTGCCCTTCGCTGGCGCTGCGCCATAACCATTCCACCGGCCCGAAGCGATGGCTGCGCAGCCAGCACGCGCTCGCCCACAGTTGCAGCGGGAACACCACGGCCGCTACCAGCAGCACCGGCCACAGCCCGTGCAGCGGGCCGATGCCCAGCCCGAAGCCGGCAAACAGCGGCACGCAGATCACGCTCTGCAGCAGGTAGTTGCTCAGTGCCATGCGCCCGGCCGGAACGAACACGCGCAGTACGCGTTCAGCCCACGGGCGCAGATAGAGCAGGGCAAAGGTCGCCGCCGCCGCGATGCCCAGTGCCAGTGGTGCAACGCGGTACGACACGCGCAGCAGGTAGCCCGGTACACCACCGCGCAACGCCGGCCAGGCCTGCTTGAGTGCATCGGCCGTAGCATCGACCCACAGGAACGCGGCGCCCAGCAGCAGCCCACCTGCGGCGAGTGAACGCAGCAGCGGCAGATGCGCCTGCGGCTGCTGCAGCAGGCCGCGACGGCCAGCCCAGTAGCCCAGCAGGAAGCGCCCGAGCACGAAGAACAGCAACGCCCAGTTGCTCAGCTTCAGCCACGCCGCCAGTTGCAGGTTGCGCCACCACGCCTGGGCCAGAGTGCCGTTGGCCAACGCATCGAGCGCCATGGCATTCATCTGTGCGCGTGGGGTCAGCAGGGCCACCCAGTCGCGGATCCACGGCGACAGCAGGGGCGGCAGCAGCAGGGCGACGGCCACGCCGCTGACCAGCAGGGCGCGATCACCGAGGTGCCGGAACAGCGGCAGCAGCAGGCCGACCACCGCATACACCAGCAGGATGTCGCCCCACCACAGCAGCACCGAATGCAGCAGGCCGATGACCAGTAGCGCGGCCATCCGCCGCAGGTGCGCGGCCATCCGGCCTGGGGTGTTGCCCTCCATCTGCATCGCCACGCCTATGCCGAACAGCAGCGAGAACAGGGTGATCGCCTTCATGTCCAGCAGCCACTCCATGCCGGTACGGAGGGCATGGTCTAGCGCAGCGCTGGGCAGGGCCTGCTGCGCGGCCTCGGTCATCAGCGCGTCGAGCGAGAAGAAGCGCAGGTTGACCAGGAACACGCCGAGCAGCGCGAATCCGCGCAGGGCATCGATGAGGGGCTGGCGCGTCGGGCGTTGGGTCATGCCGGGCAGGGTAACGGATGGGCGTATCGCGATTGCGGTTTCAGAGTTGTCTGATTGCCGGGTGTGGGGGAATCGGATAGAACTGGCTGGCCGAGCATCGGGCGGAAGGGAAAGGTGCGGTTCGGCCCGGGGATACGCCAGTTGATCAGCGTCATCCGCTTCAGTGGAATGAAGTGTCACCAAGCAGGTGGGAAGTCAGGTCATGAATGAGCGTCCTGTTCCGGAAGCGGCTCTGGAAGATGAGAATTCAGTTGAGATGCTTCGAGTGTGGATTGCTGCAAAAGCGCTCCATTGCTCGATGAAGGTTGGACTGTACAAAGAGACCTCCAGGATCTCGGAAGAGAAGGCATGGGGCGTGATCCTGGCAGACGTTGCGCGCCATCTTTCGAAGGCGCTTGAGTCGGGTTATGGCGTGGATGCGCGGATTGCGCTCAGTGCAATCAGGGAAGGGTTCAATGATGAACTCAATGAGCCGACCTCGGACGTTGATGGGGGCTTCTTGACAAGGAACTGACCGCAGGAAAGTTCCCAAGTCCTACAAGGAAGCCCGCCAACGGGATGCCTGTCGCTGGGATGGGGTCGGCTCAGGGCGCAGGGACGTCCGATCTGCGCAGCTCGGTAAGGATGGCAGCAATGCGAATCGGCATGCCACCAACCTTCCTTGCAAGGATGGTCCGGCAAAGAGCTCTGACACCACCTGGCATCATCCTGCGGGAAGTAACGTTCCAACCACGATGATCAGATACGAGAAGGATCAGGCGATATGGCTGCAGGCTCATCGAAAGATCTTCTGCATGGAACATTGTCTGATGCGCAGCCGCCTGACAGTCCTATTGTGGCTGAAGGCTGGGCTGGGATTGCTTTCGACAGAAATCGCCATGAGTACTTCGCCCCTGAAGACATATGGATTGCGTGGTTGGATGTGCACCTGGGCCGCCCATCTTCCTTGAAACAGATTGAGATTGTCTCGTTCAAGGATGTCGAAGCGGATAGGGACGGATTCTTTGCCGCGCCCAGCCTTTGCTCGTTGCATGAATTCCTTGCCGAGGATGCGCGCTTCCTTGCTGACCACTATGTACTGTCCCGTTCGAGTGAGTGGGTGGTTCGTCTCGATCAGGATGTGACTCTCTTCGCGGCCAAGGTGGATTTTGTTTCGGAAGTGCTGGCGCGTTTGGGTGGCCTGACGGATGTGATGGCACGAATGGTCGAAGACTTTGATCCGGGGACGGGGGATCCTGTGGGGTTGAATGGATTTCTCCTTGAGATTACCAAGGGCCTGCGAAGCTAGCCTCGCAACCGCGCGGTGAGTATCCCGAACCGGGGCCAGCAACAGCGGAAGCGATCAGGTCAGCTGGAACGCCGTGCCAATGGCGTCCGAGTACCGTCTTGAGCAGAGTGCAAGCGGCATGCTGGGGAGAAGGCTCGGAGACCCAGGAACAAGTCGAAGCGGGAAGAAGACGGGTGAGGTGTTGAATGTGGTATTGCGCACATGCAATTTTCTACTACAGCTATGTAGGTCAGAGCTCCTACGTAGTTCATGAGAACGTCTACCTTGTTTCAGAGGATGATGAGGACAAGGCAATGCTGCGGGCGCTGGGATTGGCGGCTGAGTACGAACAGGTCGGTGAAAGTAGCCATCTGGAGATCGAGGGGCAGAAGGCCGAGTACCGATTCGCTGGAATCAGAAAGCTGATTTCGGTTGACTCGGATCTGGAAGATTCATCGGAGCTGCGGGAGTTGACGGGTGAGGTTACCTATTCCGTATTTGAGGTGGCCAATCTTTCTGATGTGGAGGCTCTCGCGGCTGGGGTGGCTGTATCAGTCAACTATCGAGAGTAGTAGGGAGGCCAAATGGGGCAGCTCCTGCCTTGGTTCCAGCATTTGATTGGCTGGAATGTCGCCACTCTATTTCTCCGATTGAGTGGCGAAAAGGCGCGGGTGCTGCATGTAGGCGACAAGGTTGGACGTTTGGCCATGGCCGACAAGGTAATCATCAGCATCCACACGAACTTAGTTACGATTCTGATACGGCTAAGGCGCGCCTTCGCACGAACCCGCACGGCGGCCCAACGGAGATCGATGGTCATGTCCGAAATCGCTTGGGGGTTCCCGATCACAGGGAACAGGGTAAGTGAGGCGCTAAGGGCCAACTTCGGTGCGGAGAATATGTGGCTGATAGCGCACATGGATGTTCCTTCGGCAACAGATGCGCCAACGGCCTTGAATGACCTTCGAGATCGGATGACGAACGGACCGGTACAGGCATCCACGGCGGATCTCTGCGATGCGCTGACGGGCGCTCCGCAGGTCTGGGTTCTGGACATCCGGCTCTCACACGACAACGACGTACAGCTCTACATCGAGGACGGGGAGGTGTTCGAGGTGAACCTGGACCGGACAGATGCTCCAAGGGCTCCTGATCGATTTCGCGACCCGGAAGTGAATCAGGATGAAGATGGCTGACTCATCCAGGCTGCGTTCGTTGTGGATGGAAATCGCGGCAAAGCACAACGTCTGCATCCCCGCAGGGGGCGTCAACCACCTGGACGCAGTGGATGGCGATTTGCTGATCGATCATTGGGCACTGTGCTAACCGCCATCAAAACAGCCGCCAGCCCTGCTGGCCTGGAGCAGGTAGATGCAGATTGAGTTCTATTCGGAGTACTACGATGGCTTGATCCATGGCGTACTGTCCGATGAAGGCCGTCTGTTCTATGCCTTCTGCATCCACGCCGATTTCCCGGATGCCGGCCAGGACCGTGCCTACGGGGTGATCCCGATCAATGCCGTCGAAGACCAGCACCTTCGCTCATGCCTGCTGCAGGCAGGGGACGGGGCACTGGATGCCTTCTTCCGCTCCGCATTCCTGGACAGGCACGGCGTGGTGCTGGAAGGCGATCCAGAGTCGTGGAGCAGCACGGGCCTGCGTTTCGAAACCCGTGGAGATGCCTACGCGGCTTTCGTCCGTCGTTCCTCGCTGGAGGTGCTGGTGAGTGCAGGGGCGCGGATGGAGGTGCGCTAGCGGGGTCAGACCCCTTTCTGCGAAAGGGATCCGACCCCATGCTGTGATCCAGGCTCTGACCCCAGGGCCACTCAATCGCCCAGCAGGGCGGTGTTGCGCACCGCGCCCTTGTCGGCGCTGGTGGCCAGCAGGGCGTAGGCTTTCAGCGCGCTGGTAACCTTGCGCGGTCGCGGTGCACGCGGCGTCCAGCCACGCGCGTCAGCGTCGGCGCGGCGCTGGGCCAGGATGGCCTCGTCCAGCAGTAGATCGATGCGGCGTGCCGGGATGTCGATGCGGATGCGGTCGCCGTCTTCCACCAGACCAATCGTGCCGCCGCTGGCCGCTTCCGGCGAAACGTGGCCGATCGACAGGCCCGAGGTGCCGCCGGAGAAGCGGCCGTCGGTCAGCAGGGCGCACTGCTTGCCCAGCCCCTTCGACTTCAGGTAGCTGGTGGGGTACAGCATTTCCTGCATGCCCGGGCCGCCCTTCGGGCCTTCGTAGCGGATCACCACCACATCGCCGGCCTTCACTTCGTCGGCCAGAATGCCGGCCACGGCCGCGTCCTGGCTTTCATACACGCGCGCCGTGCCTTCGAACACGTGGATCGACTCGTCCACGCCGGCGGTTTTCACCACGCAGCCATCCACCGCCAGATTGCCGCGCAGCACCGCCAGCCCGCCTTCGGCCGAATAGGCATGCTCGACGCTGCGGATGCAGCCTTCGGCGCGGTCCACGTCCAGGGTGGGCCAGCGCGTGGCTTGGCTGAAGGCGACCTGGGTGGGAATGCCGGCCGGACCGGCGCGGAAGAACTGGTGCACGCTCTGCTCGTTGCTGACCGCCACGTCCCAGCGCTCGATGGCATCAGCCAGGGTGCGGCTGTGCACGGTCGGTACCGTGGTATCCAGCAGGCCGCCGCGCGCCAGTTCGCCGAGGATGCCGTACACGCCGCCGGCGCGGTGCACGTCCTCCATGTGGTACTTGGGCGTGTTCGGCGCCACCTTGCACAGCTGCGGCACGCGCCGTGACAGCGCATCGATGTGGGTCAGGTCGAAGTCGACCTCGGCTTCCTGCGCGGCGGCCAGCAGGTGCAGGATGGTGTTGGTGGAGCCGCCCATGGCAATGTCCAGGGTCATCGCGTTGGCGAACGCGGCCGGGGTGGCGATGCCGCGCGGCAGCGCGCTTGCTTCTTCGCCGCCGTACCAGCGGTGGCACAGTTCGACGATCAGGCGGCCGGCGCGCAGGAACAGCTGCTCGCGGTCGGCGTGGGTGGCCAGCGTAGTGCCATTGCCGGGCAGCGACAGGCCCAGCGCTTCGGTCAGGCAGTTCATCGAGTTGGCGGTGAACATGCCCGAACAGGAACCGCAGGTAGGGCAGGCGCTGCGCTCGAACGCGGCCACCTTCTCGTCGGAGGCGCTGTCGTCGGCGGCCACCACCATTGCATCGACCAGGTCCAGCTTGTGCTCGGACAGCTGGGTCTTGCCGGCCTCCATCGGGCCGCCGGAGACGAACACCACCGGGATGTTCAGGCGCAGCGCAGCCATCAGCATGCCAGGGGTGATCTTGTCGCAGTTGGAAATGCACACCAGCGCGTCGGCGCAGTGCGCGTTGACCATGTACTCCACCGAGTCGGCGATGATCTCGCGGCTGGGCAGCGAGTACAGCATGCCGTCGTGGCCCATGGCGATGCCGTCGTCCACGGCGATGGTGTTGAATTCCTTGGCGACGCCGCCGACCTTTTCGATCTCGCGCGCGACCAGCTGGCCGAGGTCCTTCAGGTGCACGTGGCCGGGCACGAACTGGGTGAAGGAGTTGGCGATGGCGATGATCGGCTTGTGGAAGTCGCCATCCTTCATGCCAGTGGCGCGCCACAGGGCGCGGGCACCGGCCATGTTGCGGCCAGCGGTGGAGGTGCGGGAGCGGTATTCAGGCATGGCTGGCGGAACGGGCGGGCCGTACGACGTGGGGGTCGGCCGATCATGGCCAATTTTTTCGGTTGCTGCTGCAACCACCCGTTCCGCTTGCGGCGGTGTGCCGACGGGGTCAGATCCCATCGCGGCGCGAAGGGATCTGACCCCACGGCCTGACGAAAATGAAAACCCGTTCATCTTTCGTACTTTGCTGATTCCGGTTGTTGGGGTGAATTTGGCATCATTGGGCTATTGATCCGTCGACAGGGCATGAGGCCATGAAACGTTCCCGCACCACCGCGCTGCTGCTGATGAGCGCCGCGCCGCTGCTGTTCACCGCCTGCCAGAAGGAGCCGGAGGTGAAGGTGCAGGAAGGCCTGTACACCTCCGTCGAGGCCTGCACCGAGGCCACCGGCGATCCGTCGTCGTGCCGCAATGCCTTCGCCGAAGCGCAGAAGCAGGCTGCCGATGCAGCGCCGAAGTACGCCAGCAAGGAAGCCTGTGAGCAGGACTACAAGCCGGAACAGTGCGTGCAGCAGCACACTTCGGCCGGCACCTCGTTCATCGGCCCGATGATGATGGGCTTCTTCATGTCGCAGATGCTGAGCAACCGCGGTGGCCTGGCCCCGCAGGCGCCGGCGGCGTCGCCGGCCTACCAGGACAAGAGCGCCGGCTGGGCGCGCCCGGCCCCGGGCGGCAGCGGTGGCCTGAACACCGCCAGCGGCATCGGCACCGGCAAGGCCGGCCTGGCGCCGGTCACCAGCGAGCCGAACCGGGCGGTCACCGCCAGCCGCAGCGGCTTTGGCAGCACCAGCGCCCGCCGCAGCGGCAGCAGCGTGGGCGGCTGATCGACCCATGCAGCGCATCCGGATTGCCGAGCGTGCCCAGTGGCGGGCACGCGCGGACGAAGCGGGTTTCCGCTTCCACACCATCGACGGCCAGCCGTACTGGGATGAAAGCGCGTACTACGCCTTCACCCTGCGCCAGATCGAACAGGACATCGAAGACCCCAGCGCCGAGCTGCACCAGATGGCGCTGGACCTGGTCGGCGATGTCATCGCCAGCGAACGGCTGATGGACCAGCTGGCGATTCCGTCGCACTACCGCGACTGGATCGCCGACAGCTGGCGTCAGCGCCAGCCGCACCTGTACGGGCGCCTGGACCTGGCCTACGACGGCACCGGTCCGGCCAAGCTGTACGAGCTGAACTACGACACGCCGACCTCGCTGTTCGAGGCCAGCTTCTTCCAGTGGCAGTGGTTGGAGGACCAGCGCAACGCCGGCCGCCTGCCGCAGCACGCCGACCAGTTCAACGCCATCCACGAGGCGCTGGTCGAACGCTTTGGCGAACTGGCCACGCAGCTGCCGCCGCCGCTGTACTTCAGCGCGGTGGGCAGCTCGGACGAGGATCGCGGCACGGTCGACTACCTGCGCGATTGCGCCTCGCAGGCGGGCCTGCATGGCCAGGCGATCGCCATCGAGGATATCGGCCTGTCCGAGGACGGCCGTTTCACCGCGCTGGACGATTCGGTGATCGGCACGCTGTTCAAGCTGTACCCGCTGGAAGACCTGATGGCCGAGGAATTCGGCCGCGCGCTGCCTGGTTCGGGCGTACAGCTGCTGGAACCGGCATGGAAGGCGGTGCTGAGCAACAAGGGCATCCTGCCGCTGCTGTGGCAGCGTAACGTGGGCCACCCGAACCTGCTGGAAGCGCACTTCGACGACGGCAGCACGCTGGCTTCGGGCTGGGTGCGCAAGCCGCTGTTCTCGCGCGAAGGTGCCAACATCTATATGCACCTGGCCGATGGCAGCACCCAGCGCAGCGACGGTCCGTATGACGGCCCGGCCATCATCCAGCGTGCGCATCCGCTCACCCGCTTCGAAGGTGGCTACCCGCTGATCGGCAGCTGGGTGATCGGCGACCACGCCTGCGGCATCGGCATCCGCGAGGACGACAGCGCGATCACCCGCGACAGCGCGCGTTTCGTGCCGCACGCGATCGTGGACGAGGCGCCGACGCGGATCTACGTCTGACGGTGGCAGGGCGGGTAGTGCCGGCCGCTGGCCGGCAACCGTTGTTGGTAGATGCCGACCTTGGTCGGCGCTGTGGGTTTCGTGCCAACCAAGGTTGGCACCTACCAGAGCGATGCGTCGGTTGTTGCAGTGGTAGTGCCGGCCGCTGGCCGGCAACCGTTGTTGGTAGATGCCGACCTTGGTCGGCGCTGTGGGTTTCGTGCCAACCAAGGTTGGCACCTACCAGAGTGATCGTTGGTATCAGAGCAACCCTTCGCGCTTCACCGCCAGGTAGCGCTCCACCAGCGCACCGGGCAGGGCGTCGGCGGTCACGTCCAGCACCATCACCTTCTCGCCGCGCAGCGCCTCGTGCGCCTTCGCGCGCTGTTGCAGATACAGGGCGGCGGCACCGGCGCGCGCGGCTTCCTCCAGCGTCTGCACCTCACCCTCCAGCGCGCCGTCCAGCTCGCGCTCGCGCAGGCTGGCCACGCACACCAGGTGGCGTCGCTGCAGCAGGCGCACGGCCGCCAGCAGGTCTTCGATGTCCTCGTCGCGCACGTTGCTGACCAGCATCACCAGCGCGCGCCGGCGCTGGCGCAGCGACACTTCGGTGGCCGCCGCCAGGTAGTCGGTGGCCACCGCGCGCGGTTGCAGGTCATAGCTGGCGCGCAGCAGATGCTCCACCGTGCCCATGCCACGCTGCGGCGCCACCCAGCGGCGCTCGCCGCCGGCGGCGAACAGGCCGGCCGCATCACCCTGGCGCAGCGCCAGGTACGCCACCACCAGCGAGGCGTTCAACGCATGGTCGAAGTGGGACAGTCCACCTTCGCTGGCCAGCATGCGCCGCCCGCTGTCGAGCATCAGCAGCAGCTGCTGGTTCTTTTCGTCCTGGTACTCGCGCGAGATCAGCTTGCGCGCCCGCGCGGTGGCCTTCCAGTCGAGCTGGCGCAGGCTGTCGCCCACCCGGTACTCGCGCATCTGATGGAAGTCGGTGCCTTCACCACGGCGACGCTTCACGTGCGCACCGACCAGCCGCGAGGCCTGGTCGGCACTGAACAACGCAAAGCGGGTGAGCGGCACGAAGTTTGGGTACACGCGCACGTCCAGCGTCGGCGGCAGGGTGCGTTGCTGCCACCACAGGCGCCATGGCGAGCGCATGCGCACGTGCACGCCTTCGAAGCGGAAGCGCCCACGCTGCAGCGGCTGCAGGTGGTAATGCAGGGTGGAGGCGGTGCCGGCCTGCAACCGCACGCGCTGCGGCAGCGATTCCAGCGGCCAGCCGCCCGGCACCAGGTCGAACACCTGCACGGTCATCGCCTGCGCTGCCTGCAGGCGCAGCGCGGCCTCACGGCGAACGCCCAGCGCCAGCGCCTCGGGCAGTTCGCGCTGCACCTGCGGCGATGGGCGCCGCCATTGCCGCCACAGGTCCAGCACCGCCAGCGTGGCCACCACCAGCGCGGCCAGTACCCAGCTCCAAGACGGCAGCCATCCGCCCACGACCAGGCCGCCCAGTGCAGCCCAGCCCAGCAACAGCGCCAGCAGCAGCGGGGCCGGCCTCATCGGCGCGGTGCTTCCACCTTGGCCAGCAGCGCGCCCAGCACGTCGTCGGCATCCTGCCCTTCGATCTGCAGTTCCGGTGCCAGCGCGATACGGTGGCGCAGCGCCGGGCGTGCAATGTCGCGTACGTCGTCCGGGGTGACGAAGTCACGACCGGCCAGCACGGCCTGCGCCCGCGATGCGCGCACCAGCGCGATGCTGCCGCGCGGGCCAGCGCCCACCGCGATGCCTGGCCACTGCCGGGTGGCGGCGACAATCCGCACTGCGTAGTCGATCACTTCGTCATCGATGCTGATCGCCGCGGTGGCACGCTGCAGTTCCAGCAGCTCGCCGGCTCCGAGCACTCGCGGCACCTGGCTCAGATCGAAATCGCTGGCGGCGCGGCCACGAGTGATCGCGGCCACCATGCGCTTCTCGTCCTCCAGCTGCGGGTAGTCGATCAGCACCTTCAACAGGAAGCGATCCAGCTGTGCTTCCGGCAGCGGGTAGGTGCCTTCCTGCTCAAGCGGATTCTGCGTGGCCAGCGCCATGAACGGCGGTGCCAGGGTGAAGGCCTTGCCTTCGATGGTCACCTGGCCTTCCTGCATCACTTCCAGCAGTGCCGACTGGGTCTTGGCCGGTGCGCGGTTGATCTCGTCGGCCAGCAGCAGATGGGTGAACACCGGCCCGCGGCGGATCTTGAAGCTCTCGCTCTTCGGGTCGTACACGGCGTGGCCGCTGACGTCGCTGGGCATCAGGTCCGGGGTGAACTGGACGCGGCCGTAGTCCAGCTCCAGCGCCTGGGCCAATGCCCGCACCAGCAGGGTCTTGCCCAACCCGGGCACACCCTCGATCAGCACATGGCCACCGGCCAGCAGGGCCACCAGGATCTGGTCCAGCACGTCGGCCTGGCCGATGAAGGCATGGCCGACGGCCTTGCGGATGGCATCGACGCGCTCGATCAGGCGGGCGTGGGCCGCTGCCGGCAGTTCGGGAACTTCGGTCATAGCAGGGATCTCATCTGGAGCAGCAAGCGGATGCGCTCGCGCAGGGCGGAGGAATCATGCGGTGGTGGCGGGGTCAGTGCGCTGGCAACGCGGCTGCGCGGCCAGGCCAGCAGTTCGGCGATGGCCTGTTCGCGCGGTGCGCCCTCCAGTGCGGCGGCGACCGGTGCGCGCAGGCGCAGGCGATGCAGGAACAAGGCGTGCACGGCGTCGTACAGACGCGCACCCTGGCCGAAACGCAGCAGCAGTTCACCGCTGGCGCGCACGTGTTCCAGCAGCGAGCGGCGCTCCAGCACCGGCGATGGCAACAGGCTGCCGAAGCGTTGCGAGCGGCCCCACAGCCAGCCCAGGATGGCCAGCAGCAGCGGTGCCCACAGCGGCCAGCCCTGATAGAACACGCGTGCCCACAGTGACGGCGGGCGGCTGGCATAGACCAGCCAGACGCTGCCTTTGCCGTAGTTCGGATCAAGCAGGTAACGGGTCAGGTCGCGGTGCGCACGATCGTGCAGTCCGTCGCTGGCGTTGCCGGCGGCGGCCGCCAGGCGCGCAGCAGGCGAATCCACCTCGCCGCGCATGAATGCCATGTCGGCCAGCACGCTCACCCGGCCCTGGCCATGGCGCAGGCGTGCGAACACCAGGTCGTGATCGCTGCCCCAGCGACGCTCGGCCTGCGCGCTGGCGGCAAAGCCCAGGGTGAAGCGCCGGCCTGTGCAGAATTCCACGTGGCCGGGATCATCCTGCACATGAAACGGCTGGCACTCGCTGCGCTGGAACAGGCTGTCCACGCCCAGCTGGTCCAGCAAGGGGCCCTGCGTGCTGCCGGCGTCATCTTCGGCCGGCGGTGGGGTGCGCACCAGCAGATGACCTCCTCGCCCGGCCCAGGCCAACAGCGCACGCGCCACCGGTGCGGGCAGTTCGCTGCTGTCCTGCAGCAGCACCACCGTGTCGTGCCGGCCCAGTGCCATCTGCTGCAGCTCCAGCCGGGGCCGTGCATGCACCTCGATACCGTCGGCGCGCAGCGCCTGGCCGAGCACATACAGCGGGTTGTAGGCGGCCTCGCCCTGCGCGGGCAGGGTGATGGTCTCGGTCACGCGCTCGTGCGTGCGCAGGTAGAGGATGGTCAGCGGTATGCCAAGCAGCACCAGCACACCCAGCAACAACGACCAGAACAGGCGCGGGCTCATGCCTGCCACCGGTATTGCTGGCGCAGCGTTGCGGCCAGCGCATCGAAGTCGCTGCGGTTGGGCAGGCGGCCACCATAGGCGGCGTACTGCCACATGCGCACGATGCGCGCGAACAGGTCACGGTCGGCAGCCTCGGGCATGCGCCGCGATGCGCGCAGGCACTGCGCTTCGGTGGCGCCGGGGGGCAGGGCGATGCCGCTGCGCTCACCCACGGTACGCACGCTGGCGCGGTACAACAGGGCCAACGCCTGCCGCGGCCGCCCCTGGTCCCACAGCAGGCCGGCCTGGGTGGCCACATCCGGTGGCAGCACGGCCGGCAGTTCCAGGTGATCTTCCACCACTTCTGGCGCGGCAACGACCTTGCGCCGGCCACTGCCACGCAGCCACGGCAGCCACACCCGGGCGGTCAGCAGCAGCACCAGCAACAGCACGCCCAGCAGACCCCACAGGCCCCACTCGGCCAGGCGCGCCAGCCAGGCGATGCCGCTGCTGCGGGCCTTGCGCTCACCGGTGTTGCGGCTGTCGCGCTGCAGCGCCTTGTCGTCCTTTTTCTTTTCCTCGGCCTGCTCGATCGGTTTCCAGTGTGTGACCTGGCGCGTCGGGCGCTGCAGTGGATCTTCATAGGCGCGGCTCACCGCCTGGCGGAACCCTGCGGTATCCACCGGTGCGGTGCCAAAGATGGTCGCCGGGGCGTTGGCCGGGTCATTGTCGGCCGTGGCGGCTTCCTCGTCCGGCGTGTCGTCCAGGCCCGTCTCGCTGGCCTCTTCTGCGCTCTGCGCTGCGTTCTGCGCGTGCACCGGCCCGACCGCCAGTGGCAGTGCCAGGCACAGCAGCAGGGCCAGCGTCGGGGCGACCGGCAGCAGGCGCCCACGCAGGCGGCGCAGCGCGATCTCCACGTCCCAGGCTTCCATCTGCGTGCGCCGGTTCAGATACAGGCCGAAGCCGGCACCGACGAAGAACGGGCCGATCAGCACCGAGGCCAGCCAGCACACCAGGTTGAAACCGAAGCGTGCCCAGGCCGGCGTGTCCTTGCCGATCACGTCCCACGCCGCGCGCCAGGATTCGGACATCAGCTCCAGCGGCATGAACATGAACACCGCGCCGATCGCGCCGGACACCAACACCGCTTCGAACACCATGCACAGCACCGTCAGCGCCGTCGCGGCGCCGGCCGCACCGGCGGCCACCGCGCGGCGGCGGGGGCCACGCTGGTTCGGCGCATTGCCTTCCAGCAGGTTCACCGGCAGGCACAGGCTGCGCAGCACACTGAAGCGGCGCCAGCCGAGGTAACCCCAGAATCCGCTGTGGCCCCAGCTGTGTTGCGCGCGCAGGGCGCCCACCGCCGTCACCGGTTCGCCGAAGATGCCGCGCGACAGCACGTACAGGGGCGCGCGCTCGAACAGCGGCTTGCACCACCACATGGCCAGCCACGCCCAGCCGAAGGCATCCAGCCACCAACCCACTGCATTGAAGATCACGAACAGCGGTGCACTGGCCAGCAGCCAGCTGCCCCATACCGCGCGGGCATGGCGGCGGGCCAGGGCGCTGCCCAGCTCCATCGCCTCCCAGCCGCTGCGTGCACGCAGCACTACGTCCAGGCGGTCAATCCGCATCGCCGCCTCCGCGCCCGCCACGCCACAGCCAGAGCAGCACGCCGGCCCACAACACGCCGGCCACGCTGAACTTGCCCCATGCCGGTACTTCGGCAATCGACGACCAGAACGCCTCGATGAACGCCGCCACCAGCAGCATGAAGGCCACGCCCAGGCACAGCCGCGCGCCGATGCGTCCGCCTTCGACCAGCGCGTCCAGGCGGCTGCGCCGGCCCGGCGCCAGCAGCTTCATGCCCAGCTGCAGGCCGGCGCCACCGGCAATCACGATGGCGGTGAGTTCGAAGGCAGCGTGGCCAACCACGAAGCGCCAGAACGGGTCGCCGTGGCCGATGTGCTGCAGGTGACCGGCCACCGAACCGAAGATCACGCCGTTGAACAGCAGCACCAGCAGCGTGCCCAGCCCGGCCAGCAGGCCGCTGGCAAAGGTGCGCAGGGCGATGCTGATGTTGTTCATGATGTAGTGGCCGAACATCATCCAGTCGGTGCCGCTGTCGCGGCCCAGGCGCTCGGCGGCCGGGTCGTACATGCGCTCCATCTCGGCGATCTGGCGGTTGTCCATCAGCTGATGGATCAGGTCCGGGTAGAGCTGCACCAGCACGAAGCAGGCCACGGTCGGCAGCGCGAACATCACCAGTGCCACGCCCATGCTGCGCGCCTGGCTGCGCACCAGCTGCGGGAAGCCGCCGACCAGGAATTCCAGTGCCGCACGCCAGCGCGTGGGCGGCGTGCGGTACAGCGCGCTGTGCCCGTGCTGCATCAGCTGCTGCAGGCGCTGTACCAGCTGCGGGCTGTAGCCACGCTCGCGGGCCAGGGCCAACTGTTGGCACAGGCGCCGGTAACGTTGCGGGAAGGCGGTATCGTCCAGGGCCAGTTCACTGGCCTGGCGGCGCCGGCGGCGCGACACATCTGCGCGCAGCCGCAGCCATTGCTCCAGGTCCTGCCATTCCTGCTGGTAACGGGCGACGAACTGCTCCTGCTTCATCGCCGCCCCAACAGCCAGTTGGCCATTGCATACAGGCGCAGCACGCCCACCTGGCCGTGGGTACCGGTGAGGGGTTCGGCAATGCCGGCCAGCTCCTGCTGGCGTGCCGGCGACAGCCGCGGCGCGCGCTCGGCGAAGGCCAGCACCGCGGCCTGTTCCTCCGGCCGCAGCGGCTGCGGCGGTACCAGCACGCTGTCGATGGTCGGGGGTGGCGGCAGGTACAGCGCCGGCGCGTGCACCACCACGGTGCCGGCCACCAGGTCGCCGAGGCGCCGGCCATGCGCGTCGAACAGGCTGCTGACCAGGCCCAGTGCGTAGCCGAACGGCAGCATGTCCACGGTGCGCAGAAGGTTACGGGTGATCGCCGCCATCCAGCCCACCGGCGCGCCATCGCGGGCGAGCACGCGCAGGCCCAGTGCGCGCTTGCCCAGGGTGCGGCCCCACAGCGCCTCGCAGATGATCGGGTAGAGCCAATAGACCAGGAACATCAGCGCCAGGTAGAGCCCGGAGCCGAACTCGTCCAGCAGCGCGAGCGGAAACGACATCACCACCAGCACGGCGAAGCGTATGCCGAGGTCGACCAGCCAGGCCATCGCCCGCGGCACCGGGCCGGCGGCCGGCAGCTGCAGCGGTACACCCTCCGGCGTCACCACCTCGCGGTAGGTGTCGAGCATCGGGGCGGCCATCAGCAGCGTGGCCTGGGGTGTGGGTGCGGGAGTCCTCTCCGGCAGGCAGCCACGGGCATGGGCGTCTCGACAGGTCCTGGTCGGGCCCAGACTTTAGCAGAGCCGCGTGGCGCTGTTGCCCGCTCAGGCCAGGTACTGGTCCTTCAGCCGCACGTAGTGGTCGGCCGAGTAGTGCAGCGATTCGATCTCCTTGTCGCTGAGCGTGCGTGCCGGACGTGCCGGGTTGCCGACCCACAGCTCGCCTTCGCCGACCACCTTGCCCGGGCCGACCACCGCACCGGCACCCACGAACGCATGGCGTTCCACCCGGGCACCGTCGAGGATGCAGGCGCCCATGCCGATCAGGCTGTAATCACCGATGGTGCAGGCGTGGATGATGCAACCATGGCCGACGGTCACGCCTTCGCCGATCAGGGTCGGGTAGCCGGCCTTGTTGTACGGGCTGTGGTGGCTGACATGGATGATGGTGCCGTCCTGCACGTTGGTGCGCGCGCCGATGCGCACGTAGTTGACGTCACCGCGGATGACCGTGCCCGGCCACACCGACACGTCTTCGGCCAGTTCCACGTCACCGATGACCGTGCAGGCCGGATCGATGTACACGCGCTCGCCGAGGATGGGCATCTTGTCGCGGAAGGGGCGCAGCGGGTTCATCGGTGTCTCCGGAAATCAGGTCGTTCGCGACGATGATACGCGGCAGAAGCATCGGTAGTGCCGGCCGCTGGCCGGCAACCCCATGAGCCCGACTGGATTTCCGCGATTGCCGGCCAGCGGCCGGCATTACCAGAAGCAGGTGCGGCCGCTCAGGTCGGCGCATGCTCGGCCAGCATCTGCCGGAACAGCCCGTCCAGCCAAGCGCTGTCGCCCTGGCCAGCAGGCAGGTGGGGGGCCTGCTCGGCACGGGCAGCCAGTTCACGATCGATGAAATCGCTGATCGCCGCGATGCGTGGTCCGGCACTGACCTCGGCACTGGCGCGTTTAACCGCCAGCAGGCCATCGATGGCTTCACGCACCGGGCCGTGCGGCAGCAGCCGGTCCAGCAGATCCTCGAAGGCCATCGGCGGGGGTGTCCGTTCGTGTTCGATCCACTGGCAGGCCAGCAGCGGGCGCAGCACGTACAGGTACTTCTTCGTACGCACCGTGTCACCACGCAGGTAACCGCGATGGTTCGAGCGCGCCATGTTGAAGTAGTGCCACCACGTGCCAAGGGGTGAATAGAACGACTCAGCAGCCTTCCACAACTGCGACACCGCGGTGTGATCCTGCTGGTAGATGATCGGCGAACGCAGCCATTCGATCAGTGTCGGATTGGATTTTGAGACCAGCCGCAGTGCCTTGCGCAGGTCCCAGCCGCTGACGTCGAGCTCATCGTCGATCGGCAGTTCGATCACATCGCGCTGCGCTTCGCCGGGACCGGTGCTCTCGTTGACGCTGAGATACCACGGCTGGCGGTGCACGTAGATGAAACGCGCGTCGTAGTCGCTGTCCGGTGAGGAAAAGCCCCAGCCACGGCTGCCCGATTCGCAGGCCAGCAGCACGCGCACGTCGTGGCGTCGTTCGATCTCGGCCAGGGTGGAAAGGATGGCGGCGCGCTTGTCCGGCGCGATCGGGTGGATGTCGTCCATGCAGTCGTGTTGATAGTCGAGCGTGCTCGACTGTAACGCAGGTGTGCATCGCTGCGCCCGCCGGGCATGGCCCGGCGTTACCGGCGCAGGGGGGCGACATTCGCCGGCGAGGCCTGGCGGGGGGGGGCGCCGGGCCGTGCCCGGCGAACGCGATCACGGCTCGTAGCTGTACCCCATTCCATACACCGAACGGATCGGATCTTCGTCCATGCCGGCGTCGGCCAGCTTGCGGCGCAGGTTGCGCACGTGGCTGTCGACGGTGCGGTCGACTACCACCCGATGGTCCAGGTACAAGCGGTCGAGCAGTTCATCGCGCGCCCATATCCGGCCCGGCGTGGCCAGCAGGGTGCGCAGCAGGCGGTACTCCACCGGGGTCAGGTCCAGCCCCTTGCCGTTCCAGGTGGCGCGCGCGGCCGGCTCATCGATGCACAGGCCGGCCCTGGCACGCGTGGCCGGATCGGGACGGTAGCGGCGCAGCACCGCCACCACCCGCGCCACCACCTCGCGCGGGCTGAACGGCTTGCAGATGTAGTCGTCGGCGCCGATCTCCAGGCCCAGCAGGCGATCGATCTCCTCCACCCGCGCGGTCACCATGATCACCGGTACATCGCTGCTGGCGCGCAGTTCGCGGCACAGGTCCACGCCATCGCGCTGCGGCAGCATCAGGTCCATCAGCACCAGGTCCGGCTGGTAGCGCGCAAACGCCTCGATCACCTGGCCGCCGTCGTCCACCCAGTGGCTGGCCATACCGGCGGCGGCCAGGTAGTCGCGCAGCACCGAGGCCAGGCGCGGCTCGTCCTCGACAATCAGGATCTTCGCGGCGTCGGCGGGGGACGTGCTCATGCAGGCTCCGGCAGGATGATGACCACGCGCAGGCCACCCAGTGGCGACGGTTCGGCGTGGATGTGGCCGTGGTGGGCGAGGATGATGTTGTGGCTGATCGCCAGGCCCAGCCCACTGCCGCCGCTGGCGCGGTTGCGCGAGCTTTCCACCCGGTAGAAGCGCTCGAACAGCAGTGCGCACTTGTCGGCCGGCACGCCCGGCGCGGTGTCTTCCACGATCAGCTGCACGCCGGCCGGCACGCGCGCAGCCTGCACGTGTACGTGGCCACCGGTGTGGGTGTAGCGCAGCGCATTTTCCAGCAGGTTGGCCAGTACCTGCTGCAGGCGCCGTTCGTCACCGGACACCTGCAACGGCGTGGCGGGCAGGTCTTCTTCCAGTGCCAGACCTGCATGGGCGAAGCGCACACGCATGCCATTGAGCTCGCTGCGCAGCAGTGCGCCCAGGTCCAGCGGCGCGAAGCGGTAGGCCAGGCCGCCGGACTGGGTCATCGACAGGTCGTGCAGATCGTCGACCAGCTTGCCCAGCTGGCGGATCTCACCCTGCAGGGCGCCGAGGTTGGTGCGGTCCAGCGGGCGGATGCCATCTTCGATCGCCTCCAGCTCGGCGCGCACCACCGCCAGCGGTGTGCGCAGCTCGTGCGAGATATCGGCGATGAAGGCGCGGCGGTTGCGTTCGGTATCGTCCAGCGCCTGCGCCATCCGGTTGAAGTCGTTCACCAGCGCATCCAGTTCATCATCGCTGGTGCGCTCGATGCGGGTGGCGTAATCGCCGGCGGCCAGACGGTGCGTGGCCGCAGCCAGTTTGGCCAGGCGCTGCCGCAGCGCGCGCGAGACCAGCCAGGCCAGCAGCACGGTCACCAGCAGCAGTGAAATGCCGATCACCCACCAGGCGCGCACCTGGGTGTTGTAGAAATTCAGATCGTTGGTGGCGATGACGGTCTGGAACGGCACCATGCCCAGCCAGCCCACGGTCTGCCCGTCCACCTGCACCGCATGCGGTTCGTCATCGCTGGTGGCGTCCGGGTTGCCGGCCACCCAGCGGTGCTGCGCATCGAACAGGCCCAGCCGCGAGGGCACGCCGGTCTGGTCGGACAGCGGGGGCACGGGGCCTTCGTGGCCATGGGCCAGATCCGGCCGCAACATGCGTGCCCAGCGATCGGCATTGCCGCGCAGGTGCTCCCAGCCGCTGTGCTCGCGGAACTCGCGCTGCAGGTGCGGCATCAGGCGCTGCATGCGCAGGTCGCCCTGGTCGTTGAGGTAATCCAGGAAGCCGGTCTGGAAGGCCACGCGGCTGGCAATGCCGTTCACTGCCAGCACCAGCAGGCAGGCGGTGAAGATCGCGAGGAAGGTCTTCGCGGTCAGGCCGAATGTGAGTCGAATCTTCGCCATTGCCGGGCCATTAGCGGCGCATGCAGCGCTGAAAGCAAGCGCCAGCTGAGCCGGTCGCACAATCTCCATATTCTCTGCACAGTTTCACGGCAGCGTGCCGGGGTCAACGCAAGGCCCCCACGCCCCCCATGCCACTCCTGCGCTCGCTTTTACGTACGTCCCGTCCACTGCTGTTGCCCCTGCTGCTGGCCCTGGCGGCCTGCTCGGCAGGCAGGACCGACGCCCCGGCCACGCCCGAGGTCGGCGTCATCACGGCCAGTGCGCAACCGCTGGCGTTGCAGCAGACGCTGCCGGGCCGGGCGGTGCCGTTCGAGATCTCCGAGGTGCGCCCGCAGATCGGTGGTCTGATCCGCCAGCGGCTGTTCACCGAAGGCCAGCAGGTCAAGGCGGGGCAGCTGCTGTACCAGGTCGATCCGGCGCCCTACCAGGCGGCGTTCGATACCGCCCGTGGCCAGCTGGCGCAGGCCGAGGCCACCGTGCTGTCGGCGCAGCCGAAGGCCGAGCGCACCCGCGCGCTGCTGGGCATGGATGCAGCCAGCAAGCAGGATGCCGACGATGCCACCTCGGCATTGAAGCAGGCACAAGCCAACGTGATTGCAGCGCGCGCGGCAGTGCAGGCCGCGCGCATCAACCTCGACTACACCCGCGTGACCGCCCCCATCGACGGTCGCATCGGCACCTCCAGCGTGACCGCTGGTGCGCTGGTCGCCGCCGGCCAGGACGCCGCGCTGGCCACCATCCAGCGGCTGGACCCGGTGTACCTGGATGTCACCCAGTCCAGTACGCAGATGCTGGCGCTGCGCAAGCAGCTCGACGCCGGCCTGGTGAAGGCCATCGATGGCAAGGCGCAGGTGAAGGTGCTGCTGGAGGACGGCAGCACCTATGCGCATGAAGGCACCCTGGAGTTCGTCGGCAGCGCGGTCGATCCGGGCACCGGCAACGTCGTGCTGCGCGCGGTCATTCCGAACCCGGAGGGCCTGCTTCTGCCGGGCATGTACCTGAAGGCGGTGCTGCCGATGGCCACCGACGCGCGCGCGCTGCTGGTACCGCAGAAAGCGGTGCTGCGCAACGAGCGCGGCGAGCCGCTGCTGCGCCTGCTCGATGCCAGGGACCACGTGGTCGAGCGCCGGGTCAGCACCGGCCAGGTAGTCGGCAACCTGTGGCAGATCACCGACGGCCTCAAGGCCGGCGAACGGGTGATCGTCAGCAACGGCAGTGCGGTATCGCTGGGCCAGCAGGTCAAGGCGGTGGCGGCCACGACGGCGCAGCTGGCAGCGATGCCGGCGATCGACCCGAACGGCAACACCGACGAAAAGTCGCACTGAGGTCTGCCACGCATGGTTCGTTTCTTCATCGACCGGCCGATCTTCGCCTGGGTGATCGCCATCGCGGTCAGCCTGCTCGGCCTGCTTGCGATCCTGATCCTGCCGGTGGACCGCTATCCGCAGATCGCGCCACCGACCATCACCATCCGCGCCACCTACACCGGCGCTTCATCGCAGACCGTGGAAAACGCGGTCACCCAGGTCATCGAGCAGTCGCAGCAGAGCCTCGATCACCTGATGTACATGACCTCCACCAGTGCCTCCGACGGCTCGGCGCAGGTCAACCTGGTGTTCGCCACCGGCACCAATCCGGACACGGCGCAGGTGCAGGTGCAGAACCAGCTGCAGGCCGCCATGGCCACGCTGCCGCAGGCGGTGCAGCAGAACGGCCTGACCATCACCAAGTCCAGTGGTTCGATCTTCGAGGTGCTGTCGTTCACCAGCGAAGACGGCAGCATGGACAACTTCGACGTTGCCAACTTCATGGAAGCGCGCATCGACGACCAGATCAGTCGCGTCAGTGGTGTCGGTAACATCCAGCCGATCGGCCAGGAGTACGCCATGCGCATCTGGCTGGACCCGGAGAAGATGCGCCAGTACGCCTTGATGCCCTCGGACATCGAGAGCGCGCTGCAGGCGCAGAACACCGATGTCTCCGCCGGTGAACTCGGCGGCCAGCCGGCGCTGAAGGGCCAGCAGCTCGACGCCACGGTGACCGCGCGCAGCCGCTTGCACACCCCTGAGCAGTTCGCGCAGGTGGTGCTCAAGGCCGATGCCAACGGCAGCGTGGTGCATCTGGGCGATGTGGCGACGATCGGCCTGGGTCCGGAGAGCTACGACAGCATCAGCACCTTCAACGGCAAGCCGTCGGCGTCGCTGGGCATCGAACTCAATGCCGGTGCCAACGCCATCGCCGTGTCCAAGGCCATCGATGCACGGCTCCAGCAGCTGCAGAAGTACTGGCCGCATGGCTACACCGCCCACGTGGCGTTCACCACCACTCCGTTCGTGACCATTTCGCTGAAGGAAGTGGTGATCACCCTGATCGAGGCGATCATCCTGGTGGTGCTGGTGATGTACCTGTTCCTGCAGAACTGGCGCGCCACCCTGATCCCGACCATCGCGGTGCCGGTGGTGCTGCTGGGCACGTTCGGCGTGCTGGCCGCGTTCGGCTATTCGATCAACACGCTGACCATGTTCGCGCTGGTACTGGCCATCGGCCTGCTGGTGGACGATGCCATCGTGGTGGTGGAGAACGTGGAACGGGTGATGACCTTCGAAGGGCTGGCGCCGAAGCCGGCCACGCTGAAGGCGATGGGCCAGATCACCGGCGCGCTGGTCGGCATCGTGCTGGTGCTGACCGCGGTGTTCCTGCCGATGGCGTTCTTCAGCGGTGTCACCGGGGTGATCTACCGCCAGTTCTCGGTGACCATTGCTGCAGCGATGATCCTGTCGGTGCTGGTGGCGATGACCATCACCCCGGCGCTGTGCGGCAGCATCCTGCACCCGATTCCCAAGGGCGGGCATCCGCACGGCGACCACGGCGGCGAACCGAGCCTGCTGGGCAAGTTCTTCATCTGGTTCAACCACCGCTTCGAGCGCACCTCGAACGGCCTGCGCCGGCGTGTGGATGGTTTCCTGGGCCGGCGCACGCTGGGCGTGGTGTTCTACCTGGTGCTGAGCGTGGTCACCGGCCTGCTGCTGTGGCACCTGCCGGGCGCGTTCCTGCCTGATGAAGACCAGGGCATGCTCAACGCGCTGGTGAAGCTGCCGGCCGGCGCCACGCTCGAACAGACCCGTGCGGTGATGGACCGCCTCAGCGCAGCGGCGGTGAAGGATGACAGCGTGCTGTCGATCCAGGCCACCGCCGGCTTCAGCGTGACCGGCAGCGGCCAGAACGTCGGCCAGGCCTTCATCCGCCTGAAGGACTGGGATGACCGCAAGGACGATGCCGATACCATCGCGGCACGGCTGACGCAGGCGATGGCCGGCGTGCCCGATGCGCAGGTGTTCATCACCTCGCCGCCGGCCATCCTTGGCCTCGGTGATGCCGGCGGCTTCACCCTGGAGCTGCAGGACGAAGGCGGTGCCGGCCATGCGGCCGCCGTGGCTGCGCGCAATACGTTGCTGAAGGAAGCCGCCAGGGATCCGAAGCTGGTCAACGTGCGCTATGCCAGCCTGGAAGACGCGCCGGTATACGCGGTGAAGGTGGACGACGCCAAGGCACAGGCGATGGGCGTGAACCCGCAGGACATCAATGACACCCTGAATGCCGCGCTGGGCGGCGACTTCGTCAACAACTTCATCTACAAGGGCCGCATCAAGAAGGTGTTCATCCAGGGCACCGCCGAAGCGCGCATGCAGCCGCAGGACATCGAGCGCTGGAGCGTGCGCAACCAGGCCGGGCAGATGGTGCCGCTGTCATCGCTGGTCAGCGCGCACTGGACCAGCGCACCGGCCGCACTGCAGCGCTACAACGGCATCTCGGCGATGGAGATCACCGGCCAGCCGGCGCCGGGCGTCAGCTCCGGTGAGGCGATGGCCGAGATCGCGCGCCTGGCCGACACATTGCCGGAAGGCTTCAGCCACGCCTGGTCGGACATGGCCTACCAGGAACAGCTGTCGGGCAACCAGGCGCCGATGCTGTACGCCATCTCGCTGCTGTTCGTGTTCCTGTGCCTGGCCGCGCTGTATGAAAGCTGGGCGGTGCCGTTCGCGGTGATGCTGGCGGTGCCGGTGGGCGTGTTCGGCG
The DNA here is from genome assembly GCF_023518235.1 of Stenotrophomonas maltophilia. Classification (NCBI taxonomy): domain Bacteria; kingdom Pseudomonadati; phylum Pseudomonadota; class Gammaproteobacteria; order Lysobacterales; family Lysobacteraceae; genus Stenotrophomonas; species Stenotrophomonas maltophilia. The sequence continues at coordinate 3,545,305 of NZ_CP090423.1, forward strand.
CGGTGCTGATGATGAACCTGCGCGGCCTCAACAACGATGTGTACTTCCAGGTCGGCCTGCTGACCACGATTGGCCTGGCGGCCAAGAACGGCATCCTGATCGTCGAGTTCGCGCGCATCCTCGAACAGCAGGGCAGGAGCACCCGCGAGGCGATCCTGCAGGCGGTCTACCTGCGGCTGCGGCCGATCGTGATGACTTCGCTGGCGTTCCTGATGGGCGTGCTGCCGCTGGTGTTCGCCAGCGGCGCCGGCTCGGCCGCACGTCGTTCGCTGGGCACCGGCGTGGCCGGCGGTACGGTCGCCTCGATGGTGCTGGGCATGTTCTTCGTGCCGTTGTTCTACCTGCTGGTGCGCCGCCTGTTCCCGGGCCGCGCGCCGGCCGAAGCCACTGCCGCGGAGGCAAGCCCATGAAGCCGATGCTGCTGCGCGCCCTGGCGGCCGCAACGATGACCACCGTGCTCGGTGGCTGCATGAGCATGGCCCCGCATTACCAGCGGCCCGAGCCCCCGGTGCCGGTGCAGTTCGGCAATGCCGCCACCGGCGAGGCCGACCCGGCGTTGGCGATGCCGGCATGGCGCGAGGTGTTCCTCGAACCGCGCCTGCAGCAGGTAATTGCGCTGGCGCTGCAGAACAACCGCGACCTGCGTGTGGCGGTGCTGCAGGTGGAGAAGGAGCGCGCGCAGTACCGCATCCAGCGCGCAGCGCTGCTGCCATCGGTGGATGCCGGCGGCAGCGTCACCCGTTCGCGGGTCAGTGATGCCAACAGTGAGACCGGGGCCACCCAGGTGACCGAGTCCGACGCGGTGCAGGTCGGCATCAGCAACTGGGAGCTGGACCTGTTCGGGCGCATCCGCAGCCTGAAGAACGAAGCCCTGCAGAACTGGCAGGCCAGTGCCGAGAACCAGCGTGCGGCGCGCACCAGTCTGGTGGCCGAAGTGGCCACGGCATGGCTGGCGCTGGCCGCCGATGGGCAGTCGCTGGCATTGACGCAACAGACGCTGGACAGCCAGCAGCAGACCCTGCAGCGCACCGAAGCCCGTCATGCGCAGGGGCTGGCCTCGGGACTGGACCTGTCGCAGGTGCAGACCAGCGTGGAAGCCGCGCGCGGCGCGCTCGCCAAGCTGCAGACGCAGCAGGCTCAGGATCGCGATGCATTGCAGCTGTTGGTGGGGTCGCCGCTGGATCCGGCCCTGCTGCCGACCGCGCAGGCGCTGGAGGGCAGCGTGGCACTGGCGCCGTTGCCGGCCAACCTGCCCTCTAGCGTGCTGCTGCAACGCCCGGACGTGTTGTCCGCCGAACACGCGCTGCAGGCGGCCAATGCCGATATCGGTGCCGCACGCGCGGCGTTCTTCCCCACGCTGGCCCTGACCGCCAACTACGGCCACAGCTCTGCCGCGCTGTCGACGCTGTTCTCGGCTGGTACCCGTGGCTGGTCGTTCGCGCCCAGCATCACCGCGCCGATCTTCCATGCCGGCGCACTGAAGGCCTCGCTGGATGCCTCGAAGATCGGCAGGGACATCGGCATCGCGCAGTACCAGAAGGCGATCCAACAGGCGTTCAGTGAAGTGGCCGATGCGCTGGCCACGCGCGATCACCTGACCGCGCAGATGGACGCGCAACGCGCGCTGGTGGCTGCCAGCCAGCGCAGCTACACGCTGGCCGATGCGCGTTACCGCACCGGGCTGGACGGCTACCTGCAGTCGCTGGACGCACAGCGCAACCTGTATGCCGCGCAGCAGGACCTGATCGCGTTGCAGCAGCAGGAGGCGGGCAACCGGGTGACGTTGTTCAAGGTACTGGGCGGCGGCGCCGACGCACGGTAGCGCGTTCGCCAATGTGGGTGCGTCTTCCGCTCCGGTGGGTGCCGGTCTTGGTCGGCACGGAGGCCTTGATCCACGCATGGCGTGGATCTACCGGGGCGGGAGGTTCTGGTAGGTGCCGACCTTGGTCGGCACACATGCCATGCAGCATCGCGATCGGATGATTTGTGTCGACCAAGGTCGACACCCACCGGAGCAGAGTCATGTGCCGACCAAGGTCGGCACCCACCAGAAGCAGGTTCGACCGCTTACGCCACGCGCCCGCGTCGCGCGCGTTCCAGGTGCACCAGCAGCAGCGAGATCGCCGCCGGGGTCATGCCCGGAATGCGCTGTGCCTGGCCGATGGTCTGCGGGCGCACGCGCTCCAGCTTCTGCAGCGCTTCGGCCGACAACCCGCGCACCGTCGCATAGTCGAACGCCTCGGCAATCGGCGTGGCTTCATGCCGCTGCTGGCGCTCGATCTCTTCGCGCTGGCGGTCCAGGTAGCCGGCGTACTTCACGCCGATCTCCACCTGTTCGGCCACCTTGCCGTCGGCCACCGCCGGGCCCAGCGACGGCACCTGCATCAGCTGCGCGTAGTCCAGCTCGGGACGCTTGATCAGGTCCAGCACGTTGGTTTCGCGGCTGACCGCCACGCCCAGCGTTTCCTGCACTTCACGGCCCAGCGCATTGGCCGGGGTCGCCCACAGCGCGCCCAGCCGCGCACGCTCGGCGGCGACGGCGGCCTGCTTGGTTTCGAACGCGCTCCAGCGGCGGTCGTCGACCAGGCCCATTTCGCGGCCGGTCGGGGTCAGTCGCTGGTCGGCATTGTCCTCGCGCAGCTGCAGGCGGTACTCGGCGCGGCTGGTGAACATGCGGTACGGCTCGTTGGTGCCGTGGGTGATCAGGTCATCCACCAGCACGCCCAGGTACGCCTCGTCGCGACGCGGGCACCAGCCATCCAGCCCGCGCACCTGGCGTGCGGCGTTGAGGCCGGCCAGCAGGCCCTGCGCGGCGGCTTCCTCATAACCGGTGGTGCCGTTGATCTGGCCGGCGAAGAACAGGCCGTTGACCAGTTTGGTCTCCAGCGAGGCCTTCAGTCCGCGCGGGTCGAAGAAGTCGTACTCGATCGCATAGCCGGGGCGGGTGATGTGCGCGTTCTGGAAACCGACGATGCTGCGCACCATCTCCAGCTGCACGTCGAACGGAAGCGAGGTGGAGATGCCGTTGGGGTAGATCTCGACGATGCCCAGGCCTTCGGGTTCGACGAAGATCTGGTGGCTGGCCTTCTCGGCGAAGCGCACCACCTTGTCTTCGATGGACGGGCAGTAGCGAGGACCGATGCCTTCGATCTGGCCGCTGTACAGCGGCGAGCGGTGCAGCGCGTCGCGGATGATCTGGTGGGTCTGTTCGGTGGTGTGGGTGATCCAGCAGCTGACCTGCTGCGGATGCTCGTCCACCGAACCGAGGAAGGACATCACCGGCCGCGGCGTGTCGCCGGGCTGCTCGTCCATCACGCTGTAATCCAGCGAGCGGCCATCGATGCGCGGCGGCGTGCCGGTCTTCAGGCGGTCGACCTGGAACGGGCGCTCGCGCAGGCGCGCGGCCAGCGTGGTGGCCGGCGGATCGCCCATACGGCCGGCAGCGTACTGGGTGGGGCCGACGTGGATCTTGCCGGCCAGGAAGGTACCGGCGGTCAGCACCACCGCCTCGGCGTCGAAGCGCAGGCCGGTCTGGGTGATGACCCCGCGCACGGCGTCGCCTTCGATGACCAGGTCATCCACGGCGGCCTGGAACACGGTCAGGTTGGCCTGGCCTTCCACGATGGCGCGGATCGCCATGCGATACAGGTTGCGGTCGGCCTGGCAGCGGGTGGCGCGCACGGCCGGGCCCTTGGAGGCGTTCAGGGTGCGCCACTGGATGCCGGCACGGTCGGCGGCGTGGGCCATGGCCCCGCCCAGGGCATCGATCTCCTTCACCAGATGGCCCTTGCCGATGCCGCCGATGGCCGGGTTGCAGCTCATCGCGCCCACCGTTTCGATGTTGTGGGTCAGCAGCAGGGTGCGCACGCCGGTGCGGGCTGCGGCCAGCGCGGCTTCGGTGCCGGCGTGGCCACCGCCGATGACGATGACGTCGTAACGATGGAAGGACGGGTTCATGGAGGCTGTTCAGCTGGGGGCGGGCGCGACCGGGGGCGGCGCCGGGGTGGCGATTTTAGCGCCAATCGGGGTGGCGTCGTCGGCGCCATCGGGCCGGCGACGAAATCAACACTAAAGTTGGCAGGTTTTTTGCGGATAACCCAATAGCACCCACCGTGGCTGGCGCCGCAGGCGCCCGTGACCGGAATTGGAACAGGGGCCGGTACAGGCGCACGGTGGGGGAGCAGAGGGCCGGCAGTCGGGGGACTGTCCGGCCCTGTTTTTTTGCGGGCGTCCCGGGCACCCAAAACAAACGGCCCCGCGATGCGGGGCCGTCTGCCATCAGAGGTGCCGACATCCGACAGGGCCGGAACAGGGGGGATCCAGATGTTCCTGTCGGATATCGACGTAGAGCTGTTTGCGACGGCCCATGTCGTTTTTGTCACTTTGTGACGCGGGCCGTCACTGTCCCCGTAGATTGCGGCTTGGACCGTGTGAAATGCAAGACGGTTCAGCGCTCAAGTGTGCGCTGCGTCCCACGATCCATGTTGCGCCAGGGGGAACCGTTCATCCTCGGCGCGCTCGGTGCCGGCGCCGGGCGTGCCGGCGGCGCCGGTCGGGGCATGTCCGCCTGCGGCGGGCGTCGCATCGAGTCCATGTTGCGCCAGGGCGAACCGCCATTGTTCGGGCGCGGCGGCGGCCGATGCTCGCCCCCGTTGCCCGGCGGACGCGGCGGCGGCCGGTGGTTGTGCGGCGGGCGGTAGACCGGGCGCGAGTAGTACGGATAGCCGTAGCCGCCATAATAGCCGCCGTAGCCTCCGTAATAGGGGCCGTAGTTGTACGGATAGCCGGCCGGGTAGCGGTACTCCACCGACGGCGCGCCGTGGTAGTAGCTGCCACTGCGTCCGCCGCCGACGTAGTCGTAGGTGGTGCAGCCGGTCAGGGCCAGCAACAGGCCACCGGCAAGCAACAGGCGCGTTTTCATCGTGGGTCCCCCCAGAGGACGGGTGTGAGGCCAGCTTCATGCGCGGGCATTGAATCGGCCCTTAATTCCACCGGCCAGGATGAATGGAGGCGAAGGCATCCATGCTGGCATGACCTGTGCCGGGGTCGCCAGCGTGGAGCCATACGTTAATCTTGCGTCATGAGCGATTCACTGTGGCCCCGAGTCGAAGACGTCCTGCTTGCTGCTGCGAGGATCGCCCCGCATGCCAGCGTGACCCCGGTGCTGCGTTCGCGGACGCTCGATGCGCTGGCGGGCGCGCAGCTGGCGTTCAAGGCCGAGCATCTCCAACGCGGCGGCGCGTTCAAGTTCCGTGGTGCCTGCAACGCGGTGTGGTCGCTGGATGCTGATCGCGCCAGCGCCGGCGTGGTCACCCATTCTTCCGGCAACCACGGCGCCGCCCTCGCGCTGGCCGCCCGGACCCGGGGCATTCCCTGCCATGTGGTGGTGCCGGAAGGCGCGGTCGCGGCCAAGCTGGCCAACATCGCCCGCCACGGCGCCACGCTCTGGCATTGCCCGCCGACCATCGCCGACCGCGAGGCCACCTGTGCCAAGGTGCAGGCCGATACCGGCGCAACTCTGGTCCATCCCTATACCGACCCGGCGGTCATGGCCGGGCAGGGCACCGCCGCATTGGAACTGCTGCACAGCGACGGTCCGTTCGACGTGCTGGTGGTTCCGGTGGGCGGCGGGGGGCTGGCCAGCGGCACCGCCCTTGCGCTGCAGCATGCCAGCCCGCAGACCCGGCTGGTGCTGGCCGAGCCGGCCGGTGCCGATGACACGGCGCGCTCGCTGGCCGCCGGCGAACGCCAGGGCGCATTCACTCCGGACACGATCTGCGACGGCCTGCGCACGCTGATCGGTGCGCCCAACTTCGCGTTGCTGCGCGCTGCCGGTGCCGAGGTGATCGTGGTCGATGACGCGGCCACGATGGCCGCGATGCGCCTGCTGTGGGAGGTCCTCAAGCAGGTGGTGGAGCCGTCTTCGGCCACCGTGCTGGCGGCGGTACTGGCGCAGCCGCAGCGCTTTGCGGGGCTGCGCGTGGGGCTGGTGTTGTCCGGCGGCAATGTCGACCTGCCGGCACTGCGCTGGGGCCCGCCATGAGTCGCGACCGGCAGCGGCGGCGTACCGGCCTGCTGGGCTGGATCTGGCGGCTGTTCGTGGTGCTGGTGATCTGGCTGCTGGGCGTGACCGCCTGGATCGTCTGGATCGGTGAGCGTGACCAGGCGGCCAAGGCCGACGCCATCATCGTGCTGGGTGCCGCCGCCTATGACGCCAAGCCGTCACCGGTGTTCGAGGAGCGCATCCGCCATGGCCTGGATCTGTATGACGCCCGCTACGCGCCGCTGCTGATCTTCACCGGTGGCTATGGCGGCACCGGTGCGCGCTTCTCCGAGTCGCAGGTGGCAAGGCGTTACGCGCTCAAGCATGGCGTGCCGGACGACGCGATCCTGATCGAGACCGCCTCGCGCAACACCGTACAGAACCTGGTCGAGGCCAAGCGGCTGATGGACCAGCGCCATCTGCGCCGGGTGATCATCGTCAGCGACCCGTTGCACATGGCGCGCGCGCTGCGCCTGAGCAAGGCGCTGGGCATCGATGCGCTGGCCTCGTCCACGCCGAGCACGCGCTTCCGCAGTTTCCACACCAGCTGGCGCTTCCTGGTGCAGGAAATCTACTTCTTCCACCGCGATCTGGTGCGCCCGCCGCTGAGCTCACCGGCCAATACCTGAGGGCCGGAGCCTAGCTGAGCTGGGTGCCGACCAAGGTCGGCATCTACCAGAGCGATTCGCGTTCGGCGTGGCATGCGGTAGTGCCGGCCGCTGGCCGGCAGATGCCCACCATGGAAACGTGAGGTTGCCGGCCAGCGGCCGGCACTACCAGGCCGTCAGGTCTGCTTGCGCCGGATCGGAATCGCCGACACCGGCACCGAGGCCACATCATGCCCGCCTTCGCGGATCGGCGCGCCAGGGTCCGGCGCCCAGGCGTGGGCGTAGATCACTTCCCAGCTGCTCGGCAGCTTGCCGTCGGCGCGACGCATCGGCTCGTACGCCGCTGCGGCGGCGGCGAAACGACCGCGCCCGGTCAGGGTATGGCGGCGGTCCACGCGGGCGTTGGTCGCGCCCATCGCGCGCAGCTCGCGCATCAGCGAAGGCAGGTCGTCGTAGGTCAGGGTGAACAGGTCTCGGTCCAGCACCGGGTCGCGGAAACCGGCCATCATCAGCGCGTCGCCAAACTGCGCGATCTGCGCGAATCGGCTCACGTGCGGGCGGTCATCGGCAGCGGCGAAGGCCTCATTGAGTTCGACCAGCGTTTCCGGGCCGAAGGTCGAGCACAGCAGCAGGCCACCGGGCTTGAGCACACGGCGGAAGCCGGCGAAAACGGCCGGCAGGTCGTCCACCCATTGCAGGCACAGGTTGCTGAAGATCACGTCCACGCTGTTGTCGGCCAGCGGCAGCGCAGTGGCGTCACCGCACAGGCGCTGGAGCGGCTTCCACCAGCCGGCCTGGCGCTTGGCCTGGTCCAGCATCGGCAGCGCCATGTCCAGGGCGATCACCTGCGCCTTCGGCCAGCGCTTCTTCATCAGCGCACTGGCGTGACCGGTGCCGGCGCCGATGTCCAGCACCACCTCCGGCTTGCGTGCCTCCAGGTAGTCCAGCGATTCGATCAACCGCGACTGCACCTCGCGCTGCAGCGCCGCAGCGGCGTCGTAGCGGGTGGCGGCACGCGAGAACGCGCGGCGGACATGGCGTGCATCGAAGTGGGACGGCATTGCGAAAGTCTCTCAGAACGTACCAGGGTAGGCGCCGCCGTCGATCAGCAGGTTCTGCCCGGTGAGGTAGCCGGCCTGCGCACTGCACAGGAAGGCGCAGGCGGCGCCGAATTCGTCCGGCGTGCCGAAGCGGCCGGCGGGAATCTGCTGGCGGCGGCGCTCGGCCACTTCACCCGCGTCGCCGCCCTTGCCCGCGCTGTGGGCGAAGTTGGCGCGCAGGCGGTCGGTGTCGAACTGGCCTGGCAACAGGTTGTTGATGGTGACGTTGTGGGCCACGGTGCGCCGCGACAGGCCGGCGACGAAGCCGGTCAGGCCGCTGCGCGCGCCGTTGGACAGCGCCAGGATATCGATCGGGGCCTTCACCGCCGAGGAGGTGATGTTGACGATGCGGCCGAAGCCGCGCTCGATCATCGCGTCCACGGTGGCACGGATCAGGGCGATCGGCGCCAGCATGTTGGCGTCCAGCGCAGCGATCCAGTCGTCGCGCTCGAAGGTGCGGAAGTCACCCGGCGGCGGGCCACCGGCGTTGTTGACCAGGATGTCCACCTGCGGGCATGCAGCCAGTGCGGTGGCGCGCCCGGCTTCAGTGGTGACGTCGGCGGCGACCGCGCGCACCTCGCCCGCACCGGGCAGCGCACGCAGTCCAGCGGCCGCTGCCTGCAGCGCGGCGTCGCCGCGGGCGACGATCACCACGTTCACGCCCTCGCGCACCAGTGCACGCGCGCAGCCCAGGCCGAGCCCCTTGCTGGCGCCGCAGACCAGTGCCCAGCGGCCAGTGATACCCAGATCCATGCGTCAGTCCTGCCGAATTCGGAAGGCGCTCATTGTCCGCCATCGGCCGGTGACAGGCCGGCAACGAAGTGTTGCAGGGCGGCGGCCACCTCGTCGGCATGGCCGAGGAAGGGCGCGTGGCCGCCGTGGGCGATGGTCCGCGCCTGCGCGCCCGGGGTAAGCGCCGCAGCGGCCTGCATCGCCGCCGGCGACACCAGGCGGTCACGCTGGCCGGCGATCCACAGGCTGGGCTTGCCCAGCGAGGGCAGCGCGCCGCGCAGATCAGTGCCTTCCAGCAGGCGCAGGCCTTCCAGCAAGGCGCGTTCGGTTGGCGCGCCGCGTTCGACCAGGCGCTGGCGCAGGGTGCGCAGCTCCTCGCGGGCATGCGCCGAGCCCATCACATCCAGCGCCAGGAAGCGTTCCAGGGTGCCGCCGAAGTCAGTGGCCAGCTCGCGCCCGAACTGCTCGAACACCGCCGGTTCCACCGCATGCGGCCAGTCCTCGCCGCGCACGAATCGCGGCGTGGCGGCGATCATCGCCAGCCCGCGCACCTTGGGCAGCGTCGCCGCGGCGTGCAGCGCGAACAGGCCACCCAGCGACCAGCCGCACCACACCGCCGGCGGCGTGGCCGCAGCAATGGCGTTGACCACGAACGGCAGGCGCAGCGGCGTGGTGTCTTCGCGGCTGTGGCCGTGACCGGGCAGGTCGACACGATGCAGGGTGAACTGATCCGCCAGGCGCTCCACCAGCGGCGCGAACACGCCACCCTGCAGGGCCCAGCCGTGGATCAGTACCAGGTCCGGCCCCTGGCCGGTCACTTCGATATGCATGGGGGAACGACAGCAGACTCAGGCAAAGGCGGGCAGCGGCGGCGGCGCGGCTTCGCGCATGGACAGGGCCACGCGGTCGCGCGCGCTGGCGATGGCTTCGACCAGGCCGCGCACCTGCTCCGGCGTGTGCAGCGCGGACAGGGTGACGCGCAGCCGTGCCTTGCCTTCCGGCACGGTCGGCGGGCGGATCGCACCGACCAGCCAGCCGGCCTGTTCCAGTGCGTGGGACATCGTCACGGCGGTGTGGTCATCGCCGCACAGCAGCGGCTGGATCGGCGTTTCCGAAGCCATCAGATCCAGCCCGTGGCGGCGCGCTTCACCGCGGAACAGGGCGATCAGGTCGGCCAGCTTGGAACGCCGCCAGTTGTCCCGGCGCGCCAGGCGCACCGCTTCCAGTGCAGCAGCGGCCATCGCCGGTGGCAGGGCGGTGGTGTAGACGTAGGGGCGAGCGGTCTCGGCCAGATGTTCGATCAGGTCGTCGCGGCCCAGCACCAGCGCGCCGGAACCGCCCAGCGCCTTGCCCAGCGTCACCAGCTGCAGCGGAACGTCGTCCACGCCCAGCCCGGCGGCGGCCACCGCGCCACGGCCGTCGCCGACCACGCCCACACCGTGCGCATCGTCCACATAGAACAACGTCTGCTGCAGGCGTGCCACCAGCGACAGCGCACGCAACGGCGCGATGTCACCGTCCATGCTGAAAACACCATCGGTGGCCAGCATCGCCGCGCCCTCCGGCGCATGCTTGAGCTGGCGCATCGCCCCTTCCGCATCCAGGTGCGGATAGCGGCGCAGGCGTGCACCGGCCAGCCGCGTCGCATCGAGCAGGCTGGCGTGGTTGAGCTTGTCCTGCACGCACACGTCGTTCTCTTCGCTCAGCAGCGCCTGCTGCACCGCCAGGTTGGCGGCGAAGCCACTGCCGAACAGCAACGCACGCGGGTAGCCCAGCCACTCGGCCACTTCGCGCTCCAGCGCGTCGTGCATCGCGTGGTGGCCGCAGACCAGGTGCGAGGCACCGGCACCGGCGCCTTCGCGCGCGGCGGCATCCTGCAGTGCGTTGACCACGCTGAACTGCTGGGCCAGGCCCAGATAGTCGTTGCTGCAGAAGCCGGTCAGCCACTGGCCGTCCACTTCCAGGCGGACGCCATCACGGCGGCTGACCGTGCGCCGCGTGCGGCGTCGGCCTTGGGCATCGCGCAGGGCGCGTTGGGCGTGGAGGCGGGCGGTCAGGTCCGGGCGGGCCATGGCGGCTGAATGCGGCGACGGGGCGGCTAGGGTAGCGCGTTGCTGCCGCGCCTGCCTGTGCCGCGTCTCAGGCCGCGTGAGCGCAGCCGCAGCCGGGCGCATCGGCACTGATATCGGCATGCACGGTGCCGCCGTGGTCATGCCCTTGGGCATCGACCTGCACCGCCATCGGCTGCAGCCCAAGCCGGGCGAACAGGCCAAGGTCGCGCTCGCTTTCCGGGTTGCCGGTGGTCAGCAGCTTGTCGCCGTAGAAGATCGAATTGGCCCCGGCCAGGAAGCACAGCGCCTGCAACTCGTCGCTCATCGCCTCGCGACCGGCCGACAGCCGCACCATCGCGCGCGGCATGGCGATGCGCGCAACGGCGATCATGCGCACGAACTCGAATGGATCCAGCTCGGCACTGCCATGCAGCGGCGTGCCTGCCACCTGCACCAGCTTGTTGATCGGCACCGAATCTGGATGTGCCGGCAGCGTGGCCAGCGCCAGCAGCAGCCCAACGCGCTGCGCGCGCGTTTCGCCCATGCCGACGATGCCGCCGCAGCAGGTCTTCAGGCCGGCATCGCGCACGTGTTCCAGCGTATCCAGGCGGTCCTGGTACTGGCGCGTGTGGATGATCGAATCGTAGTAGTCCGGCGCCGTATCCAGATTGTGGTTGTAGTAGTCCAGCCCGGCGTCCTTCAGGGCGCGCGCCTGTTCGCCGCTGAGCATGCCCAGCGTGGCGCAGGTTTCCAGGCCCAGCGCCTTCACCCCGGCGATCATTGCCGCCACCTTCGGGATGTCGCGGTCCTTGGGCGAACGCCATGCGGCGCCCATGCAGAAGCGCGAGGCGCCGGCGGCCTTGGCCTGGCGCGCCTTGGCCAGCACAGCGTCGGTCTCCATCAGCTTCTGCGCGTTCACCCCTGTGCTGTAGCGCTGCGCCTGCGGGCAGTACGCGCAGTCTTCCGGACAGCCGCCGGTTTTCACCGACAGCAACGTGGAGACCTGTACCTGGGCCGGGTCGAAGTGCTCGCGATGGACCGCTGCGGCGCGGAACAGCAGCTCGGGGAACGGCAGCTCGAACAGCGACTGCAGTTCGTCGTGTTGCCAGTCGTGGCGGATGGCAACAGCCATGGCGGGACCTTGGGTACGAGTGGAGCGAGGGCGGCAGTGTGGGTGGCGGAGGATTTGCTGTCAACCTAAATGTTATTTCCATGGTTTACAGAAATAAAGCCATTTCCGGCCCATCGCGGCGGGCGCTACCATCGGCCGGAGCCACCTTCGGACAGCAGGGAATGCAGACATTGCCGGTGCCAGGCAGGCGCAGATGGGCCGGGGTGATCACCGCGCTGCTGCTGTGTACGGGGTGGGCCGTGCAGGTCCACGCGGAAGGCCGCGCGCGCGGCGCCATTACCTACGCCTCCCCGCAGCAGGCGCTGGCCGCACTGCGTGCGCAGCCCTCGATCAGCGAGCGGCAGGAGAACGACTGGATCGTGTTGTACGATCCGGCCGGGCCGGTGTTCTGGTCCGTGACCACGCCGGCCAATGGCTGGCATCCCTCGATTGTCCGGCGCGAGCTGGTGGCCGAAGACGGTCAGGTGGCCATGCAGATGTCGGTGAAGTGCGGCGTCTCCACACCTGACTGTGATGCGCTGGCGCAGAGCTTCCAGGCGAGCGACGAGCGTCTGCGGCAGCGCGCCGACGTGCAGACGCAGGCCGCACAGTCGCTGGCAGCGGAGGATGCGTCGGACGAGCCCACGGCTGCGGAAATCGGCGAGAACGCCCGTATCCGCGAGGCGATCTTCAGTGGCGAGGCAGGTGGCCTGAAGCTCGCCGACTATCCGGTGGCGAAGGTCTACAGGGGGCCAGCCGCTGCGCTGGACATGAGTACGCGTGAAGCGCGCATGTTCAAGACACGGATGTCGGCGGCACTGAAGGACGGCAAGGTCGAGTTCGCGGGCGAGTACACCGTCGCCGGCTGGGGCTGCGGCACCAGTTGCTTCTCGCAGACCTTCATCAGCCTGCGCACCGGCAAGCCGCTGCCGCAGAGCCTGGGCGGGGAACTCGGCCCGAACATCGTCAGGATCGATCCGCACAGCGCGCTGGTGGTGGCCGAAGGCAGCGAGTACGACAGCAACTACGACAGGACCGGTCACTACGCCTACTTCTATGTGCTGGAAGGGCATACGTTGAAACTGCTGCGGAAAGTGGCGGTGCCGGAGACGCTGGGCGAGGACTGATTGTCCGTCGCGCTGCGGTGGGCGCTGCATTTCACCGCATTCTGCAAGGCCTTCAGCCACAGTAGCCGCTGTCCGCGTGCTCCGGCCGCGTCCAGACTGCCCAGCATGACCGATCTCCATCGCCTTCGCGGCCGCATCACCGCGCTGGTCCTCAGCGAGGCCTGGCGCCGACGTGCCGCGTTGTGGGGCGGCGCCGTAGCCGTGGCACTGGTGGCGATCCTGTTCGCCAAGGCCAGCGACGCCGCCTTCCATCTGTTCCAGCGCATCACCGCGCACTCCCCGTGGTGGGCCCTGCTGCTCACGCCGGGCATCTTCGCGCTGCTGGCCTGGTTGACCGCAGGTGTGCTGAAACCAACCCGCGGCAGTGGCATTCCGCAGGTCATCGCCGCGCTGGACAAGCCGGATGAGTCATTCCGCAGCACCAATCTCTCGCCTGCGGTCTCGGCCGGCAAGCTGCTGCTGACCTCGCTGTCGCTGCTGGGCGGCGCCTCGGTGGGCCGCGAAGGCCCGACCGTGCACGTGGGCGCCAGCCTGATGTATCTGTTCGGGCGCTGGTCCGGCTTCAAGGATCCGCGCGAGCTCTCGCACTTCCTGCTGGCCGGTGGCGCGGCCGGCATCGCTGCCGCGTTCAATACGCCGTTGGCCGGCATCGTGTTTGCCATCGAAGAACTCAGTGGCCGCTTCGAGCATCGCTTCTCCGGCACGCTGCTGACCGCGGTGATCGTCGGTGGCGTGGTGTCGTTGGGCCTGCTCGGCAACTACACCTACTTCGGCCATGTGAGCGCGCGCCTGCCGCTGGGCCAGGGCTGGCTGGCGATCCTGCTGTGTGGGGTGGTGGCGGGCCTGTTGGGTGGCCTGTTCGCACGCGCGGTGTTGGCCAGTGCGGCGGGTCGGCCGCGTTGGCTGGGCCAGCTGCGGCAGCGTCATCCGGTACTGCTGGCCGCTGGCTGCGGCCTGGTGGTGGTGCTGCTGGCGCTGGTGTTCGGCGAAGGGGCGTTCGGCACCGGCTACGAGCAGGCGCGCAGCCTGGTGCAGGGCCAGGCGCTGGTTGGCCACGAGTTCGGGCTGATGAAGCTGCTGGCCAATCTGGCGTCGTATGTGGCGGGCATTCCCGGTGGCCTGTTCTCGCCGGCGCTGGCGGTCGGCGCGGGACTGGGGCACAACCTCGCCGTGTTGATGCCCGGCGTGGACCCGCGCGCGTTCGTGCTGCTGGGCATGTGTGCGTACCTCACCGGCGTCACCCAGGCACCGCTGACCTCGGCGGTGATCTCGCTGGAACTGACCGACAGCGGCGATCTGCTGCTGCCGATCCTTGCCACGGTACTGATTGCGCGCGGCGTATCCGGGCTGGTGTGCCGGGTGCCGATCTATCGCGGGTTGGCGGAGTTGCTGATGGTGCCGGCGGCAGCGCGCGAACGCGCCAGCTAGTCGCATCGAGGGAATGCTGACCCGGCGCGCACCGATGGCATGGGCAGCGAGGCCTGACAGCGGGATGCGGCGTCTGGCGATGGTTACGCGCGTGATGCCATGGAAGGCTGGGCCATGCGTCTGTCACCTACCAACGCCCTCCACGGCATGTTCCACTCGCTGCTTCATCTTCTCATGCCGTTGCGCTGCCTGGTCTGTGGTGACCGGGGCCACGATGATCTCGACCTCTGCCGCGCCTGCCTCGCCGATCTGCCCTGGTCCGGCCGTGCCTGTCTGCGCTGCGCACTGCCGCTGCCGGACACCGCGCTGATCGTCTGCAGCAGTTGCCGCGAGGAAGCACCACCGCAGGCCGCCACCCATGCCAGCCTGCTGTACCTGCCACCGGTCGATCAGTTGCTGGTGCGCTTCAAGTTCCACCAGGATCTGGCCGCCGGGCGCCTGCTGGTGCAGCTGATGCTGCGTGCTGCACCGCCGTGGTCATGCCCGCCGCTGGCCCCGGTGCCGCTGCACAACCGGCGCCTGCGCCAGCGTGGCTACAACCAGGCCGCGGAACTGTGCCGGTTGTTGCCGATGCCGGTCTGGCACGGGCTGTACCGGCGCCGGCATACCGCACCGCAGTCCGAACGCAGCGCCGAACAGCGCCGGGAGAACCTGTTCGATGCCTTCGATGTGCGCGGGCCGGTACCTGCACGGTTGACCGTCGTGGACGATGTGATGACCACCGGCAGCACGGTCATGGAGATCGCCGAGACGCTGCGCCTGGCGGGCGCCGACGAGGTGCGCGTATGGGTCTGCGCGCGGGTGCCGTGATCGCCGCTTTCATGTGGAGCGGCTAGGATGGGGCCGATTCCGGATCGAAGGAGTGGCCATGAATTCCCCATTGTCTCCCTTGTTGTCGGCGGTTGGGCGCAGCTGGTGGATCCTGCTGCTGTACGGCCTGGCTGCGTTGGGCTTCGGCATTGTTGCTGTCGGTTGGCCGCTGTCGGCGGCGATGGCGCTGGCGTGGACACTGGGCGTGGTGGCCATTGTCGAAGGCGTGATCAGCCTGTTCGCGCTGGTGAGCGGAGGCAGTGGCGCTCCGCGTGGCTGGCTGGCCCTGTATGCCATCGCCTCGCTGGGCTTCGGCATCCTGGCGGTGATCAATCCGCTGGCCACCGCCAGTGTGCTGGTGTTGTTCCTGGCCGCGTGGCTGCTGGTGGCCGGCATCTACCGCATCGTGTTCGCGATCCGCGTACGCAAGCAGATCCAGGGCGAGTGGCTGCTGATTCTCAGTGGCGTGCTGGCCGTGGTGCTGGGCCTGTTGTTCGCCGCCAACCCGTATGCGGGTGTGGCCGTGACCACGTTGTGGATCGGCATCGGCAGCCTGTTGTACGGGCTGCTGCAGGTGCTGGTGGCATTCAAGCTGCGGAAGCTGAGGTGAGGGCGCTGCTTCCGGTGTTGCTGGGCGCGGCGATGGCTCTGGCCGGCTGCACGCCAGCGGCCCCGCCCGGTACGCGGGTGGGGGCGGACCGCCCGCCACTTCCCGGGGTGGATGTGCGCCTGAGCGCGGTCGATGCGGCCGGCAAGGGCGTGCCGGTGCAGTGGCAGGACGAGACATTGACGCTGCGCGAGCCCCCGATTGCCAGCAGCGCGGACATCGCCGATGTGCGCTCTGTGCAGGATGACTACGGCCTGACGGCGCTGCAGATCCGCTATCGACCCGAGGCGCACCAGCGCCTCCACGATGGCACGGCGGCCATGGTCGGTCAGCGTATGGCGATCAGCGTGGATGGCCGGGTGCTGATGGTGGCCACGGTGCAGGGACCGTTCTCTGAATCGATGAATCTGAGTGGGTTGGCCGGTAGTGATGCCACGGCGTTGGAGAAGCACATCACCGGGTCTGCGCCGGTGGAGCGGTAGAGGCAGGTAGATGCGTGCAGAAGGCTACACATTCACCGTCTCGGTTGAGGAGTGGATGCTCCGGCCCATCATGACGCTGGAAGCTCCATAGGAGATCGAGGCCGCCGGCCTTGAATCCCGGGCAGGTGTAGTAGCGTGGCCGATCGACACTCATGGATGCGACCTTCTGCCGTGTAGATGGTGGCGGGTGGTTCCGGGCAGTTGATGGGGCCGAGTGCACTGCCGGGTAGTCGATCAAAGTCCATCTGGACGCCCGCAAGCGCTGCAACAAGACAGAACGCGATCATGTTCATGAGCGGTCAGCCGATGGGAGTTCGCCCTTGTCGGCATCGCACTGCGCCAGACACGTCCCATCTCGGCCCATGATCGGTCGTACAGGCGAGTCATGGCGCTGCACGCTCCAGATCATGTTGAGGCCATCGATCGAAGACCCCGGGTAAGCGAGCCATTGCCCGTGCGAATCTGGAATCAACGCAGAAGTCGTGGGGAACGCCTGCGCGCAGTGTCCGTGGATGTAGGCGGCTGAAACATCCTGAGGAGCACTGGGATGCTGCCAGTCGTCGTATAGACGGCTGTAGAGCGTCGGGCACAGTGTGCCGCCCTCAATGACCATTGCGTACTGCGATGTAGCAGCAACACGCACGTCGACGTCGAAGTCCTTCTCCGCGCGCAACGCAGAAGTCGCTGGCACGCGATAGTAGACGCGCGATCGAGGCCACAGAAGTACGCCTGACAATCGAATCTCCATCATCTGTTCGCCGATGGCACTGACATCATTGGAATCAATCACAGTGCCAATTTGGTCAAACACGAAATAGCGATCCTCCTCTCGCGCGCCAGGTTGCTTGGAAACAACGATAGCCCTGAATGGCCAAGCTTGGATGGAGGCGTAGCTGAGCAGGTCCGGCTCAGAAAAGCCGTTCAAGCCGAGCAGATGTTGCCAATGTGACGCGTCATCAGGGAAAGGAAGGTGCCGGTATGCGTCATGACCAGGTCCCGCGCAGCGCAGCATCCTGCCGTCGGCGACGACATGGATCGTCGCCGGAGCTGGCGGGCATTCGAACGAGGGTGCCGCCATCTTCTCGGAATCATCCGTGGCGTGAATGGATGAAGCGAACAGCAACAGGGGGAGCGGTGAAAGGCGCTTCATTGGCTGCACCAGAGTGGGATGATCTGCATCGTGCGTTCATTGGCATTTGGTTAAAGCACATTGCCTGACGGCATGCAGAGCGCGATGCATTCGCCCTGCTTGTTGCGAACAGGGCGTTCTGGCTCATCGTGGCGCTGGAAGCTCCACTCAAACGGCTGTCGGTCGTCAGGAAGCCCCGGGTAGGTGTACAAGACCTGAGTTTCCTGATCAGGTTCAAGTGGAGAGGTTTGGTGTTTTCTCGCATCCTTGCAATGACCATTGATGTGGAACCCGCCGGTCGAGCGATGGCGATCATCATTCTTCCACTCGGAATATCCACTGTCATCCAGCGCGGGGCACAGCATCCTGCCATCGACCACTACGGCATACTTCATCGTGCCGATTGATGTGTCTCCGGTCCCCATGATCAGGTGGTCGCCTCTCTCAATTGAATCCGGGAGGCGGTAGTACACATTCGCAGTGGGCCAGATTCGAAGGCCGGAAATCCGGATCTCCATCATGCGTTGACCAACGGCGTCGGCTTCGCTGGATTCAGTGATTCGCCCATTGCGATCGAAGATGTAGAAGTACTCATTGCTGTTCAGAAGAAGCGTCTGCGTTGCATACATCGAGCGAAAGGGCCAATCCTGTACGGGATGGTAGGACCCGGAGCCGTTGGGACGTTTGGCCGAAAGCCCGAAGCCGAGTCGCCAGTGTGCCTCGTCATCGGGCGGGGTTACGTCTACCGGAACAATCGTCCCATTGCGCGGTTGACAGATGTAGACGCGTCCCTCTGTGGAATTCAAGGTGACTGACGGGGCGGGGCAGAGCCTGCCCTCAATGGGTGCTGATACCGCAGCAATTACCTGCGATATCATCAGTACGGGTATGAGGAATTCCGTCATGGCTGTTTGTCGCCCAGACTGATGTGTATGTGATGAATGTGGGTGGCATCTGTTCTTATCGAAACCTTGTTTGGATTCTCAGCGTCATGGATCCCCAGCTTCGCGTAGCTCAGTTCCCATGGACCTCCCAGCCAGCCCAGTTCTCCATTTGCTTGACCCTGCGCCAGGTAGGAATGCAGTCTGCATGAGAGCTCTCGCATGCGTACCCGAGCTGGCGTTTCTGTCGCCGCTATCTGCAATGGATGCGAGTTGGGCGAGTTGGTTCGATGAAACTGGATCGTTACGTCATGCCGTTGCTCATCGTTCGACACAATTGTGGACGTTGCTTCGGTAATATCCAGTGCAGAAGCATAGCGATGCAGAACGGAACCGAAGTGCGGGCGCCACGCACCGGTAGATCGAATGTACGAGATGTCCAGGTCATGCATCATCCTCAAGAGGAACTCCATGGCTGCTGGATGTGTCCTGCGTAGGCTCTCATCTGCAGTCATGCGGTTTCCTGCATGGCCGTTATCTTCGCGGAAGGAGAGTCGCCCGCGTCCGCCGGTGGTTGACTGGTGGTTGAACTCAATCCGTTTGTCGCCATGCTCAAATATCCGGTCATGCAAGTGAGCGTCGTGTGCGCTGTTCATCGTCAATCGCTCGCCATAGATGATGCGCAGTTGCTCGCGATAGTCGCTGGCCTCGATGAGAGGGTGGTCGCTGCCATAGGTGCGAGAGGCATCAGCCCACGCCTGGAAGGAGATAAGGTGCCGCCCAAGATCCAAGGGTTTGATCTTCTTACCATTGGCCTCTTGATGGTTCGTCAACTGTAGGACGGCGCCATCCGCTGCGATGGAGTCAGCTGCCACGCCACGAGTGCGCAGCAGGCCATTCGGGTGGGTAGTGCGGACAGACAGGCTCAGGTCGGCTGCTTCGACGACATCCAGCTCGACCAGTGGCTGCACGTCACGACCGCTACTTCGACCGTCGGCAAGTGCATGCTGCTGTATCGAAAAAGTGCTGCGCGGAAGAAACTGTTCTGTGGGCTCGTTGATGTAGATTCTGTACTTCCCCGCACCCTGGAGGAGCACATGTGCTTTTCCCTGCGAGGACGTCTTCCCTGAAGTGTTCCTTGGGCGCTCCAGGACACGCCAGTGGCTGGGGTCCTCCGGTCGAGCATGTACTACGACGTAGGGCAGGCCCTTGGTCAGCTGAGTAGTCTTCCCGTCATTCCCGCCTCTCATCATGAAGGTGATCTCGACATGGTGCGTGACTGGAACGTGGTAGACGTTCATGGCCACGTTGTCGCGATCAGGGACCACGATGGCCCCGGCGGGCGGCTGATTCCGATGCCGCATCAGTTCTTCCTCTGCTTGGCTGAGGTCATGCGATTTCCACCTGGAAGGGGAAGGCGGTAGCGTTGGCCGTGATCACTACGTTGCTGCGCTGGTGAGCGTGATGGCAGAAGCTTCCGATGTGCTTCCAGGAGTCATCGTCGCGACGTATATCGATCTGCACATGGCCAGAGCCGGACAGCCGCCAGGTTCCTTCATGCTCCACCGGGCCGCCGTCGGGGTGGGAAGACAGCCTGACACCCCGGCCATCCGTTGAGGTGCTGCCAACATAGGTATTCCCTCGACCGTCTCTCAGTCGGTATGTGACTCTGTCCAGCGGCTCGCCGAAACTGGTCGCAAAGTGAAGCTGCGTCGAGCCTGTTGAACAGGCATCAGAGAATGCGTGCACGGGTGGTTTCTCCTGGATATTTCCCCATATCAAGACTCAGCAGTCGCATGCGTCACCCTGTCCATCGATCAATGTTTCGATGGTCCAGCCTCCATTGCCGATGTAGGCCGTAAGCGCATCGCCGGATTCAGTTCCCACCGTGATGCTGCGCCCACTGTCATCGGTAACGCCCTGGGCCAACACCTCGCCAGCAGCGGTGACAATCTTGTAGTACGTACCGGGCCGCGCCCGCTGCTGCGCATCCACCACCCGAAGCTTCCCGCGATACTTCAAGCGCGGCGCAAGCTGCCTCGGCAACGCGACGATGCCTGCGGGCTTGAACTCTCCAGCCATGAACGGATGCTCACCCGCCTTGACCTTGAACTCGCCCGGGCAGCTGAAGGTGATGTTGTCGCCCTCCAGCGTGATCGCGCTGTTGCCGGCCTGCAGCACCACCTTGGTCTGCGCCAGCACGTCGATGCGGTCGTCGGTGGCGGTGATGGTCAGTGCCTGATCGCTCAGCAGTTCCAGTTCGCCATCGTTGGCCTGCAGGCTGACCGGACCCTGCGCGGCGATCACCCGCAGCGGGCCGCTCTGCGCAAACAGCGAGACATGCTCGCCGGAGACGGTGGCCAGGGTTTCGCCGGCGCTGACGTGCAGGTCCTGCTGCACCGTCATCTGCAGGTTCTGCCCGGCATAGGCCACCGCGCTGGCTGGGGTGGTCCAGGCGATGTGGTGCGGCGCTTCGGCCAGCAGCAGTGGTGTGCCCAGCCGTTCCACCGGCTGCTCGCCGGGGCTGCGGCCATCGCTGCCGGGCTTCATCGCGCTCTGCCCGTTCACCTCGCCCTGGAAGCGGCCCTGCGCCTTCGGGTCGATCTGCTCGCGCAACTGCTTGGTGCGCTGGTACTCGGCCAGGCCCGGCACCTGCTGCTGGGCCAGGGTCTGCTGCATCTGTTCCAGGCTGCGCTCGGCACCCTTGAGCTGGGCCACCACGCTGGCGTTGTCCATCACCGTGGAGGCCGCGCGTTCCTGCAGGCTGGCCGACAGCAGCAGGCCTTCGCCGGCATGCACGTTGCCCCAGCCCTGGGTGGCCAGTTCGAAGCCTTCGCCACGCAGTGCGCCGCGGGCCGTGTCCTGGTGCGCGATCAGGTAGCCCAGCTCCAGCCGGCTGTCGGCCAGCGAGCTGTGCAGGCGGGTGCGCAGCTGGCCCGGCGTATCGTCCATCAGCCATTGCTGGGTGCCGCTGCCGTCATGGGCCTGGGTATGCAGGCCACTGAGCACGCCGGGGTGGCGCGCGTTCTCGTCGATGCCGCCGCCGAACGGCGGGGCCACCTCGCCGTTGTACAGCTGGCCGGTGATGCGCGGCTGGTCGATGTCGCCGTGCAGGAATTCCACCAGCACCTCGCTGCCCACCCGCGGCAGGAACGCGGTGCCCCAGTTCGGGCCGGCCACCCATTCGGCCACCGACACCCAGCTGCCGCTGGTGTGGTCGCCGGGGGCATGGCCGGGCTGCGCGCTGCCGGTGTCGGTCAGGCCGCCCGGGTTGGGTTGGCTGCCGCGCTGCCAGCCGAACTGGATGCGCACCTGATGCTCGCGGTTGGGCGTGACCGCAGTGTTGGCGATGCCGACCACGCGGGCGGTCTGCGGGCCATGCAGGGTTGGCCGGTCCTGCGGCAGGGCGCGCAGCGGCACGCCGGCGCCGGTGGCCAGGAAACTGTTGCGGTAGGCGCCGCGCTCCAGCGCCGGGCTGCCCAGCAGCTCGGCGATGCCCTGGTCGAGGTTGTTCAGCGCCACGTGCTGCACCGCCAGCAGCTGGAAGGCCTGGCCTTCGTGCTGCGGGTGCTGGGCCAGGCGGAAGGTGCTGCCGGCGGCCAACTGGCGCTCACTGCCGCTGCCGCTGTAGAGCACCTGGCCCACCCGCAGCGCGTCCAGCCGCGCCTGCGCTTCGGCATCGGCCCAGCCGGCCTGGGCGAAGCGCCCGGCGCGTGGCTGCACATAGACTTCCAGCGCCGGCAGGCTGCCGGCGTCGGCGCTGGACTGCGCGGCCACCGCCGTGACCTGCTCGCTGTGCCAGCTGGCCACGGTGCTGGCGTTGGGCACCAGTTGCTGGCGCTCGGCGAAGGCGGTGATGCCATCACTGGCCTCGGCCATGTCGGCGCGATGGAAGCGCACCCGGCCAGTGTCGGGCAGTTCGGCACCCGGCTCGAACACCACCAGCGTGTGCGCGGCCTCATCGCCCTGCGCCTGCTCGATGCGCCAGGCCAGGCCGGCCTCGGCCAGCAGCCGGGTGACGAAGGCCCAGTCGGTTTCGCGGTACTGGGTGGTGATCGCACGTACCGGCAGTGCAGCCTGCACGTCGAAGCGGAACACGGCCTGCGGATAGTCGGCGAAGATCTGTTCGCAGATCGCGCGGGTGTCCAGGTCCTGGAAGATCACCGCATTGCGGCGCAGGCGGAGCAGTGCGGTCCACGGTTCGAGGATCAGCCGGTAGCGGGCCAGGCCGCCATCACTGCCCAGCTGCGCCGCTTCGGTGCACAGCCCATGCCATTGCCGCAGCGCGCCGTCGGCCTGGCGCAGCTGCAGGGTCAGCGGCTGTTCCAGCCACGGGTCCAGGTCCAGGAACGCATCGGTGGCCAGGCAGTCGATCTGCAGGCGGTTGTCGCCGCAGACCGCTTCGGTACCTTCGAAGCGCTCGACCACCCACGCCTCGTGCAGCCCCAGCAGGCGCAGCTGGCGTGGCTGTCGGGCGTCGAGCGTGATCGCCCGCAGCAGTGCGGCAACAGCGGCTTCCGTGCCCATGCAGAATCTCCCTCGGGTAGTGGGAGAACTGTTGGGCAGGGCGCCACCGGTGACGACGTGTCAGGGCAATCCTGTGGAGCGGATCACGCTTGCCGACATCAGATCAGGCCGTTCGCGACAAGCTCCTAAGAACCGGGCGGTGCATTCACGACGCGGCAATCAACCGCGCTTCCCTGCAAACCTTGCTTCGATCTCCTCCAGCGACTTGCCCTTGGTTTCCGGCAGCCACAACGCGGCCACCAGGAAGAACACGAAGGTACACGCTGCCCAGAACACGAACATGCTGGCGTAGCCGTAGTGGCCCACCGTGGGTAGGAAGATCGCGGCGATGGTGGTGGACACGAACTGGTTGATCAGCAGCGCGATGCTCATGCCGTTGGAACGGATGCGGTTGGGCATCAGCTCGGACAGCGCCAGCCACACGCAGACGCCGGGACCGACCGCGAAGAACGCGACGAACACCAGGATGCAGGTGGCCACCGCCCAGCCGTGTGCGGGCGGCGGCACCGGCCCGATGCGGGCCTGTTCGATGCGCAGCGGTGCCTGCACGGCGCTGGCCGGGTCGGCGAACGGGTTGAGGTGCAGCTTGCGGAAGAACGCACCGATCACGCTGTCCGGCTGCACGGTGCCGGCGCGTTCGATGCGCAGCTCGCGATCGGTCAGGTTGTCGCTGCGCAGGGCGCGCACATTGGTGAAGTCACCATAGGCGTACGACACGGTCAGCTGCATCGGCCGGCCTTCGCCGTCGATGCCGCCCCCCAGGCGCTGCCACTGTGCGTCATCCAGCACCAGCTGCAGACCATCGCCACTGACAGCGGCCTGCAGTTGCGGCTGCACGTCAGCGCGGCCACGCTCGGCCTGGAAGAACAACGTGGCCGCGGCCAGCAGGGCCACGCAGATGCCGCCGCTGCCCAGCATCAGCAGGAACTTGCGGCCCTTGCGGTCGACCAGCAGCAGGGCGACCACGGTCATCACCGCATTGAGCAGCTTGATCGCCACGTCGGCGCTGTTGGCCACCGAACCGGACAGCCCGGCCTGGTTGAGAATGTTGACCGCGTAGGCCAGCACCGAGTTGATGCCGGTGGCCTGGGTGCAGGCCAGCACCACGCAGGCCAGCAGGAACGGCACCACGTAGCGGCGGCTGAGCAGCGGGTCGCGCTTGCCGTCGCTGCTGCTCGATTCCGGCGCCTGGATCTGCGCCAGCGTGGTCTCCACCTGCGCCGCCGGCAACACGCGTTGCAGGCTGCGACGGGCATCGTCGACGCGGCCGCGACGCACCAGCCAGCGCGGCGATTCGGACAGCCAGAAGATGCCGGCGCAGAACAGCAGGCCGGGTGCCAGGCAGCTCCAGAAGATGGTGCGCCAGGCGTGGTCCTTCACCGTGAACAGTTCCTGCGCCTGCTGCGTGACCGGCAGCGAACGCACCGCTTCGGCGGCGGCATCCACCGCATGCGCGTGGTACAGGCCGATCAACGCGGCCAGCACCAGGCCGATGGTCAGCAGCAGCTGGAACATCGCTGCGCCACGACCGCGCCGCTCGGGGCTGAGTACCTCGGCCAGGTACAGCGGCACCACCACGCCGATCAGGCCGCCACTGACGCCCTGCAGCAGGCGGCCCAGCAACAGGGGCGTGTAGCCGGAGGCCAGCGCCATGATCGGAATCGACGCGGTGAACAGCACGCCGGCCAGCAGCATCGCACCGCGGCGGCCGATCAGGTCGGCGACCATGCCGGCGAACAGTGAGGACAACACGCTGCCCAGCAGCACCGCCGCAACGACGAAACCGAGCTGCTGGCTGCTGAGCTGCCAGGCGTGGCTGGCGGTGGCCTCCAGGTAGGGCAGGGCGCCGGCGATGATGCCGATGTCGATGCCGTACAGCAGGCCACCGAGGCCGCCGATGAAGAGCAGGTAGCGTACGGGCCAGCGCGGGGCGGTGCTTGCAGTCATCGGCAGGTTCCTGTGGTAGCGCCGGGCCACGCCCGGCGGCGGTTCGTCGCAGAGTGCTTTCAGTAGAGCCGAGCCATGCTCGGCTGCTTTCCGTTCCGGTATCCAGGTTCCCCGTGCCGCGCCTCGCGCGGTGAGCCGAGCATGGCTCGGCTCTACAGGGAGCCCGCGCGGCGTCCGGGCCGCATCGCGTGTGTCAGTTCAAATCAACTACACGCCCGCCCACCACCACCTGCTGCAGGCGCAGTTCGGCGTCCAGCACCACCAGGTCGGCGCGGGCGTCGGGCGCGATGCGGCCGCGATCGCCCAGGCCCAGGTAATCGGCCGGGAAGGTGGAAACGCGCTGCGAGGCATCGGCCAGCTCCAGGCCGACGCGCACCAGGTTGCGCAGCGCCTGGTCCATGGTCAGCGCGCTGCCGGCCAGCGAGCCGGTGGCCAGGCGCACGCAGCCTCCGCACTTGTGTACGCGCTGCTCGCCCAGTGCGTACTCGCCATCGGGCATGCCGGTGGCCGCCGTGGCGTCGGTCACCGCGTACAGGCGCGGGATCGCGCGCGCGGCCAGACGGATCACGCCGGGGTGGATGTGCTGCAGGTCGGGGATGATCTCAGCGTACTGCGCGTGCGCCAGCGCGGCCGCAGCGATGCCCGGGCGATAGTGATCAACGCCGGTCATGCCATTGAACAGATGGGTGAAGCCGGAGGCACCGGCCTGCAGCGCGGCCACGCCGTCCTCGTAGGTGCCGGCGCTGTGGCCGAGCTGCACGCGGATACCCATCGCGGAAAGCGCGGGAATCAGGGCGGTGTGCTCGCCGATCTCCGGCGCCAGCGTCATCACCCGGATCGGCGCCAGCGCATGCAGCTGCTGCACCAGTGCCAGCGTCGCCTCGATCGTGCGGTTGGGCTGCGCGCCCAGCCGCTGCGGGCTGATGAAGGGGCCTTCCAGATGCACGCCGGCGATGCAGGCGGCTTCCGCATCGGGTACCGCCATGGTTGCAGCCACGCCCTGCAGCGCGTGCTCGATCTCGTCCAGGCCGGCGGTCATGGTGGTCGCCAGCAGCGTGGTGGTGCCGAAGCGCAGGTGGGTGCGGGCAATGGTGCGCGCCACGTCGCCACCCTGCATCAGGTCCACGCCCGCCGCGCCATGCACGTGCAGATCGATGAAGCCGGGCAGGATCACCGGCAGCTGCGGATCATCGCCGCCGCTGTGGTCATCCACCTGCAGCTGGCGCACCTGCGAATCGAAGTGGACCTGGCCACGCCGCCAGCCCAGCGGGGTGAGGATGCGGCCGTGCAGGGAGCGGGTGTCGGTCATGCGGGTGGCTCGGCGATGATCACTTCAATGCCGAGACGCTGCAGGCCCTCACGGGTCGCATCGTCGATGCCGGCGTCGGTGATGATGGTGTGGATCTGGTCCAGCCGGGCGATGCGGTGCAGGCTCACGCGGCCGAACTTGGAGGCATCGGTGAGCACCACGACGCGGCGCGCGCGCTCGACCATGCGATGGTTGAGGCGGGCTTCGGCCTCGTCGTGGGTGGTCAGGCCGAACTGCAGGTCCAGGCCGTCCACGCCCAGGAACAGGGTGTCGAAGCTGTACGAGTTGAGGCTGGCCTCGGCCTGGCTGCCCTGCAGCGACAGCGACTGCTGGCGCAGCAGGCCGCCGGTCAGCAGCACGTTGATGCCGGGTGCATTGGCCAGTTCCCAGGCGATGTTCAGCCCGTTGGTCATCACCGTCACATCGCGATGGGCACGCAGGTGGCGGGCCAGCGTCATCGTGGTCGAGCCGGAATCGATGATGATGTTGTCGCCGGGCCGCACCAGGCGCGCGGCGCTCGCACCGATCGATTCCTTCAGCGGCAGGTTCAGCGCGTCCTTCTCGTGGATGTCCTGTTCCTGCGGCGGCGTGCGCACCAGGGTGGCGCCGCCGTGGGTGCGGTTGGCCAGGCCCTGCGCTTCGAAGTGGGTCAGGTCGGCGCGGATGGTCACCGCCGACACGCCGAAGCGCTCGACCAGATCGGCCACCTGCACCGAGCCATGCTCGATCAGCAGTTGCAGGATCTGTTGCCGGCGGGAGCGGGTGTTGCGCATGGCCATTCTCGGTTTCGCGGGGAAAGGTAGAGATTAGCCGTTCGCCGCAGCGGCGGCAGCCGAGCGTGCAGCATGCGCGCGGGTTCCGGCCTGGTTGGCGCTGCACGCACGGGCGTACTCGCCCAGGCACAGGCCGATACGGTGCTGCACCAGCGCGGTGGGCGTGTTGGCCAGGGTGCCCTCGCGCACGGCGCGGTACTGTTCCGGCAGGTACTGGCTGAGCAGTACCAGTGGCGGTACATGCTGTTCCAGGTTGGCGAACAGGGTCTGCACCGCCTGTACCAGCGCCGGCTCGCCCCAGTAGTAGCGGCAGCGGTCGCTGAAGGAGAACGCGCGCAGCAGGCGCAGCGCGGCCTCATCGCCCTGGTAGTAGGACTGCCAGTACTTCGGCTGCGCCACCATCACCTCGTCCAGCACCTGCGGCAGGCGCGAGCACTGCGCGGCCGGCAACAGTTCGGCTTCGACCGCGGCCAGCGCGAACAGTGCTTCGCGGTAGGCGAAGGTGGCGGCCGGGCCGACCTTGAGGATGGCGAAGTGGTCGCGTACCAGGGTGTGCAGGCCACTCTCGCGCTGGTAGTCGGTGGAGTGCGCTTCGAACACGATGCGCGGCTGCTGCTCGAGGAAATCGGCCAGCGTGCTGGCGGCCGCGGCGTCGTACTCGTGCACGCTGCTGTGGTCGAAGTCCACGCCCGGCTGCACCACCATCGCGATCACGCGCTGCCAGGCATCGCGCAGCTGCGGCGTATCGAAGGCCTGCTGGTGGATGGCCAGGGTCTGCGCGGCGGCGGCCGGCGTGGTCACCTGCAGGCCTTCGGCCAGCGAGGCTTCGCCACCGGGAATCGGTACTTCGGTACCGATCACATAGACCGGCGGCGGCAGGCCGTGTTCGGTTGCGGTGCGCTCGGCGATCTCGGCCAGCTCGGCCGAACGCGCAGCGACGATGGCATCGGGCAACGGCACCGGGTCATCGGCGCAGGACATGCTGCAGTCCAGGTGGATCTTGTGGAAACCGGCGGCGACGTAGGCTTCGATCAGCACGCGCGCATGGGTCATCGCTTCGGCGGCCGGGCGCTTCTGCCAGGCATTCGGGCCGAGGTGGTCACCGCCCAGGATCAGCCGTTCGCGCGGGAAGCCTTCCTCATCGGCCAGTGCACCCACATAGTCGCGGTACTGCGGCGGGGTCATGCCGGTGTAGCCGCCGAACTGGTCGACCTGGTTGGAGGTGGCCTCGACCAGCAGCACAGTGCCGTGCGCCAGCGCCACGTGCATGGCCGCGCGCAGCACCTGCTCGTTGCTGCAGCAGACACTGTACAGGCCGACATTGGCACCGGCGCGGTGGGAGGCAAGCAGGGTCTGCAACGGGGACATGGTCAGGCTCCGGTCGATCAGGAAAACGAAGGTTGGCAGGCGAGCAGGGCGGCACCGCGTGCGCCGCCGGCATCACCGAAGCGCGGCGGCACGATCGGCGGGACCTGCACGCCGTTGAACAGATGGGCCGAAATGGCCGCCGGCAGCTGCTGGTACAGCGGCACGTACTGCGACAGGCCGCCGCCCAGTACGATCACGTGCGGGTCCAGCGCCAGCACCAGTGCGGCCAGGCTGTGGCCGAGCAGGTCGCGGTGGATGTCCAGCGCCTGGCGTGCACGCGCATCGCCGGCCTCGGCCAGGGCGATCACCGCGCTGGCGTCGGCGGCGTTGCCACCGAGGTGACGTTCGATCATCGCCAGCCCGCTGCCGGACACGTAGCGCTCCACGCAGCCCTGCAGGCCGCAGGCGCAGTCGATCAGCGGCAGCCCGTGGCGCTGCAGCAGGTGGCCGGGCACGCTCCAGTGGCCCCATTCGCCGGCCAACCCGTTGAAGCCGGACAGCAGGCGGCCCTGCAGGCAGAAGCCGCCGCCGGCACCGGTGCCGAGGATGGCGCCGAACATGCTGGGGTAACCCTCGGCGGCACCGCCGTGTGCCTCGGACAAGGCGAAGCACTGCAGGTCGTTGCCGAAGTGCAGCCGGCGTTGCAGCCGCGCCTGCAGATCCGCCGCCACACTGTGCCCGGTCAACGCCGGCACGTTCGCGCTGAGCTGGCGGCCCGTGCGGCGGTCACGCACGCCCGGCAGTGCGATGCCGATGGCCGCGTCGCTGCGGCCCAGCGCGGTATCCGCCTCGGCCACCAGCCCCAGCATGGCCTGCAGGAAGCCGTCGTAGTCGCCCTGCGGTGTGCTGACGCGGCGGCGCCAGGTCACCTGCATCGCTGCATCGCACGCCACCAGTTCGATCTTGGTGCCGCCGATGTCGATGCCGTAGCAGGCGTGGGCGATCAGCTCAGCCATGATGGATGGTGACGCCCTTGACGACGCGGTTGACGGTGCCGTCCGGGAACGGGTTGTCCGGGGTCAGGCCCAGCGCGGCCGAGCGCTGCAGTGCGAACAGCTGCGCAAAGCCCAGCCACACCGGCGCCAGCCATGGATCGTCGAACGTGGTGTGAAGCGGCGGCACCACGAGTGTGTACTCGTCATCGGCACCGATATCCGAATGCGGGCCGATCGCCAGCACCTGGCCGGCCACGCCGTCGCGGCGCAGTTCTTCCAGCAGATCCTGTTCGTAGCGGCGTGCCAGCGGCTGCACACTGCGCAGCACCACCACCAGGGTGTTGCCGTCCAGCGTGGACTTCGGGCCGTGGCGGAAGCCGAGCGGGGTGTTGGCCAGCGCCAGCACGCGGCCGGCGGTCAGCTCCAGCACCTTGAGTGCGCACTCGCGTGCCAAGGCTTCCAGCGGACCGCTTCCGAGGTAGATCACGCGATTGAACGGACGCTGTGCCAGCGTTGCCACCGGCGCGTCCCACTGCGCCAGGCCTTCGCGGGCCAGGGCGGCAATCTGCTTCAGGCGTGCCACGCGCGCATCCCACGGCGAGCGGTCGAACACGGTCAGTGCAGCCAGCACCATGCAGGTCAGGCTGCTGGTCATGGCGAAGGCGCGGTCGCAGCTGGCCGAGGGCATCAGCAGCGTGCAGGTGTCGGCACGGCCGGCACCGCGACGGGCCAGTTCGCCATCGGCGTTGCAGGTGATGTCGAGGAAGCGCGCGTCATCCACATCGCTGCGCACACGCTCCACGGCTGCCACGCTTTCCGGGCTGGAACCGCTGCGGCCGAACGACACCAGCAGGGTCGGGCGGTCGCGCTGCAGGTACAGCGCCGGATGGGTCAGCAGGCTGGTGGTGTGCACCACGCGCACGTCGGCGGCCCACTGTGCGTTGATCGCATCGGCCACCATCTCGGCGATGAAGCCGGAACTGCCGGCGCCGGTGAACAGCACGCGCTGGTTGGGATCGTTGAGGCTGTCGCCGAGGAAGGCCTGCAGGCGGTCGCGGGCACGCGGCAGGTCCTGGGCGAGGGTTTCCCACAGCGCAGGCTGCTGGGCGATTTCGGTAGCGGTATCGGCTCCGCCCCGGCGCTGCCAGGCGGACACATCGGAAAGCAGGGTGACGTCCATTCGGAGGTTCCAGTTGGGCCAGCGCACCATCTGTGTTTTCTTTCGAAATGTCAAATAGCGAAAGCAAAAAGAAAGAAAAGCTGACATCGGCTTCGCCCTGTGCCGCCCCTGCGGGGAAACGCAAGAAACGGCCACATGCCGTATCGCACAATGCTTAACAGGCGCCTGCAATCGCTTACACAAAGTGTTGCGACGCAACAACTTTCGTTTCAAAGAAATATATCTTCCTTTTTCCTTTCAATTTGTTGACATCTTTCGAATCGCTGCCCTAGAGTCGGCCCAATCGCTTTCGAAACGCCCGGTGAACGGGTTGGGAGTCCGCGTGGAAAACTGCGTTCGTCGCTCGCCGCTGTTGCTGGCCCTGTTGCCGGCATTGATGCTGGCGTCCACGTCGGGCCGTGCCGAGCCGGTCGGCAACCTGCGTTCGGTGAGCACCAGCGACAACCGCGACGGTGTGCGCGGCTGGGACCTGCAGACCGACAGCGGCGCACGCATTCGCATCGAACTGCCGGCTGCCGACATCATCCGCGTGCAGGCCGGCCGCAACGGCAAACTGACCGGCGCCGGCGACAAGGCCGCGCCGATCGTGCTGCCGCAGCCCAGGGCGAACGTGCAGGTGCAGCTGGAAGAAGACGCGCAGGAAATGCGCGTGCGTACCGATGCGCTGGTGCTGCATGTGCAGCGGCAGCCGCTGCGCCTGCGCCTGGAACGCCTGGACAACGGCCAGCCGACCGCCCTGTGGCAGGAACTGCAACCGCTGGACCTGGATGCCACGCAGAGCGTGCAGGTGCTGTCTTCGCAGGCCGATGAAGGCTATTACGGTGGTGGCCAGCAGAACGGCCGCTACCAGTTCAAGGGCCGCGAGCTGGAGGTGTCCTATTCCGGCGGCTGGGAAGAGGGCGACCGCCCGAGCCCGGCGCCGATGCTGCTGAGCAGCCGTGGCTGGGGCATGCTGCGCAACACCTGGAGCGATGGCAGCTACGACCTGCGCCAGAGCGACCAGGCCACGCTGCTGCATCGCGAAGACCGTTTCGATGCCTACTACTTCGTCGGCGCGGACCTGCCGAAACTGATCGAGCGCTACACCCAGCTGACCGGCCGCCCGAACATGGTGGCGCGCTGGGCGCTGTCCTACGGCGATGCCGATTGCTACAACGACGGTGACAACAGCAAGAAGCCCGGCACCGTGCCCGAAGGCTGGAGCGATGGCCCGACCGGCACCACGCCGGATGTGATCGACAGCGTGGCCAAGCAGTACCGCGCCCACGACATGCCCGGCGGCTGGATCCTGCCCAACGATGGCTACGGCTGTGGCTACAAACAGCTGCCGGAAACGGTGAAGGGGCTGGCCGGCTACGGTTTCCGCACCGGCCTGTGGACCGAGAACGGCGTGGACAAGATCGCCTGGGAAGTAGGCAAGGCCGGCAGCCGCGTGCAGAAGCTGGACGTGGCCTGGACCGGCAAGGGCTACCAGTTCGCGATGGATGCCAACCGCCAGGCGTTCAACGGCATCCTCGACAATTCCGATTCGCGCCCGTTCCTGTGGACGGTGATGGGCTGGGCCGGCATCCAGCGCTATGCGGTGGCCTGGACCGGCGACCAGAGCAGCAGCTGGGACTACATCCGCTGGCACGTGCCGACCCTGGTCGGCTCCGGCCTGTCCGGCATGGCCTACGCCAGCGGCGATGTGGATGCGATCTTCGGCGGCAGCGCCGAGACCTTCACCCGCGACCTGCAGTGGAAGGCGTTCACGCCGGTACTGATGGGTATGAGCGGCTGGTCGTCGAACGCACGCAAGCATCCGTGGTGGTACGACGAACCTTACCGCAGCATCAACCGCGATTACCTGAAGTTGAAGATGCGCCTGACCCCGTACATGTACGGGCTGGTGCACGACGCTGCGCAGACCGGCGCGCCGCCGGTGCGTGGGCTGATGTGGGACAACCCGCGCGACCCGCATGCGCAGGATGAAACCTACAAGTACCAGTTCCTGCTCGGCCGCGACCTGCTGGTGGCGCCGGTGTACCGCAGCCAGGCCGCCAGCCGTGGCTGGCGCCGTGACATCCACCTGCCGGCCGGCGGTTGGATCGACTACTGGGATGGCCGCCGCGTGCAGGCCGGTGCCGACGGCCGCCAGCTCGACCGCCAGGTGGACCTGGCCACGCTGCCGGTATTCGTGCGCGCCGGCGCGATCCTGCCGATGTACCCGTCGATGCTGTTCGACGGCGAAAAACCGCTCGATGAAGTGACCTTCGACCTGTACCCGCAGGGCGATTCGCAGTACACGCTGTACGAAGACGATGGCAACACCCGCCGCTACCAGCAGGGCGAGTCGAGCACGCAGCGGATCCGCGTGCAGGCGCCGGCGCAGGGCAGTGGCCCGGTGCAGGTGCAGATCGATGCGGTGCAGGGCCAGTACAACGGCCAGCTGGCGCAGCGTCGCTATGGCCTGCGCGTGCTCAGCCGGCAGGCGCCGCGTGCGGTGCAGGCCGCTGGCCGCGCGCTGCCGGCGCTGGCTGATGCCGCTGCGTTCAACGGTGCGGCTGAAGGCTGGTACTTCGATGCTGCCGAGCGTCGCGGCACGCTGCATGTGCGCACCGCCAGCCAGGACATCCGCCAGCCGCTGCAGTTGCAGCTGGACTTCGCAGTCGCTGCCGCCACTGCCGACGATGCCTATCCGGCCGCACCGGTGCTCGGCCGCGAACTGCCCGCCGACAGCCTGCTGGTGGTCAACCGCCCGGCCGAAGAGCCCGGCCATGCCCTGGAAAACGCCTTCGATGATGACCCGGGTACCTGGTTCCGCAGTGTGCGCAACCAGGCCGTGCGTACCGGTGCGCATGAATGGGTGATCGGCTTCGGCGAGCGGAAAATGATCGATGGCATCGACATCGCACCGCGCAACGACAAGAACTGGAAGCATGGCCAGGTACGCGATTACGAGGTCTACCTGGGTGACAGCAACGGCGAGTGGGGCGAACCGATCGCACGTGGCCGCCTGCAGCTGAAGGAGGGCGTGCAGCGCATCGACTTCCCGGCCCACGCCGGCCGCCTGCTGCGCTTCCGCGTGCTGAGCGTGCAGAACCCCGAGGGCGACGGCGCCAGCAGCACCGACCCGATGGTCACGGCGGCACAGGGCAGCGCCCGCGCGTTTGACGCATTGCAACCGCGCGACGTCGGCCCGATCGCGCTGTCCACCTTCCACATCCTCGAACATCAGGAACCGGAGCGACCGGCCCGGCAGCGCTATCTCTCCGAGCTGCCGGTGCCGGCCGCGCTGGCCAGCCAGGTGCGCGCCGACCAGTCGTTCCGTGGCGATGCCGGCATGCGCATGAACGGCCTGCAGTTCCGCCGTGGCCTGGGCGTAGGTGCCAACAGCCGCATCGACCTGCGCCTGCAGGGCGGCTGGCACCTGCTGCGTGCCGACCTCGGCATCGACGACGCCTGCCGCAACGCCGGTGGCCTGCAGTTCCAGGTCTGGGGTGACAACCGCCTGCTGTACGACAGTGGCCTGGTGAAGGCGCCCGGCGTGGTCAAGCCGGAGCTGGACATCCGTGGCCTTTCCCGCCTGAGCCTGCGCACGCTGGGTGCGCAGGGCAGCCAACCCGCCCAGGTCTGTGCCAACTGGGCCAACGCCGTGCTGATCGGCCAGGAGGGCGACTCCGCCAGCATCGTCGCCCCATGACCCCTACGTAACACCGCTCCTCCCCCCGCCCATTCCGACTGCGGCCCTCATGGCCGTGGCCCGGGAGCGTTTTGCCCGCCGAACGCCTACGCGCTCACTTTTTGCGCTGCACCCCTGCCAGGAGAGAACCCCGATGTTGCCCGCACGCCACCACCGCCCCCCCTGTCGTTCAATCGCTCCGCTGTCGCTGGCCATCGCCGGCGTGCTGCTGTCGGTCGCCGTTCCCGCCTTCGCCCAGGAGAGCAAGGACAAGGCCACCGACCTGGCCCGTATCGAGGTCACCGGTTCCAACATCCGCCGCACCGACGTTGAAACCGCTTCGCCGGTGCAGGTGATCAGCAAGCAGGACATCCAGAACATGGGCGCGCGCACGCTGCTTCAGGTGCTCGACAACCTGCCGGCTGCACGCCCGGCACAGCAGGATGCGCGTTCGCTGTTCACCGGTTCCGACGGTGCCTCGCAGGCCAACCTGCGTGGCCTGGGCGCGCAGGGCACGCTGGTGCTGCTGAACGGCCGCCGCTTGTCGTACTACGGCGCACCGGCCGGCTTCCAGACCCAGTTCGTCAACATCGATGCGATCCCGGCCGCCGCCATCGAGCGCATGGAAGTGCTGACCGACGGCGCCTCGGCGGTGTACGGCACCGACGCGGTGGCCGGCGTGATCAACGTGATCACCAAGCGCAACTTCCAGGGCGCCGAGATCAACTTCACCAACGACACCTCATCGCGCATCGACTCCTACGGTGAGCGCCAGGCCAGCATCACCGCAGGGTTCGGCGACCTGACCGAGAACCGCTTCAACATCTACGGCGCGGTGAACATGTACCGCCGCGACGCGATCCCGCTGAGCGACTTCTACGACAAGCGTCCCGAGCAGTATTACGTCAACAACCCGAACTATCTCAACAACCTGCGCCTGGGCGTGGGCAGCAAGCCGGGCGAGTTCAATCCGGGCAGCTACTTCGCCTTCGATCCGGTCACCGGCCGCCGCGTGCAGGAAGCTGCACCGGGCTGCAAGAATGTGCTGACCAGTGAAGCGGCCGGTCCGCGTTGCGTCTGGGAAACCTGGATGAACAACGAGATCGACGCCGGCGCCAAGTCCGAGCGCAACACTGCCTACCTCAACGGCACCTTCCTGGTCGGTGACAGCACCGAGATCTTCGCCGAGGCGACCTACACCGACATCGACCTGCGCGCCAACGGCGGCACCCCGCGGACCTACGGCACCACCACCGGCAACCCGACCAGCTGGTTCTCGCGCAACACCGGCAACACCGTCAACCAGTTCCTGTACCCGTTCCTGGGCCCGAACAACGAGTACAACCATGCCAGCCCGCAGATGAAGGCGATGATGGGCGGCGTGGTCGGCCTGAACTACCTGCTGCAGGACGCCGGCCCGAGCTACTTCGGCCAGCGCAACACCGACAAGAGCTACCGCGTGCTGGCCGGTGCGCGTGGCAGCCGCGGTGACTGGAACTGGGAGACCGCGTTCGCCAGCGCCGGTACCCACTCCACCACCTACCAGACGATCAACGTCAACACCAAGGGCTTCGAGAAGGCCTTCGGTCCGTACACGATCGATCCGGGCACCGGCCGGGTGATCATCTCCGACCATCCGGCGTACAAGTTCGGTGAGATCAGTGAAGCCAACGCCGCGCTGATCCGTGAAGCGTTCCCGACTTTCGACATCCAGTCGTGGACCCGCCTGCACACCCTCGACGGTAAGATCGAAGGCCCGCTGTTCCAGCTGCCGGCCGGTGAGATGCGTGCGGCCTTCGGCTTCAACGCCAGCCGCGAAACCTTCTACACCCCGGGCAACGCCGACGCCGCCAACGGCCTGATCACCCAGCAGGGTGGCTCCTGGTTCGACGGCAAGCGCAACACCTACGCGCTGTTTGCCGAGACCGTGGCGCCGATCACCGACAAGCTGGAACTGGATGCGGCGGTGCGCGTGGACAAGTACCCGAACTTCAGTGCCAACGTGGCACCGAAGATCGGCTTCAAGTACCAGGCCTTCGACCAGCTGATGCTGCGCGGTACCTATTCCACCGGCTTCCGTGCACCCAGCCTGGCCGAGTCCGGCAATGGTGGCGTGTTCGCGCAGCTGGGCGGCTTCCGCGACGAGCTGCGCTGCAACGAGACCAACGCCATCGCCAATCTGCTGCTGCGCTCGCAGCGTCCGGGTGACGTCGACCTGGGCAAGAACCTGCTGAACGTGGACTGCAGCCGCACCGTGGCGCGCATGACCCAGCCGAACAAGGATCTGAAGCCGGAGAAGGCCAAGATCGCCACCCTCGGCTTCGTCTACGAGCCGGCGACCTGGCTGTCGGTGTCGGCCGACTACTGGTTCATCTACCGCGACAATGAAATCGTCGCGCCGGACTACCGCCGCATGGAAGACATCATCTCGATGTCGCGCTCGCCGATCACCGACAGCGATCGCGCCAACCTGGCGCAGCTGGCCTCGATGTGCTCGGACCCGGCCAGCGGCGTGAACTGCCCGTCGGTGCTGCCGGGCTACTCGGCCGGCAACGTGGCCAGCGTGGTGGGCCAGTACAAGAACCGCGGCAAGACCCTGATCGATGGCTTCGACATCGATGCGCGCAGCCGCTTCTCGCTGGGTGACTGGGGCAACCTGAACCTCGGCCTGGCCGCCACCATCGCCAACCGCAACCGCTTCTACATGGATGAAGCCAGCGGCTGGTACTACGGCGATGTGGTGGGCTATTACAACAACCCGCGCCTGCGTGCCACGCTCAACGCTGACTGGACCTACAAGCAGGTCACCACCAGCATGTTCGTCAACTATGTGGGTGGCACCAAGTGGGCCACCGACCAGATCGACGAAGAGAGCAACAACAAGGAAACCTGCACCGGCGGCTACCTGGCCCTGCAGAAGAGCAAGTGCGACGGCGCACCGTCGTGGTGGACGGCCAACATGAGCGTCACCTGGCGCCCGGATGACGCCTGGAACCTGAGCTTCACCGTCAAGAACCTGTTCAATCGCCTGCCGTTCTACGATCCGAACAGCTTCCTGGGTGACTCCAGTGACTACGCAACCATCTTCGGCCGTGGTTACAGTGTGACCATCGGCTACCGTTTCAAGTAATTCCGTTTGCGTGACCTGGCGTGCCGGCTGCGGCCGGCACGCTGCCAAGAGGAGAGATGTTTGCCATGAAACGTAGGGAATTCATCGCGGCCAGCGCCGCTGTCGCCGCCAGCAGCCTGCTGCCGCAGACCCCGGCATGGGCACGCGGACGCAAGGTGCGCCTGGCCATGATCGGTACCGGCATGCGCGGCCTGGTGCTGCTGAAGGAACTGGTACGCCGCGACGACGTGGACGTGGTCGCGCTGTGCGATATCGAGCCGATCATGCTCGGCCGCGCCATGGAGATGGTGGCCAAGGCCGGCAAGCCGGCGCCGAAGACCTACGGCCAGGACCGTGACACCCAAGCCTGGAAGCGCCTGCTGGAACAGAAGGGCATCGATGGCGTGATCATCGCCACGCCGTGGGAGTACCACGCGCCGATGGCGATTGCCGCGATGCAGGCCGGCGTGGCCGTAGGCTGCGAAGTGGTGGCCGGCATCACCCTGCAGGACCACTGGGACGTGCTGAAGGCCCAGCTGAGCACCGGCACGCCGTACATGCTGCTGGAAAACGTCTGCTATCGCCGCGACGTGATGGCGACGCTGCAGATGGTGCGGCAGGGCCTGTTCGGCGAACTGGTACACCTGCAGGCCGGCTACCAGCACGACCTGCGCGGCGTGAAGTTCAATTCCGGCGACCCGAACCAGCCTTACGACAGCGGCGTGGAATTCGGCCCGAAGGGCTGGAGCGAAGCGCGCTGGCGCACCGAGCATTCGGTGCAGCGCAACGGCGAGCTGTACCCCAGCCACGGCATCGGCCCGTGCGCGATGTACACCGGCATCAACCGTGGCAACCGCTTCACCCACATCAATGCCTTCGCGACCAAGGCCCGTGGTCTGCACGAGTACACCGTGGCCAAGAGTGGCGGCACCACCCACCCCAGCACCCAGGTCAAGTTCAAGCTGGGTGACATCGTCACCACTACGCTGGCCTGCGAGAACGGCGAGACCATCCTGCTGCAGCACGACACCTCGCTGCCGCGCCCGTATTCGATGGGCTTCCGCGTGCAGGGCACCAAGGGTCTGTGGATGGACGTGAACCACTCGATCCACATCGAAGGCCGCAGCCCGCCGCACCAGTGGGAAGAGTTCAAGAAGTACCAGGACGAATACGAGCACCCGCTGTGGAAGCAGAATGCCGATACCGCCGCCAGTGCCGGCCACGGTGGCATGGACTGGTTCGTCATCCACGCCTTTGTGGAAGCGGTGAAGGCCAAGGCGCCGATGCCGATCGACATCTACGACGCGGTGACCTGGAGCGCGATCACCCCGTTGAGCGAGCAGTCGATCGCCAACAGCTTCCAGACGCTGGAGTTCCCGGACTTCACCGCCGGTGCATGGAAGCAGCGCAAGCCGATCTTCGCGTTCGACGGTAAATACTGATCTGCGTACCAACGGCAGCGCCGGGCCATGCCCGGCGTTGCTGCATCCGCCGTATGCTGTGGCATCCCTCAGGATGTGCAAGGGCAGACAGCGCATGCGATTGATGACCTTCACCTGCCCGCTCTGCGACGCGGCAGGTCAGCGGTTTCCACTGCACTCCGCAGTGAAACGCCAAGCGAGGACAGCCTGCCGCGGGTGTGGCGTGGTGCTGCGCTCGGACCCACGTCTGGGCATGCACACGCTCTATCTGCTGTACACACAGTTCATCGCCACGCTGGCTGTATTTCCCGTGATCTGGGCCTACACCCTGGGGCGGTGGTTCTGGCTGGCAGGGATCTGGGCCCTGGTGTCAGTGCTGTGCTGGCTGCCCGGCGTGATCAGGCACGCACGCAGCCGGATCTGCCGCGCTACACCGGATCCGAATCGAAGCTACGCTCGACGCATGCCCTAGGTGCAGGAACGGGGTGGAGCAGGGGGAGATGGCGCGCCCGGAGGGATTCGAACCCCCGACCAATGGCTTCGGAAGCCACTACTCTATCCGGCTGAGCTACGGGCGCGTTGTAGAACCGCCGCGCCGTCGGCCAGTGCCGGGGCGGGCATCGCATCGCCATGAGGCGGTGCGGGAGGGGCATTCTATCCAGTTTCGCCGAACAAATCTCCCCCCGTCATGCAAAGCCCTGCCGGAGGGCCAGGAGTATCCTATCGGCATGGCTGATACCCCCCTCACTTCGCCGCAATCGCCGGCGACGCCGCGCTGGCGGCATTACTGGAGTCTGATGCGCGCCGATCGCCCGATCGGCACGCTGCTGCTGCTGTGGCCCACCTGGTGGGCGCTGTGGCTGGCCGCTGGCGGGCTGCCGCCGCTGTGGACCCTGTTCGTGTTCACCGCCGGTGTTTGGCTGACCCGCTCGGCCGGATGCGTCATCAACGATTACGCCGATCGCTGGCTCGACCCGCATGTGGAACGCACCAAGGCGCGCCCGCTGGCCACCGGTGCGATCAGTGGCCGCGCCGCGCTGGCCCTGTTCGCGGTGCTGATGCTGGTGGCGTTCGGGCTGGTGCTGACCATGAACGGGCTGACCATCGGCCTGAGCTTCATCGGCGTGTTCCTGGCCGCCAGCTACCCGTACCTGAAGCGCTACACCCACCTGCCGCAGGTCTACCTGGGCATGTCGTTCGGCTGGGGCATCCCGATGGCGTTCGCCGCCGTGCAGGGTGAAGTGCCGATGCTGGGCTGGCTGCTGTATGCCGGCAACATCCTGTGGTCCACCGCCTACGACACCTGGTATGCCATGGTCGATCGCGAGGACGACCTGAAGATGGGCTCGCACTCCACCGCGATCCTGTTTGGCGACCTGGACCTGGTGATCCAGGGCGTGCTGTACGCGCTGTTCCTGGCCACCATGGCGCTGGTCGGCGTGCGCGGTGGGCTGGGCGGCTACTACCTGGCGGGCGTGGCGGTGGCCACCGCGCTGGTGGTGTACGAGTTCTGGATCTGCCGCAAGCGCGAGCGCGGCCCGTGCTTCAAGGCGTTCCTGCACAACAACTGGGTCGGCGCCGCGCTGTTTGCCGGCATCGCCGTGGACCTGGCGCTGCGCTGATCCCGGGGTTTGGCAGCGCCGGCCGTTGGCCGTGACCTACGACCAATAGGCGACTGACAGTCCGCAGGCCACCGCCCAGAATCCGGTCATCGAACCTGGGAGGGTAGGTGATGGCCTCGACGGCAGCAGTGCAGGACGGCTGGATGGCGCGCGCAGCGTTGCGCTCGGCCGCCTGGGCGGAAAAGTGGTTCCCCGACGCCTACGTGTTCGCGGTGTTGGGCGTGGTCATCGTCGCGCTGGCTGCGCTGGGCTTCGGCTCGACCCCGCAGGCCACCGCCAGCGCCTTCGGCGATGGCTTCTGGAGCCTGATTCCGTTCACCATGCAGATGGCCTTCGTGGTCATCGGCGGCTACGCGGTGGCCACCGCGCCGGTGGTCGCGCGCTTCATCGACTTCCTGGCACGGGTGCCGCGTACCGGTCGTGGCGCGGTGGTCTACGTCGGCCTGATCAGCATGCTGGCCTCGCTGCTCAGCTGGGGCTTCTCGCTGGTGTTCGGCGGCCTGCTGGTGCGCGCGCTGGCCCGCCGCAGCGAACTGCACATGGATTATCGCGCCGCCGGTGCTTCGGCGTACCTGGGGCTGGGCGCAGTGTGGGCGATGGGCTTGAGTTCGTCGGCCGCGCAGCTGCAGGCCAACCCGGCCAGCATGCCGCCGGGGCTGGTCGAGATCACCGGCGTGTTGCCGTTCACCGAAACCATCTTCCTGTGGCAGTCGATCGCACTGACCGCGGCATTGATCCTGGTCTCGCTGCTGATTGCCTGGCTCACCGCGCCGGCTGCCGGTAGTGCGCGTACCGCCGAGGATTTCCCCGGCGCCGCACAGGCCGAGCCGGAACCGTTGCAGCAGCGCACGCGCCCGGGCGAGTGGCTCGAATACAGTCCGCTGCTGACCGTGCTGCTCTCGTTTCTCGCCTTCGGTTGGCTGTTCAACGAGTTCGCCAACAAGCCGCTGGTCACCGCCATCGCCAACCTCAACACCTACAACTTCCTGTTCATTTCGCTGGGCCTGCTGCTGCACTGGCGCCCGCGCAGCTTCCTCAACGCGGTGGCCAAGGCAGTGCCGAGCACCACCGGCGTGCTGATCCAGTTCCCGCTGTACGGCGGCATCGCGATGATCCTCACCCACGCCGCCGGCGGTGACGGGCAGACGCTGGCGCACCGGCTGTCGAGCCTGTTCGTGCACGTGGCCAGCACCGATACCTTCGCGCTGGTGATGGGCGTCTACTCGGCGGTGCTGGGCTTCTTCGTGCCGTCCGGTGGCGGCAAGTGGATCATCGAGGCGCCGTACGTGATGCAGGCCGCCAACGAACTGAAGGCGCACCTGGGCTGGGCGGTGCAGGTCTACAACGCCGCCGAAGCACTGCCGAACCTGATCAATCCGTTCTGGATGCTGCCGCTGCTGGGTGTGCTGGGCCTGAAGGCGCGCGACATCGTGGGCTTCACCTTCATCCAGCTGCTGGTGCATATCCCGCTGGTGCTGGGCCTGCTGTGGTTGCTGGGCATGACCCTGACCTATGTGCCGCCGGTGATGCCCTGACGCCAACCCGTTCAGCGCGCGTTTCCGCCCGCTTGGGCCATGAATGGGTGCCCGGCTGACCCGGGCATGAGCACATGCCGAACCCGCATGAATCCTTCAGTGGCTTGTGCCGCAAGGGTCCGCGCGTGTTCATTCACGCCCGTACACATGGATGTAGCCGCGCACCCACGCGTGATTAACCAACCGCTGCAGACGATGGCCACGTCCACCGCATTCCGCGCGTGGCTTTGGAGATCGGACATGGCACAGCAGAACCAGAACCCGAACCAGAAGCAGCAGGGCCAGCAGGGCCAGCAGAACCAGCAGGATCAGCAGCAGGGCCGTGGCCGCGACCAGCAGCAGCAACAGCAGCAGGAACAGCAGAAGCGCAACCAGAACCAGCAGCAGGGCGGCCACGACGAAGAAGAATGACCGCGCCACACGCGCAGTGTGACCGTTGGAGCCCCGCCCTGTGCGGGGCTTCGCTTGTTCCAGTTCGCTTATTCCAGCACGCCGACGCGCTGCAGTACCGGCGCGGCCGACATGTCGTTGGGGTTGGTGCCGGGCTGGTCCTTCGGCACGTCCATGCCCATGCCGCGGTACAGGTCGATCCAGTGCTGGGCGATCTGACCGGTCTGCGCATTGCGGAAGTTCATCGGCTGCAATGTGAAAACGTGATGCGCACGGAACGCGCGCTCGATGAAGTCCGAGCAGTAGTAGCTGTCCTCGTTCAACACATACGAGGTGTTGTACGGCTTGCCCAGCATCGTGCGCGCGGTGGCCACCGCGTTCTTGATCGCGGCCTGCTGCGGTGCACGCAGGCGATAGACCACAATCTGCCGCTGCTTGGCCTGCGCCTCCTGGCGGAACGCGGACAGCGGTTGCCGGCGCGATCCCTTCTCGTCGGCATGCAGCACTTCCCAGCCCTTCGCCGTGGCAGCCAGCAGGGCCACGTGGTCGAAGCCGGTGCTGCCCCGCGTGCCGGTGGCATCGTCGATGGCCGCGCTCAGGCCGCTGTGGCCGGCAGTGACGAACAGCAGGTCGCCTTCGCGGAGGTCTACGGCCAACGCCACGGCCGGCCACAGTGCGGGCAGCAGCAGGCCGATCAGGAGCAGGATGCGATGCATGGGAGTCTCGGACAGGCGGAAGGCTGCAAGTGTAGGGCGCGCGGTAGCATGGGGTGACCGAACCGGATTCAGGATGATCCCATGCGTCGCTATCGCGCATCCGCTGTACTGGTGCTTGTCGCAGGGCTGGGTGCGGCGGCCTGCACACCTGCACCGCAGGCGCTTCCCGCCGAAGCCGCGCCCGCCGCAGCGGCGCCGGCGACCAAGGCGGCCGTGGTGCAGCCCGCACCGGCGCGCGCGAGTGCGGACTGCCCGTACCCGGAATTCGATGCCTTCCTGGCGCACTTCGGCAGCGAGATCGCGCTGCAGGAAAAAGCCACCGCCGATCCACTGCTGGACAGTTACATCGACCCCGAGGCCGAACCCGAACCGCGCAAGGTGGAAAGCCGTCTGGCGCTGGCCGACGTTGAATGGCCGGTGATGCCCGATCCGGCCGCATTGGCCGGGCAGGGGCGCGAACTGCAGGTCAGCACGCTGGCCGATGGACAGCGCCAGGTACAGATCCGCACGCCGGACAGCAGCGACCAGCAGAGCTATACCTTTGCGCAGGCGCCGTGCTGGACGCTGGTCAAGCGTGAGGATGAGGCGATCTGACGCCAGACCGGGCACAGGCGGGGAAGGCGGATGGCTGCTAGGCTCGATGCCTGGTCCAGGCAGGGAGACGCCGATGCACGCTCGCAGGATGCGCACCACCACCGCCATTGCCGTGCTGCTGGCGATGGCGCCTTTCACCAGCCTGGGCGCGCCGTCGTTGCGCGCCGACGACCGCGCCTACTTCGCCAGCGCCACGGCTGAACAGACCGCCCGTGATGCACTGGGCAGGCAGCTGGAGACCCTGCAGCACGCGACCGGCATCGCGCCCGCGGAGCGCTTCCAGCAGGCCGAGGCGATGCAAGCGCAGTGCCTGCGCCATCACAGCTACCTGCACCTGCAGGCCGCCCGCAATGCGCGCGATCATCGCCCGGCACAGGCGCTGGACGAGGTGATGGGGCTGTGCAGCCGCATCGCCCGTACTGGCCGCGCCACGCTGCGCGAGGTGCCTGCGGACGCTGCCTGGGCGCGGCCCTATGGCTTGCTTCGCGCGCGCGCGCTGAAAGAAGCCGCCGCCCCGGCCAACCCCGCGCTGGAGCAGGCCGTGGATGCCCTGGCCGATCCGGCGCTGGACAGCTTCGCGCGCCTGCGTGGGCAGATCCTGCGCACGGCTGAGTACCCGCAGATCGAACGCGACGGGCAGCACTGGGATACCGGGCGCGACAGGCAGGCGCTGGCCCAGCATCGCGACCGCGCGCTGCGCGAGGCCGGTTGGAAGGGCTACTGGCAGGGCCTGCAATCGCGCCGCGAGCCGATGGCCTCGGTGCTGCTGGGCCTGGTGCAGGTGAACGATGCGACCGCGCGTCTGCAGGGGCAGGGCTCCGCGCCGGCGCGGGGCTATCAGCACATGGGCCTGGATGCAGCGACCGTGGACGCCACGTTGCGGGCGATCGAACAGCATGCAGGGGATCGCCGCGCCTACCAGGACATGCTGCTGCGCCACGCGGCGCAGTCCGGCATCGATGCACCGCAGATCTGGGATACCACGGTGCCCGACGCCGGGTATACGCCGCCGGTGCTGACACTGACGCAGCTGCGCGACAACGCCGCCGAAGCGATGCAGGGTCTCGGGCCCGCGTACGTCGCCGAACTGCGTGCGCTGCTTGATCCGGCCAACCACCGTATGGACCTGGCCACCGAGCGTGGCGACCGCAGTGCGGATGCGTTCCCGATCAATGCCCCCGGCGCGCCGTCGATGCTGTTCGTCGGCGTGCGCAGTGGCGACCTGGAAAGCGACGTCGAGATCGCCCACGAAGCCGGCCATGCCCTGCACGGTGAATGGATGCAGCGTGGCCATGCATCGCCGCTGCAGCGCAACGGCAGCCCGTGGCTGACCGAGGCGTTCGCCATCTACAACGAGCTGCGCTTCCGCGACCGGTTGTACCAGCAGGCGCAGGACCCGAGGGCCAGGGCCTACTACCTGAAGTCACTGCTGGACGATATGGTGCTGCAGCTGTTCACCT
Source organism: Stenotrophomonas maltophilia (assembly GCF_023518235.1). Classification (NCBI taxonomy): domain Bacteria; kingdom Pseudomonadati; phylum Pseudomonadota; class Gammaproteobacteria; order Lysobacterales; family Lysobacteraceae; genus Stenotrophomonas; species Stenotrophomonas maltophilia. Next base: position 3,589,961 of record NZ_CP090423.1, read on the forward strand.
CGTCGGAGGAGGCGCAGCTGGAGCAGTCGATCTACCAGGGCGTGGCCGCCCAGTCGCTGGGCACCGCCGATGATCTCGATGCCCTCACCGGGCAAGTGCTGGCGCGCTTCGGCCAGGAGCCCGAGCGCTACCCGCCGCTGCGCAGCAGCTGGATCAGCAAGCGCCTGATGTACGACGATCCGAACTATCTGGTCAATTACCTGTATGCGGGTCTGCTGGCGGTGCAGTTCTATGTGCAGGATCAGCGCGACCCGGAGGGCTTCGGCCAGCGCTACCTGGCCGTGCTGGGCGAAGGCTTTGATCGCGCGCCGAACGAACAGGTGGCCCAACTGCTGGGGCAGACACCGGATTGGCCGGCCCTGGTGGAGGCCGATCTGCAGGTGTTCAACCAGTTGGCCGCACAGCTGCGGGCATTGCATGCGCGGATCGAGCAAGGACAGGGTGCATGAGCGGGCCGCGCGGGGTGAAGTGGACCTGGGCCACGGCATGGCTGTTGCTGCTGCTGTGCCTGTTGCCGCTGGGGGTGATGGCCACCGTTGCAGTGCCTGCGCTGGATGATCCGGTGGTAGACAGCGCCCACGCGTTGTCGGCCGACACCCGCAACACGCTGCGTACGCAGGCGCTACAGCTGCAGGCGCGCACCGGCGCGCAGCTGCAGGTGCTGGTGGTCGACCACGTTGGCGAGGAGGGCATCGAAGCGTATGCACAGCGGGTGTTCGAGCAGTGGCAGCTGGGCCGCGACGGTGTCGATGATGGCGTGCTGCTGCTGGTGGCCGTGCAGGACCGCCGCGTGCGCATCCAGACCGGCTACGGCCTGGAAGGCGCGATTCCCGACGCCTACGCTGCGCGCATCATCGACAAGGCGATCGTGCCGCGCTTCCGCGAAGGCGACCTCGACCAGGGCCTCCTGGAAGGAACGAACGTGCTGGTCGCGCTGATCGACGGCGAGTCGCTGCCGGAATGGGAAGAACCGTCGGCACGCAACGTGCTCCCGCCGGACTGGCGCAGCGCCGATTCGGTGGTTGCACTGACGCTGCTGGCCGGCTTTCTCGCCGGTCTGTGGCGTTCGCCGTCCACACGACCGGCGGCAAAGACAGCGGACGACTTCGCACGCAGGCATCACCAGCGCCGGCGCGGAACATCGCGTGCGGCCACCCCGGCGCAGGCGCGAGCGAAGCGGTTGCCGGCCTGGGGCCGCCCGATGCTGGTGACCGCTGTCGTGGCCATGGGGATGCTGGCGGCGGCGCTGTGGGCGCCCCGGGCTGCGCTGGCGGCGCTGTGCTTCGTGCTGGCGCTGTGCGTACCGGTGGCGAGCCTGCTCGGCTGGTGCTGGCGCCGCAGCCGCGCGCTGCGCGTGGTGTTGCTGGGCCTGCTTGCGGTCAATGCAGGTTTCTTCGTGGTGATGCTGCTGCGGGGCCAGTTGCCGCCCAGCCTGGCCCTGCACACAGTGCTGGACCTGGCCGTGGGCATTGCCGCGATGCTGGTGTTTTTCCTCGTACAGGCCGGTCGCGCGCGCTGGCACAAGGATCGCCGCAGCTTCGCACTTCGGTTCGCAGTGTTGTTGCTGCTGAGCGCTGGTTACGCACTCTGCGCACTGCTGGCCATCGAACGGGCCGAGCCGGCTGCACGTCTTGCGGCAACAATCGGCTGGAGTGCGGGCACGCTGCTGCTGTACTTCGCGTGGATCTTCACCTTGCTGCCGGCTGACAGGGCGCGCGGTGGCCGCGGCTCATCCGCTGGCCAACGCAGCGCCTCCAGCAGCACATCGTCCAGCGCATCCTCAAGCAGTTCCAGCAGTTGGTCCGGGGGCGGCGGCCGCAGCGGTGGCGGAGGCGCGTCGGGCAGCTGGTAGTTCAGGCCGCCTCTACCCGCCAGCCCAGCGCAAGGTCTTCCACAACACCGGGGCCCGCCACATCACCGACCTGAAGCTGCAGGCCCTGTGCGTTGGGCAGGTCTTTCTGTTCCGGGAACCAGCGGCGATCGGCCGCCACCACGATCAGCAGCCCCTCGTCGTCGCCCATGGGGGCGAACTGCGCCGAAGGTGGGCTGATCGGCTGCAGGCCGAAGTGCAGGTGGGATTGCTCGCGCACCGCATCAACAGCATGACTGGGCAGACCGACTTCGCTCAGGCAGGTCAGCTCGCTGCCGTGGAAAGCGCCTGCGCGCGTACTGGCCGGCAGGCGGCGGCGACCGATCAGCTCCAGGATCAGGCCGTCGGGGCCGGTGAAGTACACCGACTGCGACTGCCAGTTGCTTTCCAGCGCGAAGTAGTCCAGCCCGGCAGGATTGCGCTGCAATGGCGTGCGCTCGCGCAACCAGGTCATCGCCTCGCCGAAGCGGTTGTCGGGCACATTGAAGGCCAGGTGCACGCCGCCGACCGGACGCCCCTCGGCCGGTTGCAGCTCGATCGTGCTCCAGCCGATGTGCACATGGTGGCCGACCACGCGCTGTTGCAGCACATCGTGGAAATACGCAGCGACCGCGCCAACATCGGACACCGGCAGCGTGAGGTGCAGCAGACGCATGGCCCATCCTCCCTGTATGCCTCCACTGTAGCGCCGCGCCCTGCCCGGCGGCCACTAGCGCAGGGCATCGCCGAAGAAACGTTCTGTCGCATCAATCGTCTGTGCGTGGGTCTGCGCCTTCGGCACGGCGGTGCTGCACAGCGCCGCCAGCCGTTGCCGGCCGGGTGCAGTGCACTCGGACAGGAAATCGTAGTGGCCAACATCCGGCAGGCGCGTCAGCGTCGCACCCGGAATCATTGCCTGCGCAGCGTTGCCATTGCTCGCCGGTGGGGCAACCTTGTCAGCGTCGCCCAGCAGGATCGACACCGGCTGCCGCAAGGAGGACAGCTGTTCAGGCGCGAATGCCTGCACGATGGCCGGTGCCAGCAGGAACACCGCCCGCACGCCGGGAATCGCGCGAGACCTGTCGGCCTCGGCGATCCAGGGAGCGAGCGCGGGCGAAGCCGCAGCGGCCAGGCGTGCTTCCATTGTGTGCGTGGCAGCTTCCTGCTGCGGTTGGCACACGCCGTCGTCGGGATGCGCGCGACAGAATGCCAGCAGACGTTGCAGATCCGGGCGCGCGCCGGCGGCCAGCAGCGCCGTGTAGCCGCCAGCGGAGAAGCCAACCACGCCCAGCCGTTGGGTGTCGATGTGGGGTCCCAGAATTGGATCGGCCTTCACCGCCGCCAACGCGGCGTGCAGATCGTCCGCGCGCAGCCAGGTGAGCAGGCTGCCGGGCAGGGTCATCTCATCGGCACCGTTGTTGCCGGGATGATCGACCGCAATCACCAGATAGCCGGCACGCGCCAGCGCCGTACCCAACCAGCCCATCATGCGCGCGCTGCCGCCATTGCCATGCGACAGCAGCAGCGTCGGCAGGCGCTCGCCGGCGACGGGAGCCGCCATCGCCGCGCGGCCGACATCGAACAGCGGCGCATCGGGTGGGCCGATGGTCAGGGCGGTTTCCCGGCTACGGGCCGGCGCTGGATACCAGACCGTGTAGCGCAGGCTGTCGCGGTGCTGCGCATCGCGCACCGCGGCGCTGGCCACGGTTGTGCTGCCGTGGCGTTCGCCGGCCACCCGTGCGCCGTCGGCATGGGCGCAAAGGGAGGCTGTCATCAGCAGCACGCCGAAAGCTGTGGTTCTCATGCGCATATCCAGTTCCATGTCAGCAGGGGCGTTCGTCCACGGGCAACCAGATCTCCACGCCGCCGTGGCCGGTGTGCTCATCGAAGCGGGTGTCGTAGCGTTCCAGGTCCGGCGCGTCGGCCAGGCTCAGGCCGGAGCCTGGCAGGTAGTGGTCCAGCAGCCAGAACCAGGTCGAGCGGATGGCCGAGATGTGCCCAGCATGCCAGGCCACCAGGTAGCGTCGTGCGGGCACGTCCACGCGCTGCCAGTGCGCAGGCACAGGGCGAAGCGAGCCCACCGGCAGCGTGGCGATGTAGTCGAAGCCACCGTCGTCATCACTGTTGCAGCACACGCCGAAACTGATCGGGGCCGGCGCCGGCCATTCGCGATTGAGCTGGGCCCACTGCCCGGGAATCGCACCGCCACTGTCGCGGGTGTGACGCATGCCGATCCCGGCCAGCTGGAAGGCGGGCGTGTCGAGCAGCCATGGTGCCTCAGCGCAGGCAGCCGGGGCATCGTCCACGCGGATCGCCTGCACCAGTGCCAGCCCATCGGTGCCCTGTTCGCGCACCCGTTCAGGGGTTTGCCCGAACTGTTCGCAGAAGGCGCGGGTGAACGCGGCGTGGGTGGTGTAGCCGGCGCCCAGCGCCACCTGCAGGATGTCGCCCGCACCGTTGGCCAGGCGCTGCGCGGCAGCGGTCAGTCGCCGTCCACGCAGGTAGCGCACCACCGACGTGCCGGTGCGGGCCTGGAACAGGCGCGACAGGTGGAACGGCGACAGTCCGGCCGCGGCGGCGATATCGGCCAGTGCCAGCGGCAGATCCGCATGGGTTTCGATGTACCACAACGCCTTGCCTGCCGCGCTCATCCTGCCGTTCCCCGATTCCAATGCCTGGCACAGTAGCGGATCGACGGGCGCGGCGTTTAGCAGTTCTTGCGCATCGCTGGCACCGAGCTGTCGCACTGACGTCATGCCTCCTTCACAGATCGCGCCGAGACTGCGCGCCTTGTCCAGCCCTGCACCGTCCGCAACGGCGCTGGCCCTGTCGCGTTCTCCCGGAGCCCTGCCGTGCATCGTTCGAAGCTTTCGCGTTCCATCCTCCTTGCCCTTTCCATGGCCAGCGCAGGAGGCGCGATGGCAGCGGAGGCCGATGCCAGCAGTGGCGACCGCGCCGCGCCGACCCAGCTCGATGCGATGCTGGTTACCGGCACCCGTGCCTCCAACCGCACCCAGTTTGAAACGCTGGCACCGGTGGATGTGTTCAGCAAGGAAGACATCCGTTCGGTGCAATCCACCGACCTGAAGGACGTGCTGGCCCAGCTGGTGCCGTCGTTCGTGGTGCAGCGCCTGCCGATGGCCGATGGTCAGGTGTTCGTGCGCCCGGCCACCCTGCGTGGGCTGTCGCCGGACCAGACCCTGGTGCTGGTCAACGGCCGCCGCTTCCACCGTAGTGCGCTGCTCGGCAACCGCGGGGCGCAGGCGGCCGACCTGGCGCAGATTCCGACCAGTGCGATCAAGCGCATCGAAGTGCTGCGCGATGGTGCATCGGCGCAGTACGGCTCGGATGCCATCGCCGGTGTCATCAACATCATTCTCGAAGACGGCCCCGGTACCGAGATCACGGCCGGCTATTCGCAGTATGCGCAGGGCGATGGCGCGTCGCGCGACTTCAGTGCGCGCACCGGCTGGTCGCTGGGTGACTACGGCAGCCTGGTGCTGTTCGCCGAATCGTCCAATTCCGATGCTACCTCGCGTACCCGCCAGCGCCCGGATGCCATCGCCTTCCAGGCCGCGCACCCCGAGCTGGTCGTGCCCAACCCGGTGCAGCGCTGGGGCCAGCCGGAGCTGGAAAGCCGCCGCGTCGGCTTCAACGTGAAGGCCAACGCCAGCGATACGCTGGAGCTGTATGCGTTCGGCCTGTACAGCCACAGTGATGGCGTCAGCGATTTCAACTGGCGCAACCCGGACACCACCACCGGTGCTTACCGCACCACCACGATCTTCCCGGGATGGAACCTGCGCTCGATCTATCCGGTGGGCTTCAGCCCGCAGTACGGCAACGTGCAGAACGACCTGCAGCTGGTGGCCGGCGTGCGTGGCGAGATCACGCCGAAGCTGCGCTGGGATGTCAGCGCCTCGTATGGTCGTAACGCCATCGACTACAGCCTGAAGAACTCGATCAATGCCTCGCTCGGCCCGGCCAGCCCGACCGCGTTCGATCTCGGCCGCCTGACCCAGACCGAGAAGAACGCCAACGCCGATTTCAACTACGAATGGGATGTGGGCGCGCTGTCCAAGCCGATCAACGTCGCCTTCGGTGGCGAGTTCCGCCAGGAGACCTACCAGGTACGCGCTGGCGATCCGGCCTCTTACGCGGTGGGTCCGGGCGCCGTGGCCGGCCTGGAGGCCAATTCCAATGGCGCACCGGGCTTCTCGGCCAGCCAGGCCGGGCAGTGGAGCCAACGCAGCAAGGCCGCTTACGTGGATATGGAAGTGCCACTGGGCGAGCGTTGGAGCATCGGCGCGGCCAGCCGCTACGAGGACTTCTCCAGCTTCGGCAGCACACTGGATGGCAAGCTGTCGGCGCGCTTTGCGATCACCCCGGACGTGGCCCTGCGCGGCACCGTGTCCACCGGCTTCCGCGCGCCCACCCCGGCCCAGCTCAACACCACCAGCACCAGCCAGGGCCTGGATACGCGCACGCTGCAGATCTTCACCAGTGGCCGCCTGTCGCCGAATGACCCGCTGGCGCAGCTGCTCGGGGCCAGGCCGTTGAAGCCGGAAGAATCGCGCACCGCCTCGCTGGGCCTGACCTGGCGCACCGACCTGGGCCTGTCCGGTTCGGTGGATGTCTACCAGATCAAGCTCACCGACCGCTTCAGCCAGTCGGCCAGCTTTGCCATCCCGGCCGGCACACCGAATCCATTGGGCTACACCTCGGTGAACTTTTTCACCAACGATTTCGATACCACCACCACCGGTGTGGACGTGGTGGGCAACTACCTGCGTGATCTCGGCGCCGGCCGCATGACGCTGACCCTGGCCTACAACTACAACCGCACCCGCGTGGACAACGGCAGCACCTCGGTGGCCACCAACGAGACCCAGCGCGTGCTGTTCGAAGACCGCCTGCCCGAGCACAAGGGCAGCCTCACCGGCAGCTGGGACATCGGCGCCTGGTCGCTGATGGCGCGCATGCGTTACTACGGTGCCTGGACTGATTCCAGTGGCAACGCGGTGGGCGACATCTATCAGCGCTTCGGTGCGATGAGCTTCCTCGATCTGGCGGTGGGCTATCGCATCAACGAACACCACAGCCTGCGCGTCGGCGCCGACAACGTGTTCGACCGCTATCCGGACGAGGCCACCTTCCAGGCCAGCCGTGGCCTGGTGTATTCGCGCAATGCGCCGTACGACACCGATGGTGCCAACCTGTACGCGCAGTATCGGCTGACCTTCTGATGGACCGCCGTCGCCGCAACCTGCTGCGTGCCGGTGCCTTGCTGCCGGCTGCGGCCGCTCTGTCTTCACTGCCTGCCACGGCTGCTGCGCGTTACGCTGCACCCATGCAGATTCCCGCGACGACCGTGGCGCCGGACGTGCTGGCCCGCGATGAAGGCTACTGGTCCGCCGTGGCCAGCCACTTCGACATCACCGATGAAGTGAACCACCTGGAGAACGGCTACTGGGGCGCGATGGGGCGCGAGACGCTGGCCAGCTACCAGCGCCACACGGCCGAGGTAAACCGTGGCAACGCCTGGTATGGGCGCCGGGAATTCCCGGCGCAGTACGTGGCAGTGCAGCAGCTGGCGGCCGAACTGTTGGGTGTGGGCAGCGACGAGATCGCGCTGACCCGGGGTGCCACCGAGGCGATGCAGGCGCTGATCGGCGGCTACAACCGCCTGCAGCCCGGCGATCAGGTGCTGTATGCCGACATCGACTACGACAGCATGATCGGCGCGATGCGCTGGCTGCAGCAGCGCCGTGGCGTGCAGGTCGAGCGCATCGCGCTGCCGGCGGTGCCGGACCACACGCAGATCGTGCAGGCCTATGAGGCCGCGTTCGCACGGCTGCCACGCCTGAAGCTGGTGCTGCTGACCCAGGTCAGCCATCGCCACGGGCTGGTGCTGCCGGTGGCGGAGATCGCCGAGCGTGCCCGCGCACGCGGTATCGATGCGATCATCGATGCCGCGCACGGGTTCGGCCAGATCGATTACGCAGTGCCGCAGCTGAAGGCCGATTTCGTTGGCATCAACCTGCACAAGTGGATCGGTGCGCCGGTTGGTGTCGGTGCGATGTACGTGCGCAAGGGACGCGTGACGGATCTGGACCCGTACATGGGCGAGAACGACGATGGCCGCGTCGGCAGCCGGGTACATACCGGCACGGTCAACTTCGCTGCTTACCTGGCGCTGCCGGAGGCGATCGCCCTGCACCAGCGCATCGGCGCCGCGAACAAGCAGGCGCGCCTGCGCTACCTGCGTGAACGCTGGACGGTACCGGCGCGGCAGATGGCGCATATCGAAGTGTTGTCGTCGCCCGACCCGGCCTTGGCCAGTGCGTTGGCCAGCTTCCGTCTGCGCGGGCGCACGAGCGTGGCCGACAACATTGCATTGCAGAAGCGGCTGCTGGATGAACATCGGGTGTTCACCACCCATCGTGATGGGCTGGAATCGGGCGCCTGCGTGCGGGTGACGCCGTCGGTGTTCACCCGGCCGGCGCAGATGGACGCACTGGTGCAGGCGCTTGCCGCGTTGGCCTGACAATGAACGGTGGTGCCGGCCAGCGGCCGGCACTACCGGTCTGGTGGGTGCCGACCGTTGATCGGCACATCCCATCAACGCCCCGCGTGGATCCTCCCCGCCTACCGATCAATTGCCGGCAACCCGTCCGACAACAACAGCCGATCAATCCGCCGCAACGCACTCTCCAGCTGCCGGCGGTCCGCTGCCAGCCCCAGTGACAGTCGTACGCCATTGTGATGCTCCACCCCGGGCGGGCAGAACGCCGATGACGGCGCGATCGCCAGCCCCTGCAGCTGTGCGGTACGCACCAGCGTGGCATCGGTCCAGGGCGCTGGCACCCGGCACCAGGCATGCAGGCCTTCTGCACGTACCAGCAGCGAGGGCGCCAGCAGATAGCGCGCCATGCCGATGCGCTCGCGCGCCTCGCTGCGTACCTGCGCCAGCAGCGATTGCGCCGAGCCGTCCAGCAGCAGCTGGCTGGCCAGTGCCGAGACCAGTGGATGACCCATCAGGCGGGTGGCCCTCAGCGCCGAGGCCATCGCATCGGCCTGCGTGCTGCCCGGGCAGCGCACGAAGGCGGTACGCAACCCCGGGCTGATCACCTTGGACAGGGTTGCCACATGAAACACATGGCGCGGTGCCAGCACCGCCAGCGGTGTCGGTGCATCTTCAGCGAGATGCCAGTACGGATCATCCTCGATCGCCAGCAGACCCTCGCGTTCCAGCACGCGTGCCAGCGCTTCGCGTCGCTGCAGCGGCAACGTCAGCGCGGTCGGGTTCTGGCAGGTGGGGTTGAGATAGACCAGCCGCGCGCCGCTTTCGCGTGCCTGCCGGGCCAGCGCCTCGGGGCACATGCCGTGTTCGTCGTTGGCCACCGGCAGCAGTCGCCGCCCGAGTGCGGCAGCCGCCTGCAGCAGCCCCGGATAGACCAGCGCATCGCACAGGATGGCATCGCCATCGCGGCCCTGGCTGACCAGGATCGCGGCCAACGCCACCTGCGCGCCTTCGGTCAGCAGCAGGCAGCTGTCGTCCACCGCGCCGAGCATCGGCTGCAGCCAGCGTGCCGCCGCGTGGCGATCGGTCGGGTTGCCGCCGCCCAGGTGATATGTCATCAGGTTCGGTGCGTTGCTGCGCGCAAGCACGGCGGCGGCACCACGGCGCAGGGTCTCGGCCAGCGCGTCGGCATCGGGCACCGGGGGCACGTTCATGCTCAGGTCCACCCGCTGCTCGAAGCCGGCCTTGGGCGGCGCGATGAAACTGCCCTGGGGGCCGCGCGCCTCGATCAGGCCGCGTTTGCGTGCTTCATCGAAGGCGCGGGTGACGGTGGTCAGGTCGATGCCCAGCTGCTGCGCCAACGCGCGCTGCGACGGCAGGCGCTGGCCCGGCGCAAGGCCGCCGCGACGTACCGTGCGTTCCAGCGAATTGACGATACGCAGGTAGATCGGACCGCTGTGCGCGAACACGTCCTGCACCCATTCGCGCGCTGCGACATCCGGTCGCGGCATGTACGGAGCATGTCGGGGCGTATCGTGGCTTCCAACGGCGGGAGCCTGTCCATAACCATCGGTCGGTTCGGACAGGTGACCGCCGTTGTTGTTTGCGGCGGCCACGCCACCCGGAGCCAGTGATGTCATTGCGCGTCCTCAGCGCTTGGCCTGCCATGGGCAGTAGCAGCCCACGGCCAGCAGTCCTTTCGGGCGCACGGTTTCGCCGCGCACCAGTTTGTCCAGCAGCGGTTCGACGAAACTGTTGGCCGAGTTGCAGACCATGCCGATGCTGTACGGGCCCGCATAGGCCAGGTGGCCGCGGCGGTCCCAGATCGCCACGGCCGGGCTGGCCGGAATATTCTCGATGCCATCGAGCGTCGGCAAGGTGATCACCTTGCTGCGCAGCGGCTCGGGCAGCTCGCCCTGCGTGCCGGGGCGGCGGATCGCATAGAAGTCGATGCCGGCGCGGCGGTACATGCTGATCAGGTAACTCAGGTGCGCGCCGGTTTCGCGGTTGCAGACCGCACACGCCGGGTCCCAGAAATGCACCACGCGGATACGGCCGGTGTCACCGGCCAACTTGGGCGGCAGGCGCAGCTGCGCGTCGTCGAAGACGATGGCCTGTTCGGTGAAGGTCGATTGCGCGCTGTAGCCGAAGTACTGCCACAGGGCTGCCGCCACGCCGGCCATGAACAGGCAGGCGAGGGCGATCATCGCCGGCAGCAGCCAGCGGCGGCGCGGCGCGGCTGCGCCCATCAGGAGTCTTCCCGGCCGAACTTGTGCACGTACTGCTTGCGCATCTCGCGGCAGGAATCGGCCTGCGCGCGACGCTGGATCTCGCTACGCGAGGGATCCTCGCTGCGCTGCACGCACTGCTCGATGGCGTGGCGCTCGGCGGCCTGCACGCTGGCGGTCTGCGGTTGCAGGCACACCCAGGCCAGCGCGGCCAGCATCAACACCACGAAGCCACCGCAGGCCGCCATGACCAGGTGGAACCTCAGTTTTTCGGCGCGCATCGATGCACGTCCCTTCATCCATACATTGCATACAAAATATCACTTTGTATGGATATTGCGCCATGCGGGCCGATCAGACGATGGCGCTGTGCCGGGCCTCGGGCGCTTCAGACAGGATCTCGTTCAGCTTGGCCAGCGCCCTGGCGAGGGTGCCCTGGTCGACGGCGCCGCCCAGCGACAGCCGGATCGCGTTGCCCGGCGGCGGCTCCTCCACGCTGAAGGCATCCGAGCTGGCGATGCCCAGCCCTTGTTCCTGCGCAGCCTGGATCAGCCGGTACTGGTCCAGCCGTGGCGGCAGCGGCAGCCACACGTGCAGGCCGGCCGGGTGCGCGCGCGCGCGGGAGGGCAGGTACTGCGCGGCAATGGCCTGGCGTTCGCGCAGCTCCTGCTGGAAGCGCTGCACCATGTCCTGGGCCTGGCCGCTGCGGATCCACTGCGAGGCCACCGCCACCATCGACTGGGTCGGCATCAGTGCGATCGCGCGCAGCGCGTCCAGCACCGGCTCCATCGGCTCGCCGCCCGGCACTACCAGGTAGGCGGTGCGCAGGCCCGGGGCCAGGCATTTGGACAGGGTGGAGATGTAGTAGACCGGGCAGCCGGCATCGCGCTGCGCGGCCAGCGGCGGTGGGGCGTCACCGGCCAGCAACCAGTAGGGATCGTCTTCGATCACGGTCAGATCGTGGCGCCTGGCGACCGCCAGCAGGGCCTGCCGGCGCCGCGCGGACATGGTTGCTGTGGTCGGGTTCTGGATGGTCGGCACCAGGTACAGCAGGCGCGGCCGGCGCAGCTGGCAGGCCTCCTCCAGCGCGTCGGGCAGCATGCCCTCGGCGTCCATCGCCACCGGCACCACGCCCCGTTGCAGCACGCGCGCGGCGGCCAGCAGGCCGGGGTAGGTCAGCGGTTCGGCGGCAACCAGCTCGCCCGGCTGGGTACGGGCCAGGATCAGCGCGCACAGCGCGGTCTGCGCGCCGGGGCAGATCACCACCTGGTCGGCACCCACCGTGCCCAGCATCGGCGCCAGCCACTGCACGGCGGCGGCGCGGTCCTCGCGGCTGCCGGCACCGACGTGGTAGCTCATCAGCTCGCCCTGGCCCAGCTGCTGGCCCAGGTGCTGGAAGCCGGCCTCCATGCCCTGCGCGAACGGCGCACTGCCCAGCAGCGGCGGGATGTTCATGCTCAGGTCGACCGAGGTGCTGCGGTTGCCGGCCGACAGCGCGATGAAGGTGCCGCCGGCGCCCTGCGCGTCCAGTAGCCCGGCCTGGCGCAGCTCGGCGAAGGCGCGGGTGACGGTGGTCAGGTCGACCCCGACCTGCTGGGCCAGATCACGCTGCGGGGGCAGGCGGTCGCCCGGGCGCAGCACGCCGTCATCCACCGCCTCGCGTACCTGCTGGGCAATCTGCAGGTACAGCGGTCCGCCGCCCTCGCGGAAGGGGCGAACCCAGGTCCGGTTGGGGTGCTTCAGGCGGCGGCCGGCGGCAGGAGGCGTCATCGGTCAGATTTTTCCATACGTGCGAGTGCACAAGTCCATACAATGTTGTATCTTGTATGGGCTTGATTGGAGTGGATCGCCTTCTTGTGGGCGACCTCGTACCCACAGTGTAGCCGCTCCACGCCCGGGCGCTGCGCGCAGGCGAGCCGGTCAAGCGCGCTTTTTCAACAGGGTTGACCTCCAATGAATATCTGCTGGAACCGCATCCGCCTGGCGCTGGTCGCCCTGGCCTGCGTCGGCCTGTCGGGCTGTGACTGGGTGCTGCTGGATTCGAAGGGCATGGTCGGGCTCGCCCAGCGCGACCTGATCCTGATCTGCATCGGCCTGATGCTGATCGTTGTGATACCGGCCATCGTGCTGACCTTCGTCTTCGCCTGGCGCTTCCGCGCCGGCAACACCAAGGCGAAATACACGCCGGACTGGTCGCACTCCACCAAGGTGGAGATCGTGGTCTGGGGCGTGCCGCTGATCATCATCGCGGTGCTGGCGGTGATCGTGTGGAAGTCCACCCATGAACTGGACCCGTACAAGCCGCTGGACGTGGCCGGTGAGCCGCTGCACGTGGAGGTGATCGCCACCGACTGGAAGTGGGTGTTCGTCTATCCGGACCTGGGCATCGCGACGGTGAACCAGCTCAACTTCCCGGCCAATCGACCGCTGGCGTTCAACATCACCTCCAACTCGACGATGAATACCTTCTTCATTCCGCAGCTGGGTGGGCAGATCTACGCGATGGCCGGCATGCGCACGCAGCTGCACCTGATCGCCAACGAGCCGGGCCAGTTCCGCGGCATGTCCGGCAACTACAGCGGGCATGGCTTCTCGAACATGAAGTTCATCGCCACCGCCAGCAGCAACGAAGAGTTCGAGCGTTGGGTGGCCGAGGTACGCAGCGCGCCGGACGCGCTCAGCTTCACGCAGTTCAAGGCGCTGGCCGCACCGTCGAAGAACGCACCGGTGCAGCACTTCTCCAGCGTTGAACCGTTGCTGTTCAAGAAAGTCATCGACCAGTTCATCGGTGTCGGTGAGAACACCACTGCCGCGGCCCCGGCTGGCGCTGCCGCTGGCGTCCAGGTTTCCCAGGAGTAACGAACATGTTGGGCAAATTGACGTGGGAGGCCGTGCCACTGCACGAGCCGATCGTCGTGGTCACCTTGGCGGCGATGGTGCTGGGCGGCCTCGCGCTGCTGGGCGCGGTGACGTACTTCAAGCTGTGGGGCCCGCTGTGGCGCGACTGGTTCACCACCGTGGACCACAAGAAGATCGGCATCATGTACGTGGTAGTGGCGCTGGTCATGCTGGTGCGTGGCTTTGCCGACGCGCTGATGATGCGCGCGCAGCTGGCGGCGGCCGGGCCGGGTAGTGAGGGCTTCCTGCCGCCCGAACACTACGACCAGATCTTCACCGCGCACGGCGTGATCATGATCTTCTTCGTGGCCACTCCGTTCGTGGTCGGCCTGATGAACATCATCGTGCCGCTGCAGATCGGCGCGCGCGACATGGCATTCCCGTTCCTCAACGCCTTCAGCTTCTGGATCTTCGTGGTCGGTGCGGCGCTGATGATGATCTCGCTGGGCGTTGGCGAATTCGCCATGACCGGCTGGGTCGCCTATCCGCCGCTGTCGGGCATCGAGTTCAGTCCCGGCGTCGGCGTGGACTACTACATCTGGGCGTTGCAGGCCTCGGGCATCGGCACCTTGCTGACCGGCGTCAACCTGTTCATCACCATCCTGCGCATGCGTGCGCCGGGCATGACCCTGATGAAGATGCCGGTGTTCACCTGGACCGTGCTGGTCACCAGCGTGATCATCATCGCCGCGTTCCCCATCCTGACCGTGGCGCTGGGCGCGCTCACCCTGGACCGCTACCTGGACTTCAACTTCTACACCAACACGTTGGGTGGCAACCCGATGATGTACGTGAACCTGGTGTGGGCCTGGGGCCATCCGGAGGTGTACATCCTGGTGCTGCCGGCGTTCGGCATCTTCTCTGAAGTCACCGCCACGTTCGCGCGCAAGAAGCTGTTCGGGTACAAGTCGATGGTCGGCGCTACGCTGGCGATCGGCATCCTGTCGTTCGTGGTCTGGCTGCACCACTTCTTCACCATGGGCTCCGGTGCCAGCGTCAATGCCTTCTTTGGCATCATGACGATGATCATCGCCATCCCCACCGGCGTGAAGATCTTCACCTGGCTGTTCACCATGTACGGCGGCCGCGTCGAGTTCAGCGTGCCGATGCTGTGGACCATCGCCTTCCTGGTCACCTTCACCATCGGCGGCATGACCGGCGTGCTGCTGGCCATTCCGGGCGCGGACTTCCTGCTGCACAACAGCCTGTTCCTGGTTGCGCACTTCCACAACACCATCATCGGTGGTGCGCTGTTTGGCTACCTGGCCGGTTTCGTCTACTGGTTCCCGAAGGTGTTCGGCTTCACCCTCAACGAGCGTCTGGGCAAGTGGTCGTTCGCCTGCTGGGTGATCGGCTTCTACCTGGCCTTCATGCCGCTGTACATGCTCGGCTTCATGGGCATGACCCGACGCATGAACCAGTACGACAACCCGGCGTGGACGCCGTACCTGATCGCCGCCTTCATCGGTGCACTGTTCGTGTTCGCCGGCATCATCCTGATGCTGGTGCAGATCTACGTCAGCGTGCGTGACCGCAAGCGCAACCTGGACCTGACCGGCGACCCATGGAATGCACGCACGCTGGAATGGGCCACGCCGTCGCCGCCGCCGTTCTACAACTTCGCCGTGGTGCCCAAGGCCGATGCGCTGGACGCCTTCCATGAAGCGAAGAAACGTGGGTTGCCGCCACCGCCGAAGAAGTACGCGCCGATCCACATGCCGAAGAACACCGGCGTGCCGCTGATCCTCAATGTCTGGATCCTGGTGCTGTGCTTTGCCCTGGTCTGGCACATCTGGTGGATGGCCGCGGCCAGCTTCATCGCCATGATCGTGACCCTGATCGTGCGCTCCTACGATGAGGACGTGGATTACTACGTCAGTTCCGAAGAGGTGGCGCGCACCGAAGCGGCCAATCTGGCCAAGCTGAAGGAGCTACGCGCATGAACCTGTTGACCCGCCCGGAGCTGGCCAGCAACACGCAGGTGCACGAGGAACTGCACGCGCACGACCACGCCCACGAGCAGGGCGGCATGAAGGTGTTCGGCATGTGGGTCTACCTCATGTCCGACCTGGTGCTGTTCGGCTCGCTGTTCGCCTCGTATGCGGTGCTCAGCACCGCCTACGCCGGCGGCCCGACCGGCAAGGAGCTGTTCTCGCTGCCGTTCGTGATGACCGAAACCTTCCTGCTGCTGGTCTCCAGTATCACCTACGGCCAGGCCGTGCTGGCCATGCACCGCCACGATGCCTCGGCCGTGCTGCGCTGGCTGGGCGTGACCTTCGTGCTCGGTGCCTCGTTCATCGGCATGGAGATCTACGAGTTCTCGCACCTGATCCACGAAGGCGCGGGCCCCAGCACCAGCGCCTACCTGTCGGCGTTCTTCGCGCTGGTCGCCACCCACGGCCTGCACGTGGCCAGCGGCCTGATCTGGATGGCGGTAGTGATGCACCAGGTGTACCGCCGTGGCCTGACCCCGACCAACATCACCCGCGTCTCGTGCCTGAGCCTGTTCTGGCACTTCCTGGACCTGGTGTGGATCTGCGTCTTCACCTTCGTCTACCTGATCGGAGCCTTCTGACATGGCCCACGTCGAAACCTCGCGCGCCGGCAATGCACACGGCTCCACCAAGTCCTACCTGATCGGCTTCGTGCTGTGCGCGCTGCTGACCATGGTGCCGTTCGCGCTGGTGATGAACCCGGTGCTGTCGCGGCCGCTCACGCTGTTCCTGCTGGTGGGCTTCGCGGTGGCGCAGATCCTGGTGCAGCTGGTGTTCTTCCTGCACATGGACCGCAAGTCCGAAGGTGGCTGGAACCTGGCCAGCTTTGTGTTCACCCTGGTGATCCTGTTCATCGTCGTCGCATTGTCGGTCTGGATCATCTGGAGCATGCACTACCACATGATGATCAACTGAGCCTGCGAACCGTGAAAGGCATTGCGTTCCCCCATCGTGGCCTGCGGCTGGCCGCAGGCCTGCTGCTCGGCCTGCTGGCCGGTTGCAGCGCGCAGTCGCGCATGGACTTCTATTCCAAGGACATCGCCTGCGAGGAACTCGGCCAGCAGTGGTCGATGCCCGACAGCCACGGCACCGTACGTGGCCCGAAGGATCTGCAGGGCCAGGTGACCTATCTGTTCTTCGGCTTCACCAGCTGCCCGGATGTGTGCCCGACCACGATGGTCGAGCTGGGTCAGGTCAAGCACCTGATGGGCAAGGATGCCGACCAGCTGCAGGTGGTGTTCGTCAGTGTCGACCCGGCCCGCGATACGCCCGAGGTCGCGCGCATCTATGTGGAAGCGTTCGATCCCAAGGCGATGGCGTTGGTCGGCAACCAAGCGCAGCTGGCCGCGATGGCCAGCGACTTCAAGGCGTTCTACGAGAAGGAACCGGGCCAGCTGCCCGACACCTACACGATGAGCCACATCGCCGGTGGCTACGTGTTCGATCGCCAGGGCCGCCTGCGCCTGTTCGCGCCCTACGGCATGCCGGTGGAGAAGCTGTTCTCCGATGTGCAGCGCCTGCTGCTGGAACCGGCTCATCCGGCCGCCGGCAACGACGCACTGGCCAGCTGCAGCCTCAAGCACACCGGAACACTCGCCGCGCGCTGACGCCGGTGGATGCCAACCGTTGGTCGGCAGGTCGGGAAAATGGTGGGTGCCAACCGTTGGTCGGCACATCCGGATCTGCTCCTGGTAGGTGCCAACCTTGGTTGGCACAGCTGTAGAGCCGGGCCCGTGCTCGGCTCAGCGTTCACCGTGCACCCTGCAGACAGCAGCCGAGCATAGGCTCGGCTCTACCTGCTCGCCGCCCGGTGGGTGCCGACCGTTGGTCGGCACGCCCTGGCAGAACCAATCCCCCGGCCGGCCAGGAGAGCCAACCGGCCGGGGGCACCACTCAACGCCTTACTTGGTTTCTTCCCACTGCACCACGTCCGGCTCGGCCGCCTTGATGCCGGCGGTCGACAGCAAGGTGGTGGTTGCATCCAGCGCCGCGTTCACCGACGGATATTCGACAATCGCCCGGCCGGAAGCCTTGGACACCTTCACCACGGTGCCACTGGTGGCGGTCGCCGCACGCTGCGCCGAGGCCGCATCGGTGAAGAACACCTTGACCCGCGAAGTCGCCACCACCGGTGCGCCATCATTGGACACGGCCGCGGCGAACTTGCCGGCCCCGGCATCCAGCCGCGCCGCCGCACCGGTGTTGCCGGCATCGAGCGAGCGCTTGCTACGGGCACCAGTGCTTGCCGCGGCGGCTTCCGCAGCCGGGGTGATCCTGAACTGACCACCACTGGCCTGCTGCACGGTGGCCGACGGTGCCAGGCGGAAGCGGTTGCCGCCCACATCGAAACTACGCCCGGTGGCTTCGGCCTTCAGTGCCTGTGCGTCCACGGTCGACAGGGTCCTTGCAGCGGGGGCCTGGCCGGAGCTCTGTGCCCAGGCGGTGGAGGTGATCGCCGCGAAGGCGAGGGTGCTCAACAGAATGGTCGTCTTCATCATCAGTGCCCCAGAACGCGGATCTTGAAGAATTCGAGGTTGCCACGCGATGCAGCGTTCGCGGCCTGCCCCATGTCGGTGACTTCCAGCGTCCAGGTGCCGGTGGCGTTCTCATCCAGGAAGGCATTGCTGGACAGCAGGTCCCAGCTGGTGAAGTTGCGCTGCACACCATTGGTGCCCGAGCCGATGGCGGTGAACGCCGGCTGCACCACGCTGCGCGTGCCACTGGGCGAGACCAGCACGAACTGCAGCTGGCGGGTGTTGCTGTGGTTGACGCGGAAGCCCAGCTGCACGCTCTCGATGTTGCGCGCGCCATTGGCCAGCTGGAAGGTCAGGCGCGCGGCGGCGGCCGAGGTGTTGCCGATGGCCACCGTACGTGTGGTGTTGCGCCAGCCGCTGTCCACCAGCGCGCCGAGCGACTGGAAGTTCTCCGCCACCTGCACTGCACGCGCGGCGTTGACCACACCGAAGCCGTACCAGTTGCTGTAGGCGCGTCCGGCGGCGTTCACCGTCCAGCCCGGCACCAGCACGCGGCCATCGGCCAGCGTCACCGCCGCCCGGTTCGGGTCGGTGCGGGTGGCGGTGGTGGCCAGGATGTACTTCACATCGCGGTAGGAAAGATTCGGATTGGTTTCCAGCACCAGCGCCGCCACACCGGACACCATCGGTGCCGAAGCGGACGTGCCGTTCATCTTGGCCGTGTAGTTGCAGGTGCTGTCGATGGCCGACTGGTTGCTGTCCAGCGTGTTCTGGCGGTTGGTGTTCTTGTTGCTGCCCTGCGCGCACCCGGTCACGTCGGTGGTGACGATGGCCGGGTCGTAGGCACGCGCCACCAGCCCGGGCGCGTACTGCGCCTGCAGGCCGTACTCGCCGCCGAAGGCCGACACCCACAGCGCCGAACCGGTGGAGGAATACGACGAACGCACGCCGTCGGCGCGCACCGCACCCACGGTGATCACGTTGAACAGGTTGTTGCGCGGGTCACGCCCGGCGGGCACGCAGCCGGTGTTGCGGTTCTTGGTGTCGGCGGTGCAGATGTCCTGGCCGGTGGAGAGCGTGCCGTTGTTGTGGTTGTTGCCGGCCGACTTCACGTAGATGCCACCCCGGCCACCGCGGGTACCCGACAGGGCCTGTTCGTAGGCGCTGATGTCGTTCTGGCTGTAGGCGAAGGGCAGGTTCGGATTGCCCGGGCCAGCGCCCCAGCTGTTGTTGAACACCTGCACATCGGCCGATTCGGCGCCATCCCACCAGGCGTACTCGATGTTGCTCTGCTGGTTGCCCTGGGCCGAACTCGAGATCGGGTTGAAGCCTTTCAGCGTCGCCGCCGGGGCCACGCCGCGCACGCCGCGGTTGTTGGCGCCCACCGCGCCGGCGATGCCGCCGACCATGGTGCCGTGGTTGTCGGCGTCCGGGTTGGAGGGTGTGGGGTTGTTGGAGCCATTGGCGAAGTTCTTGCCGGCTACCGCCGCCACGTTGGCGGCCAGGTCCGGGTGGGCGATCTGCAGGCCGTCATCGACGATGGCGATGGTGACGCCCTGGCCGCGGATGCCATTGCGGAACAGGCCATCCACGTTCAGATCGTTGCCGGCCACCGGCAGCGTATCGGCCGGCACCGTCTGCCCAGTATTGAGCAGATGCCACTGGATTCCGGCCAGTGGATCGGCCTGTTGGGCCTGGGCGGTGGCGGCCAGGCTGCCCAGCACCAGGGCAGTGGCAAGGGCCAGGCGCGCGGAGCGCGGTGGCGCGGAGCGTTGCGTGTGTCGCTTCATACACGAATCCTTCTGTTGTGAATCGGCATGGCAGGACGGCGGGGCGGAACTGCCCCATCGCAACGAGCCAAACGCGACACCACGAGTCCCCCCCTACGTCGAATGGGCACGAATGTTTCGATATGGGAGATGCGTCACAAACACTCATGACGCACGGTAATAACGACTACACATTTCTGTTGGCACCCCGCATCCGTGCATGGCGTGGATCGACCGGGTCTCATCGCGCGGCTTCACATCCGGCTGTGCTACTACAGCCCGAGCCCCTTCCGCGCGGAGCACGATGATGGTCAATCCCCTGGCCCAGGCCCATCGCGGCCTTGGCACCACCCTGTTCAGCCTGTTGAACCCGATTCCGTTCGGGTTCTTTGTCGGCGCCTTGATCTTCGATGCGATCTACCTCAACAGCGCCGAGGTGATGTGGGGCAAGGCCGCCGCCTGGCTGATCACCTTCGGCCTGCTGATCGCCATCGTGCCGCGCCTGATCAACCTGTTCGCGGTCTGGCGCCGTAACGGCAGTGCCACCGGCATCGACCGCATCGACTTCTTCCTCAACCTGGTGGCGGTGCTGCTGGCCATCTGGAACGCCTTCGTGCACAGCCGCGACGCCTACGCCGTTGCCGTGCCGGGCACGATCCTGTCGGCGCTGACTGTGGCGCTGATCGCGCTGGGGCTCATCCTGCTGTCGCTGCAGCCGCCGGTGCGGCACGGAGGTCGTCATGGCTAAGCCCTTCCTGCCCACCCTTGCGATGCTTTCGTTGGCGGTGATGCTGTCGGCCTGCGCGGGCAAGGCCGAGTACCACCCCACCGACCAGTCCGGCGCGAAGCCGCCGCTGCCGGCACCGCAGAACTTCCTGATGCCGCCCATGCAGGTGCCCAAGGGCGTCGGCTGGGCCGAAGGTCAATCGCCCACGGTGGCCGAGGGCCTGAAGATCGAGCGCATCGCCGCCAACCTGCAGCATCCGCGCCGCCTGCTGACCCTGCCCAACGGCGATGTGCTGGTGGTGGAGGGCAACGGCCCGGGTGAAGAGCCGGTCACCACGCCCAAGCAGTGGATCGCCGGCAAGGTGAAGGCGCGCTCGGGCAAGGCCGGCAAGGGCGGCAACCAGGTCACCCTGCTGCGGCGCACGCCCGGCACCAACACCTGGACCCAGCACGTCTACATCGAGGGCCTGCATTCGCCGTTCGGCATCCAGCTCATCGGTGACACCCTGTACGTGGCCAACACCGGCAACATCGTGCAGTTCCACTACGTGCCCGGCGAAACCCGCATGACCGACAAGGGCCGCGAGTTCACCGATCTGCCCAGCACCATCAACCACCACTGGACCAAGGAGCTGCTGGCCAGCCGTGATGGCCGCAAGCTGTACGTGGGCGTGGGCTCCAACAGCAACATCACCGAGAACGGCCTGGCGGTGGAGTACCGCCGCGCGGTGGTGCTGGAAGTGGACGTGGCCACCCGTGGCAGCCGCATCTTCGCCTCGGGCATCCGCAACCCCACTGGCCTGGACTGGGAGCCGAGCACCGGCACGCTGTGGGCGGTGGCCAACGAGCGCGACGAGATCGGTGCCGACCTGGTGCCCGATTACCTCACCTCGGTGAAGGAAGACGGCTTCTACGGCTGGCCCTACAGCTACTACGGCCAGCACGTGGACGAGCGCGTGCAGCCGCAGCGGCCGGACCTGGTAGCCAAGGCGATCGTGCCGGATTACGCCATCGGCTCGCACGTGGCGCCGCTGGGCTTGCTGTTCTATACCGGCCAGGCGCTGCCCGCGCAGTACCACGGCGGTGCCTTCATCGGCGAACACGGCAGCTGGGATCGCTCGCCATTGAGCGGCTACGAAGTGGTGTACGTGCCGTTCAAGGATGGCAAGCCGACCGGGCGGCCACAGACCGTGGTGAGTGGCTTCGCCTCGAAGGATGAGAAGACCCTGATGGGCGCACCGGTAGGCATGGCGATGGACGCCGAGGGCGCACTGCTGGTGGCTGACGACGTGGGCGATGTGGTGTGGCGGGTGTCAGCCAAGTAGCCCTGTAGAGTCGAGCTTGCTCGACTGCTTTTTGTAGAGCCGAGCCATGCTCGGCTTGCGCGCGCTGCGCGGGGTTTCCGCGTACGGGTCGAAGAGCCGTCGAGCAAGCTCGACGCTACACAGATGAGGTACCGCTGCGGAACCCGCTGAACACCGATTCGGCGGCAAACCCCACGCCGCCCAGCAGCACGCCGAAGTACACCATCGTGGCCACCACGAAGGCATAGCCGGCCGCCACCGCCGCGCCGTCGCGCTGGATGAAACCAATGGCGAAGGACATCAGTGCCAGCGCCGGCAGCGTATTGCTGAAGGGAATCGGGCCGGCCGGTGCCATCAGCAGCACCGTGGCCACCACCAGCGCCAGGTTGTTCAGGCGCATCATCTTCTTCGAACGCACCATCACCGCCAGCCGCATCGGCCGCGACAGCCGTTCCATGCGATGCACCCACTTCAACGCACGGCCGAGGTTGGTCTTCAGCGTTTCGGTGGCGATCTCGCGGCGTGCCAGCTTCTGCGGCACCCGCAGCGGGCGGTTGCGCAGCCGGCTCAGGCCGATCAGCAGGATCGAAGCGCCAAACACCGTGCTCAGCCCGGGAATCGACACCGGGATGATGAAGATGGCCGAAAGCAGGATCACCACCAGCAGCAGGCCCTCATCGCCCAGGGCGCTGAGCAGGGTACCGACGCTGACCCGTTCGCCGGGCAGTTCGTCGATCATCTGCTCGATCTGCTGGGCCAGTGGCGCGGTGTCGTTGGGGTCGGGGGCACGGTAGGTCATGCGTCGAAAGGGTTTCCAGGGAAGGGCGGTCAGGGGGCCGTCCTGCGGTGGGGGACGCACAGGCCCCTGAAGTATCCCGGCCAATGTGGGCAAAGAGGTGAACCGGGCATGAGGCGCTAAACTGGCACGCCCCGCACGAGTGCAACGCAATGGACATGGGCCGCCGGCAATCGACCATCGAACTGGTCGCCATCGATATGGATGGCACCCTGCTGGACCCGGCCCACGCGCTCACTGCACGGGCCAAGCAGGCCATCGCACAGGCGCGCGCGCTGGGCGTGCATATCGTGCTGACCAGCGGCCGCCCGGTTCCCGGCCTGGCCCCGTTCCTGCACGAACTGGGCATCGATGGCGACGACGACTACTGCATCGCCTGCAACGGCGGCCTGGTGCAGCGCATCGGCACCGGCGAAACCGTGGTCGAGTATCCGCTCAGCTTCGATGACTTCCTGTTCTGCGAGCAGGTGGCGCGCGAACTGGGCGTGCACTTCCAGGCGCTGGACAGCCAGCGCATCTACACCCCCAACCAGGACATCAGCTACTACACCGTGGCCGACTCGCATCTCTCGCAGATGCCGCTGTCGTACCGCCGCGTGGCCGACATGGATCGGTCGATGTCCTTCATCAAGCTGATGATGATCGATGCGCCCGAAGTGCTGGACGCGGCCATCGCACGCCTGCCCAGCGAGCTGACCGAGCGGTTTGCCGTGCTGAAAAGCGCACCGTTCTTCCTGGAAGTGTTCGACCACCGTGCCGGCAAGGGGCCGAGCCTGCAGAAGCTGGCCGAGCACCTGGGCATCGACCGCCGCAACGTGATGGCCATCGGTGACCAGGAGAACGACCTGACCATGCTGCAGTACGCCGGCACCAGCGTGGCGATGGGCAATGCCATTGACGCGGTGAAGGCCGTGGCGCGGTTTGAAACCACCAGCAATGCCGATGACGGCGTGGCACGCGCGATCGAGCGTTTCGTGCTGCGGTAAATCGCGCTGGCTATACCCACGTATACCCCACCCATCCCCATCGCCATCGGTGCTGTACCACCGCGCGATGGCGGATGCGGCCGAGCGATGCAAGACTTTCGCACGTCGAAATCACGCCATCGCATTGAGCGGCTGAGGATCGTCTTCCCCCGCCGCTGACCGGCGCGCACTGCGCCGTCACCCCCAACGCAATCGCATCACCAGCCAGCGCGCCGACACCGGTGCCGCCCCGCGCTGGGCGTGCGCCTGCGCCCTCTTTCCCCACTGCACGCTGGATCTTTCCATGAACACCCCACCCACGACGCGCCTGGCGCTGGCGATCCTCACCGCCATCGCTGCACCGGCCCATGCCGCCGAATCGGCTGACACCGCGCACGACACGCCCACTACCTTGAACGCATTGCAGGTGATCGCCACACCGCGCGGCGCCGCCGTCGCGCCCACCCAGGTGGTCGGCCCGAACCGTTACATCATCCAGGCCGAAGACCTCGACGCGGTGGTCACCGGCAACAACGGCCTGGCCATGCTCAAGCAGGTGCCCGGCGCCAGCTACACCGCCACCGATGGCCTGGGCCTGGATATCTCGGCCACCAGCCTGTTCGTGCGCGGCTTCCGCATGAATGAAATGGGCATTACCTTCGAAGGCGTGCCGCTGAACGACAACGGCTTCCTCTCGCTCACCGGCACCAGCGTGGTGAATGTGGGCGTGCCCGATGGCATCGGCGCGATCACGGTCAGCCCGGGCGGCGCACCGGTCAGCGTGTTCTCCAGCAGCGTCAACGGCGGCAGCCTGGAATACCGCCTGCGCGAACTGCAGGACACGCCCAGCCTGCGCGTGAAGCAGGGCGTGGGCAGCAACAGCACCCTGGTCACCACCGTGTCCGGGCAGAGCGGCCAGCTGGGCGAACACGGCCCGAAAGTGCTGGTCGACTTGCAACGCGTGTCGGCCGACAAGTACCAGGGCGAAGGCACCCAGAACTTCCTGCGCGGCGACCTGAAGCTGCAGCAGGACGTGGCCTGGGGCGATGTCACCGTGTTCCTGTCCGACAGCAAGGCCAAAGTCTGGGGCTACAACAACATCTCCTTCGACATGATCCGCAAGCTTGGCTGGAAGGCCGACATCTTCTACCCGGATTACGCATGGGCCTGGTACGTGGCCTCGCCGGAGAACGTAGACAAATCCTGCGGCGCCTACACCTGCGGTGAGCTGTCCGAACTGATTCCGTACGACACCGGCCAGATCACCCGCGACCGCGTGTCCTCGATCAACCACCGCTTCCAGATCACCCCGGCACTGAGTGGCAACGTGCAGCTGTACAACGCCAACAGCCACACCCAGGCCACGCTGACCGACCCCACCGTGTCATCGCCCAATGGTGCACCGTTCTCCGAGCAGGTGCAGACGCCACGCCTGAACCGGCTGGGTGGCATGTTCAATGTGCAGTTTGAAGCCGGTGCGCATACCCTCACCGCCGGTTTCTGGCAGGAGAAGAGCAAGGCCGCAGCCAAGACCGAGTGGTACCAGCAGCCGCTGCTGGGTGAGGGCCCGCCGCTGAAGGCCACCGGGCCGTTCGATGTGTACGGGCCGGCGTTCAAGACCGACAACGCCTCAAGCTGGGTGACCCGCTCGCGCCAGTTCTACCTGCAGGACGACATCGTGCTGAATGACACGCTGAAGCTCGGCGTCGGCTTCAAGGCCGTGGATTTCCGCACCGGTGGCGGCGGCCTCGGCGATGCCGAGGACCGGCCGGTGAACGGCACGCTGCGTGCGAAGAGCAACTTCCTGCCACACGTCTCGCTGTTCTGGAGCCCGACCGAATCCACCGACGCCTTCATCGACCTGGCCAACACCATGAACGGCTACCGCGTGGCCCAGCGCGGCAACATCGGCTACACCGCCTCGGCATGGACCATCACCGACCAGGAGGAGTTCGACCGCGTGGCCGGCACCCTGCGCCCGGAGAAGAACTGGAACCTGACGGTGGGCGCGTCGCATCGTTTCGACCGGCTGACCATCACCGGCGATGTGTTCTACAACGACATCCGCAACCGCCTGCTGTCGGCCGCCATCGGCACCCAGTTCGCGCAGATCAACACTGTGCGGCTGATGCCGAAGATGCACGTGATCGGCGCCGACCTGGGCATCACCGCCGACCTGACCGACCACCTGCAGTTCTACCAGGGGGTGGCGGTGGCGCGTTCGTATTACGACAGCGATTTCTTGGTGGGCGACACCGTGTACCCGATCAAGGGCAACGCCCAGCCGGGCTACCCGCAGATCTCGCTGGTCAGCGACCTGTCTGCCCACTTCGGTGACTGGCGTTTCGGTGCCACCAGCACCTCGTACCTGCGCCAGCCGTTCACGTACGAGAACGACATCCGCGTGCCCACGTTCTGGCAGGTCAACACCTACGCCGCCTACCGGTTCGGCGCGGACAGTGCAGTGCCGGGGTTGGAGCTGCGGCTGGACGTGAGCAACCTGTTCAACCGCCACAACATCGGCACCGCCACCATCGCCGGCTCGTCGTTCTCGGGCGATTACCAGACCCTGCAGCGCAGCGCGCCGCGGCAGCTGATGTTCAGTACCTCGATGGCGTTCTGACCCCCAACCCCTGCCTTGCGCAATCAACAGGGATTTTCTGGCGGCGGCGCAAGGTTCCCACAATGTTGCTGCGTCATCCTGTCGGCATGGCACAGCACCACACGCAATCACCGCTGTTCGGCATCCGGGGCCCAGGACGGCCCCGGCAGGCGCTGTCCGTGGCGCCTGCGATCGACCTGCGGGCCGAATACCAGTTCTGGCAGGTGTACGAGCGTGTGGTGCAGCCGCTGCCTGGCGGTGGGCTGCGGCTGGCCTGGCTGGTCTGCCAGAAGGTCTACCGCGACCGCTGGCAGTACCCGCACGACAGTGACGAGGTGGCACTGTCGCGCGTGGTGTTCGGCGGGAACATGACGGCTGACCGCGCGTCGGAGCTGGCGGAGCTCCACGCGCTGGTCAGCCGTCGGGTGGCGGTGCTGGCCAAGCGTGGGCGGCTGGGTACGGCGGCGTGATGCGCGGGGATGGCGCTGGCGTCGCCGGACCGCCGTGAACCGCCCTGGCAACCTCGCACCATCCGCTGGCATGACCTGCTCTGGCGTTGATCTATCCGCTGCCATGACCTGCTCTTGGTAGAGTCGACTGTTAGTCGACTGCTCTTCGCATCCACCTCGCAGGCGACCGCACTTCGCGCGCGAGTCGACTAACAGTCGACTCTACCAACGCCCTCTCCAACCAGTGCTGCTAAGGCTTCCCCCGATCCAACTGCCGGTACCCGATCGCCTCAGTCAGATGCGCAGTCTGGATCACCTCGCAACCGGCCAGATCCGCAATCGTGCGCGCCACCCGCAGAATCCGGTGCATCGCGCGCGCGGACAGTTGCAGGCGTTCAATCGCCTGCTCCAACAAGTCCTGATCGGCCTCGCTCAATCGCGTGCATGCGCGCAGCGCCGCGGGCGGCAGATGCGCATTGAGCCCGCCGCGCGCCTGTTGCCGGGCATGGGCAGCTTCCACCCGCATGCGCACTGATGCACTGGGCTCACCCAGCGGCGTGCTCTCGCGCAGTTCCACCGCATCCATGCGCGCCACATTGATGTGAAGGTCGATACGGTCCAGCAGCGGCCCTGACACGCGCGCACGATAGCGGTTGATGCGCTCATCACTGCACAGGCAGCGATTGCTGCGGTCACCGGCCCAGCCGCAGGGGCACGGGTTCATCCAGATGTTTTGTGAGGAATAGTGCTTGGGAAAAAAGATAAGGTGCGGCAAATTAGCTCTGCTCACCACGGTAGCTCACATTGCATGGCAACTAGAAAGAAGAAGAGTGTCGGCGAGGTCCAAACGGGCCCGGACGGACTTTGGATCACGGTAAGGGCGATCGGTCGGGCGCATGGAGTAGCGTCGATTGACTTCACATTTCTTCGGAGTTGGATCGGACCTCGCGGTCAAGCCGCATTTGTCGATGCAATTGTCAAGCTATCAAGGCGCTACGTCGCGGCCCAGAACACGTACTCGGTTCGCTGCGTCCTTCAGTTCTGGCAGGCCCTCGGTGCAAGAAGGGGGTGGTCGGCTCCAAGTCGTCGAATGAGTTCCGCTGCCTTGGTCGCGCAATTGTCTGATCTTCGGGGTGAGTTCTACGCGGCCAGAGCGGCGGTTGGAGTCGCGCTAACTACGATCACGAATCAGTGGACCAGCTTTGTTCGATTCATCCCCTGTCTTGTTCAGACCGGTGCAATCAACTTCGTCGAATCGAAATTGGCTGCCATCTCCGCTCCGCCTCGCGCGCTCATCATTGCGGATAGGGAGCATGCTGCAAACTCACCAGTGTGCCTGAACAACGCCCCAAAGACTTTGAATTCGGCACAGAACTCATACAACGACAATCTCTTCGAGTCGATCTCAATCGTTGATGGAAGTGCAGAGTACCTAGATCGCTATCAGGAAAAACTTGGGAAGGCAGTAAACACGATTCTCCGCTGCGCAGTGAAGGACTTCGAGGAGTTCGTGGCTCAACGAGAGAGAGGCTTGGCTGAAATTAGCCGTTTCGATGTAGGTTCACTACATGAGCTTAAGGCGCATCGCCGAGGCGGATTCTCCCGAGAGAACTGGGGGCACCTGCTGAATCAAGAGCGATATGAGAAGGGTCTCAGGATTGCCTTGGGGATATGCGTCTTTGATATGGGCGGGATTCCTAGGCAGCGACGCAAATTCGATGTGAAGTCGAGCAAGGCATCCATCTTAGATGGGTCTAGCAGAATCTGGGACTTCGTTTCTTCGTTCGGAAAGAACGAGCTCCTGCCATACCTTGGCATCATGAGTAGCAAGCAGGCGGCGGTCTGCATACTGATCCTACTCATTGAACACCCGATTCTTAACCCGGTGGCGTTGTACAGGGCCAGGATAGAAAGGGATCGTCATGGTGGAACCTACATCTCCTCCGATGGTCTTGTCGGAAAAGGGGGTATTCGCTTTAGCGTGGAGAAGCTGCGTGCGGGTGAGGAGAAGAGTGTGGAGCTTTCGCCTCTTGCCCAGCGAGTTCTTGTGAAGGTCTTCGAGTGGACCGAGCCCGTACGTACTCGGATGATCCAGGAAGGGAGAAGGAAGGATGCAAACCATCTTTGGATTGGCATCAGTAGCCTCGACTACCGTTTGAAAGCCTTCTCGGAGAAAGCGTTCCTGAATGCACTTGGTGCATCTGAAGCTTGGCGCAGTGTCAGGGGAGCCGGCATGGTCACCCGGGCAACGAACTTCGGGGAGCGCCATGCCGAGCTCGCTCCATGGAGAGAGAAGCTCACCTACAAGAATCTACGAATGAACTCCGGAGTGCTAAAGTTCCTTGAGGCAGATGGTGATCTTGTCGTAGCGGCGAGGATATTTGGCCACCGATCGGTCAAGACGACCTTGGGGCACTACGTCCCAAATGCCCTTCGCATCGCCTTGTTTGAGAGGCAGGTTAGGCGGCACCAGAACAGACTGATCGTTCAAGCATTTTCTGATCACGAGCGGCTTCTTGAAGTGTCGGATTTCTCGACGGTTGAGGACCTCCACCTGTTCCTCTCGGGTAGCGCGGACGAGGCTGCTGAAGCTCAGGTTCCCCGCCGTGTGTACAAGGCCGCTTCTCCTGGCGCGGGACTGATCCTCTGTAAGGATCCTGATGCGCTGGCGGTTGCAATGCTCTACCGGGATCGCTTGGAAAGCGCCAGTGCGACCTTCCTGGATCGACCTGATCTCCGGACCGGAGTTGCCCCGCGATTCTGGAGAGACTTTGTGGATGCGCTGACTGCGCCATTGCCCCCGGCATTGATTGAGATCACTGATCTTGTCGAGTGTGCATTGGCTAGAAAGACTGTCATCATTTCTCGCATTCGGCTGCCGGAGATCCGGTGATGGCTCAACTTCCCTCGGAGGTCCTGTCCTTCTTCAGTCGGACCCAAACCGGTTTGAGCCCATTAGTGCGTCCGTGGTGGCTGAAATCCGCGGTCCACGAATCTGTATGGAGAGTTGAGACGGGAAAGAGAGATCTGCGCCAAGTCGGTGAGAAGAGTCGCGGTGGGCAGGTTCTGAGATGGGATCTACTGCTACCAACGGGACGATTGAGCACATCATCTCACGCAGTTATCTGTGAACAATGTAAGGCGTTGATCATCGCCGTAGCGAAGGTCCGTGGATCAACCCGGTCGCTCAGATCAGTTCACGGCGCACTGTTTCTCTTCGCAGAGTTCTTGGCCCTTAAGTACGAAGAGAAGTTCCTGCGTGACGGACTCCTAGTCGCTCATCTGGACGACGTAGAGGCATTCATGGAGTCCTATGCTGAGGCGGGGTCTTGCGGGACGGGGCGGTTCATTGAGCGGCTTAGCTCTTACCTTTCGGCTGAGATTCCGTTGGAACGGTTAGACGCGGATGAGGTTAGGAACCACTTTGGTTTGACGGAAACAAACCAGTTGAGTTTGGTCGCCATTGGCGCGGCTATATCGGTGGACTGGCAGAGGCTGCGCAGTAGTCCCGCATTTCGGAGCCATCTGACCCAGTACGGGTACCGAGGAGAACGCGACTTAAGCCGCGGCGCTCGTACCACCAGCGGCTATGCGGATATCTTTCCGCTACTGGCTCAGGCCTCGCACTCCGTCCAGAGCCTGAGCGCGTGGGCTTTGAGCAATGTTCGCGAGGTTCGCGATGCTTGCCGACCTTTTCGCAGAGAACAGTCGGGCCGCACGGCGACATTGCCACCGACCGTCTGTAGGCAGTTTGTTAGGTCAGCGTGTGCGTGGATGCTTGAGGAGGCGCCTGCATTGGAGGCTCACCTTGCAGGGTTGATTGATGAAATCGCCCAAAGTGGTGACCTTGGCCACCGGTCGCCAACTGCATTGTTGAAGGATGCGGAAGCGCTGATTGAAACCGGTCCACTAGTACGCTGTTCGAGGTTCGTTTCCCAGCGTTTCAGGGAGAGAGGGGATGACAGGTACTGTGATTTGGAACCCTATCGGTTGTTCCCTTTGGTTCTCGGACTGATCCGAATCCATCTAGGAGTTTGCTTTGGACTTGTGGCCTTGTTTGCTTGTGCAAGGAGATCCGAGATCATTGACATGGGGTTGCATGCGCTCCTGACATCTGATGGTCGCTACCACTTGACGATTCACCAGGCAAAGCGGGGGGAAGGGAACGAGAGGCCGAGGTTTGACAAGCCTGTGCCACGTATCGTTGCCATGGCGATATCGATCATGAACAATCTCAGGACGCAACTACTTCGGGTGATGCCCAGGGAGGATGCGTTGCTGGATGATCGCGTGATGTTCTTCGTCGGAATGCAGGGCATCAGGCCATTCAGTGAGAATCATCCGCGCGTCGTTCTCCAGCTCATAAGTGACTACTTTGATCTCCGTGGCCCCGACGGAAAGCGATGGGTGCTTGAGCCTCATCAACTGCGAAGGAGCTTTGCTATGACATTCTTTCATTCGGAGGGGGAAGAGTCATCTCTACCTGCGCTCGCGTGGCTCATGGGTCATCATGATGTCGAGGAGACTTGGAGATACGTGAAGGAGTCTATGACGGGCAAGGAGATCAGTCATGCAGAAGCCTGTTTGGCGATGGCGGCTGTGAACTCAGGTGATGGCTCGGAATCTGCCCAAAAATTGAAGACGCTTCTTCTCGAGCACTTCGGAAGCGACGATCTCGCTGTTCTCGATCATGATGATGTCTTGGAGTATCTGGAGATGCTCTCTGAGGAGCGAAAGATCAGTGTCAAGCCGATTCAGATTACAACCGGCGATCGTAGTACGTTCACAATCCTCATTTCGCACAGAGGGGAATGATGCCAAGGCTCAGTAAAGGACAGGTAGCTGCGGGTGTGCGGGACAAGCAGCTTCGTGCTGAACGGAGTGTTCGGGGCATCATCGCCATCCTGGACGAGGCGGTGGCAGTTGGGTCCCTTCTTGAAGAGCATAGTGATCTCTTTAGACGCATGAGTGATCTTGCCGGGATGAATGATGAGGCTCGAGGCATCTTTCCGATGTCGGTTCGAACACTCAGGAACAATGTGGAATCGCTGTACCCAGGCGGGATGGAAGCGTTTAGGCGTGCCATCGGAGAGCTTCTGGGGGCCGCGAGGAAGCCTGTTGCACAGCAGGAAGATGAGGCTTGGCTGGAGGATGCTGTTCTGGACATGACCGCTAGGTACAGTGATCTCGTGCAACGCTTCAAGAGGCTGGCTCTTGGATCGGAGGTCGCAGCCGATGAGCTAAAGCGACACTTCGATCGGTACCGCGGCTCTAGCTCCCTGCGGGTAGTGAAGTGAAGATTGATGGTGGTTTGTGTAGGAGGGCCAGCAATCAATTCCGGTTACCGGGGGTTGGACGCGTCACCTCGTTCCTCGATAGGGGCGCCGCAGGAGGCATGAAGGTGGTGTTCTTCCCAAACGGCCGTTCTTGCTGGGAAGTGAATGCGTACCTAGTTCATTGCCGACGCCTTGGGCTGACGGTAGGTACGATATCCACCTATGCGAGTGAGCTAAGCCTGCTGGTACGATTTCTGTACTTGCGTCGCCTGGAGCTGAGAGAGATCGATGATGATCATCTGATCGAGTTTGCTGATTGGCTGGTGGTTCGGGATGAGTCCAGCGCAAGGCACATCAATCGTATCCTCTCACGTGTTCTCGCTTTCATTGGCTGGGCCGAATGTATCAGTCTCGGCCCTTCCCAGATCGGCCGGCTTGGTGAGCAGGCGATTATCACGGTTGAAAGGCGCGTGGTGAGGACGAAACGGCTGGACCGGGTGTCCTCGGACAGGCATGCAGCGATGCTTCCAAGTGGTGCAAAGCGAGTCGTACGACCAATGCCTCTTGAGGTATTTCGCCGACTCCTGGCGCAGTGCGAGCGAAGCGCGAAGCGCACCTTTGTAAAGAGTCGCAATCGCGCGATGCTCCTGATACTCGCGGATACCGGGATCAGGCGCGAAGAGCTTGTTTGGATCAGGGTCACCGATGTACTTGATGCATCGAAGGGTGATGGCATGCTGAAGGTGCGGACCTCGAAGAGGAGGGGGAACCCTATACGTCTGGTTCCTGTTCCCGCACTAACTTTGCAGGAGGTCATGAAGTACATCAGGGTGCAACGGGAAATGCATATGCGCCGCCATACCAAGTCCGGACGGGGGAGTCGCGACAAGGGTTGGGTCTTCTGCTCTCAGAGCGGTTCAAGGCTAGCTGCTGCAACGGTGAGCCAGACTTTCTCGGATCTGCGGGCGCTTGCCGGAGTTTCAGAGCGCGCTACGGCTCATATGCTTCGACACAGGTACATAACTCTTCAGGTCATCGATCGGATCAAGAGGCTTCGAAACATTGGGATTCTTGGCGTTGAGGCAGCAGCAACGGTACTCGCACAGGTGGCTTCTTTAAGCGGCCACTCCAATCCTACTAGCATGTGGGACTACATTGACTGGGCCTATCAGGAAATGGCCTCGGATGCCGAGAACCGCGGGACCTTGGAGATTGGCGAGCTCATCCGGGAACTGGAGGTTTTTGGTGATGCGGCGATAGAAAGCTCCGAAGGGAAAGCCCTGCTTAGCCGGGTTCGTAGCGCACTTGCTTCGCAGCTTGAGAAGGCTCCGAAACTGGGTGTACTCGCCCACCAAGGGATGGGGCTGGGATGAACTGCTTGTGCAGGGGCGCCGGTGGTATGGGTGAGAGCCCTTTGCTGTTGGTGTGGTGCGGGCGATCCAGCACCTCTAGTAGCCGGAAGCGACGTCCATCGAACAGGGCGTCACTGGGGACAGTGAATGTCCTACAGAGTATTGGGTGTCGTGACCACCTTGATCGGTTGCCGGCGACGCCGTAAAAAGCGCCTTCTTCCTTGCGGATGCGATGCACACGCTTGTGGTCGTCCCACCAGGCGTCCCAGCGAAGCATCACCAACACGGGCTCACAGCCATAATGGATGCGCGCGTGAGTGCCCGAAAGCACATGGTTCGCGTTCCGAGTCGCCCTTGCACTGACCGGAATTCAATCGTTGGCGGTCGTGCTGTTCGCTGGCGTCGTACTTCGAGCGTGTAGCTCGTTTCCCTCGGTGCCCTCTCCGCTGGATGCTCAGGCATTCTGGGCAACGGTAGCGTGCTTGATCGTCGGCCGCACCGTCTTCGCTATAGGTTCCCAGAGCCTTGGGCCAGGCATTGCTCGGTCACGCGTGTTGCGCTGCTGGTCGGAACCGAACCGCTTTCGGAGCGCTATTTGACTCTATTTGGATGGGTGAGGTCATTGGAAAAGCGGCTTGGGCGGGGGCGAGGCCGGACAGTCCGGAGGAGCGCTTGGGCTGGCGCCGATACCGATTGTGCTCAACGTCCCGCGGGAACCAGCCCAAAGCGCATCAGCTGAGCGGGTGCAGCTGGGCTGCTGACGTGAAACTCTGATATCCGCTTCTGGCCGAAAGCGGACGCTTAGCTCAGTGGCTGTCTATACGGCACATTCCTGGTCGGCGTGCTGACGGAGATTACCAAGTGGGTCAAGCGGAGCGGGCGAGGGATTGAACGGCGCTCCGGCAATAGCACACGCGTCGGCTGGCGTCGCGGCAGGTGAGATGGGCTGGGCTTAGCTTTTTGCCAAACTCGGCGGAAGGCGGCATAGTCTTGCACATATTACCGATCAAGCACTTAGCGGATATTCCCATGGCCAAGAAGGGCAAGGCAGCCAACCAAGCTCTCTTTGAGGAAGACTACGTGCTGCGGTCACTCGGGCGGATTGGCTATGACCCAGATATGGCGCTCACTGAGCTGGTGGCCAACACGTGGGATGCAGGGGCTGCCAGGGTTGCCGTGATCATCCCCGAGGAAACAAGTGGCATGCTGTCGGTCGAAGACGATGGCCACGGGATGACCGAGGACCAGTTTCGCAAGCGCTGGATGACCTTGGGATACAACAGGCATCGAAGCCAAGGGGCGAACGTCCAGTTTCCTTCCGAACGCGACGATTGGGTACGCATGGCCTTCGGACGCAACGGTATTGGTCGCCATGGCTTGTTGTGCTTTTCTGATCATTACACGGTCGAAACTTGGACAAATGGCGTTCTTTCTACCTTCGTGATTGGGACCCGAAATCAGCCGTCGCCGTTCTACATCCAAAGCCATGAGACAGCCACCCGTTCGGGCCATGGCACCCGGTTGTTGGTGGAGGTTGAACGCCACCGCCCAGATCCAGATCGGATCAGGACGGTCCTGTCAGGACGCTTCCTGCACGATCCGCAGTTCGTCGTTTCGGTGAACGGCCAGTCCGTCCCGCTGTCTGAGCATGAGGGCCTTCTGGAGGAACGCAAGATTCAGGTCGAACCTGGCTTTGATGTCACGGCGTATGTGGTGGACACAACACGCACAGCGAAATCCACCCGCTACCAAGGCGTAGCGTTTTGGGTGAGCAATCGGTTGGTCGGGCTGCCGAGTTGGACCGTTGGGCCGATGGTCGTTCTGGATGGGCGGGTGCGCTTTGCCAAGCGCTATGCCCTCGTGATTGAGTGCGGATCGGAGTGGCTTTCCGAAATCGAACCAGACTGGTCGAAGTTCAAGACTACGGAGCGAACTGATCACCTTTTCGAAGCGGCCAACGGGTATGCCCAGGAAATGGTCGAGAAGTTGTCGGCCCACCTGATCGAGGAGAACTCAGAAGACGCGCTCTACAAGAATCGAGAGGATCTGCGGACGCTACCTAGGCGATCCATGCTTGAAGTAGCCCAGTTCACAAAGACCGTGGTGCATGACCAGCCAGGGATACCGCCGGAGACCCTCAACAAGGTCGTCAAAGCGGTTATCAAGATTCAGAAGGCACGAAGCGGTTCAAGTTTCCTTGACAAGCTGATGCAGCTGGATGAGCACGACATCGACGGGCTGGATCGATTGCTAGGACAGTGGACTGTGGAGGATGCGCTCACGGTTCTGGATGAGATCGACAGTCGTTTGTCCATCATTGCCGCCATGGAGAAGCTCAGCGGCGACCCGGAAGCTGACGAGTTGCATACCCTTCATCCGCTCGTGACGCAGGCGCGTTGGCTGTTTGGGCCGGAGTTCGACAGTTCGGAGTATGCGTCGAACAACACCCTGCGAACAGTCGCCACCAGTCTATTCAAAGCGAGAAAGCAGAATCAGACCTTTGCTAATGCTGCGAAGCGCCCCGACATCGTCGTCCTCTCCGATGCCACTCTCTCAATCGTCGGGACGGAAAGTTTTGATACCGGCAAGGATCAGCTCGTGATGATGCGCGATGTCCTGCTCATCGAGTTGAAAAAAGGGCGTTCTGAAATCGGTCGCAAAGAAATGAATCAGGCGGCAGAGTATGTCGATGAACTTGTCTCCAGCGGAGGCATACAGGGTGGGCCTTTCTTCCATGCCTTCGTGGTCGGCCATTCGGTCGCATCCAATATCCCAACTGTCAATAACCTGGAATACAACGGAGCCCAGCGCGGACGGGTAACAGCGACCACTTACAACCAGCTCGCATTGACAGCAAACCGGCGCCTCCATGGGCTAAAGGCAAGAATACCCTCACGGTACGAGGAGGTTTCTGGTTACGAGCTTGTCCAGAAAGTCATGGGGACGCCAAGCCAAGCATCGTTCGCTCCGCTGGCAGAGTAGGGCGGTGTCTAGCCCGGGTTAGGCGATCGCTTATGGCCGAAAGCAGACATCGTTGACGAATCCCGCTGGGGCAGAGCTCCCGGAAGGCCTATTCAGAAACCACGTTCATCAACTGCTAGTGTTCGAGGGGAAGCCGCCCTGGCAGCCGTATGAAGTATGTGGACGAGGAGATCTGCAGATGAACAACCTTGATGACTGGCTTGCAAAAGCCGCAAACGCAACGCGCGCAGATGCCAGCGCGGGAACCGATGCGCTGCTGGCCCGCCTGGCCCAGGAGCCGCCACCTGCCAAGTGGGCGGGACGCCGCGAGCTCCGCCGCGCTGTGACCTGTGCTGCGTTGTCTGCGGTGCTGACCTGTGGCGGGGTGGGCTCTGCATTCCTCGTCACCCAGTCCAACCCGCGGCCCACCTGGGTCGCGGCGCCGTCTGCCATGTCCCCCTACGCCCTGCTGGTGGAACGCTGATGGCTATCGGAACCGCCATGCGCCTGCCTTTGGCGACCTTGGCCGGCGCGGTCATCGGCGTGGTTTGCGCCCTGGGGATCGGCTGGGGCTGGCACTACCTCAACCCTGGCCACAGCGACCTGCATGAACGGCTGCACGCCGTGGTGCCCCTGGACAATTCGGAGAAGGACATCCTGCAGGCCAAAGAGCAGCTCTTTGCGACGCGCAGGGGCGAGATCGAGGCGCGCTTGCGAATCGCCAACCGTCAACTTGCCGATGCCATTGCGGCCGATCCTCGCTGGAGTCCGCAGGTAGAGGCGGCAAGCAGGGAGGTCGAGCGTGCGGCGGGTGATCTGCAGCGTATCACGCTGGAGCACGTCTTCGAGATGCGTGCAGGGCTGAAGCCCGATCACCGCGCTGCCTACGACAAGGCGCTGCTGGACGCACTGCGCAACGATTCCCCTTGAAAGCATGGCCTGAGCGTGACGATCGAGGAAGACAACAACTGGGCCGTCGAAGCTGCTGCGGGTGACCCAGCGGCATTCGCGCGCCTGGTGCGCAGGCACTCGCCGGCCATCACACAGATGGTGCGAGGCATGGGCGTTCCGGAAACCGACGTGGACGACGTCGTGCAGGAAACGTTCGTGTCGGCGTGGCGCGCGTTGGCTGAGTATGACCCCGCTCGCCCGGTGCTTCCGTGGTTGATGCGTATCGGAATCAACAAGGTTCGCGATACCCAGCGTTTCCGCCGCGTGCGTTACTTCCTATTCAAGGCCCGGCCCATCGACGATGAAGAGAGCCGGACGCTGGTATCGGACCAGGCCGGCCCGGAACAGAGCGCCAGTTCCAGCCTTGAACTCGCCAGCGTGATGCGCGTGCTCGACAGCATCGATCCCGCCTTACGCGAGGCACTGGTGCTGACGGCATTCGTCGGTCTGTCCCAGGTTGAAGCGGCCGCTGCGCTGGGAATCAGCCTGAAAACGATCGAAGGCCGCGTACTTCGCGCCCGGGCAAAACTGGCCTCGGCGTTGGGTCGTTAGAAAAAAATCTCCCAGATGTGAGGGGAGCGGCACACAG
The DNA here is from genome assembly GCF_023518235.1 of Stenotrophomonas maltophilia. NCBI lineage: Bacteria > Pseudomonadati > Pseudomonadota > Gammaproteobacteria > Lysobacterales > Lysobacteraceae > Stenotrophomonas > Stenotrophomonas maltophilia. The sequence continues at coordinate 3,627,667 of NZ_CP090423.1, forward strand.
GCCGCGTAGTGCATGAGACGACCGCTGATGCGGCATCACTGCACTGGACCCCTGGATGAAGTACTCATTGCTTGCCTTGTCGACACTGCTGGCGCTGTTCGGCACATCGGTGGCGTGGGCCGCCGACGCGCCCACCTACGAAGATCTACTGGAACAGAGCAGGGCGCAATCGCCTTACCTGCAGGAAAAGCGCTTCGACACCGCAGCGGCCGCCGGCGATGCCCGGCAGGCCAGAGCATTGCGCAACCCCACTATCGACGGCCTTGTCGAGAATCTCAACGCACCCTTAAGCAATGGCAGCAGCCAGCGCCAGACGACCTACACCCTAACCCAGCCGCTGGAGATCTTCGGCCAGCGGAGCGCGCGTATCCAGGCGGGCGAGAAGGGCCTGCAGGCGGCCGAAGCTCGGCAACACCAAGCGCAGGTTGAGTTCTCGGCAGCGCTGGCGGTGGCCTACGCCGCTGCCGAGGCCAGCCTGATTCGCCGGGCAATCGCGCAGGAGGATGTGGAGCGCGCCGAGGGCGACCTGCGTGCGGCCAAGGCTCTGGTGGAAGCTGGCAAAGAGGCCAGCCTTCGTTCCGCCCAAGCCCAGGCCGGCCTGAGCGCGGCGCAATCGGCTGCTGCCAGTCGCGATGCCGAGACGACGGCTGCTCTTGAGCAGTTGTCGGTGCTGGCCGGCCAGACCGAGACGTACTCAGGTGTGGGCCAGTCCCTTCTAGAGCGCGACTGGCCAACGGTGGGCGCAACCGCAGGCGATGCCACGGCGGTGCTGACAGCCAAGGCGGACGTGGACGCTACCGAAGCCCAACTGCGTATCGAAAGGCTCAAGCGTGCGCCGGACCTGAGCGTGTCTGCAGGGCGTCGCAGCTTTGCAGCAGGTGGGGACGCGCTGGTCGTGGGCCTTTCGCTGTCCGTGCCGCTGTTCGACCGCAACAGTGGCGGCATCAGCGCCGCCCGTGCCCGTACCGACGCGGCCAGGGCGCGATTGGACGCTGCGCGCCTGCAGAGCCAGGCAGATCGCGCTACCGCGTTGTCCCAGGTGGCTGCGGCACGACGCGGCCTCGAGGCAGCTGCCGAGGGTGAAAAAGCCGCGGCCGAGGCCTACCGCATGGGCCGTCTGGGGTACGAGGCCGGCCGCACGCCCCTGGTGGAACTGCTGCTCAGCCGCCGCACGTTGACAGAAGCGCGGCTGACCGTGGTCGATGCGCGCCTTGCCCGGGTCCGTGCCTACGCATCACTTGCAATGGCCAATGGCCAGATCGTCTTCGGAGACCGTTGAATGAAGCGAAACACCCCTTCCGTGAATACTCTGGGCATGCTCGGCGTCGCCGCGCTGGCGCTTGGCGCAGGCTTCGGCATCGCCCGCCTTTCGCAGTCCTCCAGCGCGCCTGCCCCGGCAGACGCTGCGCCCACTGCCGCTGAAGATACCGGCGGCGTGCAGGCCGTTGCCATTCCCGATGCATATCTTGGAGCAGCCGGTATTGCCGTGGAGGCTGTCACCTCTGCCGACGTGGCAGCCAACATTGGCGCAGCAGGCTCCGTCGTTGCCATTCCGGGTGGCGAAGCCGTGGTTGTATCCAGGGCCGCAGGCAACGTGACCGAGGTGCTTCGCCAGGTGGGCGACAAGGTCGCCAAGGGCGATGTCCTTGCACGGGTCGCCAGCCCTGATGGCGCACGCATTGCAGCAGATCTGCGCGTGGCCAATGCCGGTCTTTCCCTGGCGCAGAAGAACGCCAGCCGGGACCAGTCGCTGTTGGCGCAGGGGGTGCTTGCCCGGCAGGAGGCCGAAGCCAGCCAAGCTGCCTACCTGTCGGCACAGGCCGAAGCGCAACGGGCTGCGCTGGTGGCTCGCACCGCCAACGTCGATGGCGGCGGCAGCGTTTCGGTGGTCAGCCCCATCGCCGGGACCATCAGCAGTTCCCAGGCCACACTGGGTGTATTCGTTGAACCACAGGCCACCCTCTATCGCGTCACCGGCTCGAACGGCGTGGAGGTGCAGGCATCGGTGCGCGCGGGTGATACCAGCCGGATCCGCTCCGGTGATCCTGCCACCATCGTGCGCTCTGACGGCACCGTGGTATCAGGCAAGGTCCGTTCTGTAGCGACGGCGGTGGGAGGATTGACTCGAGCTGCAACCGTGGTGATTACGCCGGAAAACGCTGGCGCCGGACTTGTCGTCGGTGACGGCGTGCAGGTGCGCCTTGTGGCGTCAGCCGGGCAGTCCGGTGGCATGTCCGTTCCCGAAGAAGCCGTGCAGAACATCGATGGCAAAGACGTGCTGTTCGTGCGCACGGAGAAGGGGTTCAACGCCCAGCCCGTGTTCGTAGGCGTGCGTAGTGGTGGAATGGCGCAGATCCTCTCCGGTGTTTCCGCAGGAACCCGCGTAGCAACCCGCAACGCCTTCCTGGTGAAGGCGGAAATGAACAAGTCCGGCGGAGACGAGTGATGATCGAACAGGTGCTTACAGGTGCCGTGCGGCACCGCTGGCTGGTGTTGTTCATCACGCTGGTGATCTCGGTCATCGGTGCCTGGCAGTTGAACATGCTGCCGATCGATGTCACCCCGGACATCACCAACAAGCAGGTGCAGATCAACACCGTCATCCCCACGCTCAGCCCGGTGGAAGTGGAAAAGCGGGTGACCTATCCCATCGAGACCGCGATGGCGGGCCTGCGCGGCGTTGCCAACACGCGTTCGTTCTCGCGCAACGGTTTCAGCCAGGTGACGGTCATCTTCGATGAAAGTGCCGATCTGTACTTCATGCGCCAGCAGGTCACCGAGCGCTTGACCCAGGCCCGGCCGCAGCTTCCCGAAGGCGCCGAGCCGCTGATGGGGCCGGTTTCCACTGGCCTGGGCGAGGTATTCCACTACAGCGTCGAGTTCACACACCCCGATGGCAAGGACGCGCCACGCAACGATGGCAAGCCCGGATGGCAGAGCGATGGCTCGTTCCTGACCGATCAGGGCGATCGCCTGGCCGATGACATGGCGCGCCTAGCGTACCTGCGCACGGTACAGGACTGGATCGTGCGCCCGCAGCTGCGCACGACGCCGGGCGTGGCTGACGTCGACAGCCTGGGCGGCTATGTGAAGGAGTATGTGGTCGAGCCCAATGCAGCCAAGCTTGCTGAGTATGGGTTCTCCTACACCGACCTGGCGAACGCGCTGCAGGATGCAAATCTTTCGGTGGGTGCGGACTACATCCAGCGCTCTGGCGAATCCTATCTGGTGCGAGCTGATGCCCGTATCCGTTCGGTGGATGAGATCGCGCGGGCCGTGGTGGGTAACCGCAACGGTGTTCCGGTCACGGTGGGTGATGTTGCGCGGGTGGTGATCGACGGCGAGCTGCGGCGAGGTGCCGCCAGTCGCAACGGCTACGAGACGGTAGTGGGCAGCGCGCTGATGCTGGTGGGCGCCAACAGCCGCACCGTGGCCGCCGCCGTCGGCGACAAGCTCAAGGAGATCAGCAAGACCATGCCGCCGGGCGTGAGCATCGTCCCGACGCTGGATCGCTCGCAGTTGGTGGTGGCGACCATCAAGACCGTCGCCAAGAACCTGACGGAGGGCGCGCTGCTGGTGGTGGTCATCCTGTTCGCGTTGCTGGGTAACTGGCGTGCGGCAGTGATTGCTGCACTGGTAATTCCGTTGTCCCTGCTCATCACCGCCATCGGCATGAACAAGCTGGGCATCTCCGGCAACCTGATGAGCCTGGGAGCGCTGGATTTTGGACTGATCATCGACGGTGCTGTGATCATTGTCGAAAACTCACTGCGACGATTGGCCGAGCGTCAGCATGCCGAAGGTAGAATCCTCACTCTGAGCGAGCGCCTGCACGAGACCATCGCGTCCTCCAAGGAGATGGTCCGCCCGACGATCTACGGACAGGCGGTCATCTTCCTCGTCTTTGTTCCGTGCCTGACGTTCCAGGGCGTGGAAGGCAAGATGTTCTCGCCGATGGTGATCACCCTGATGCTGGCGCTTGCATCGGCCTTTGTCCTCTCGCTGACATTCGTTCCGGCGATGGTCGCGGTCATGTTGAAGGGCCACATCTCCGAGAAGGAAGTGCGTGTAGTGGCGGCCACGAAGAGCCGTTACCAGCCGTTGCTGCGCAATGCGATCCGGCAACCGATGCCATATCTTGCCGGCGGATTGGGCGTATTGCTGGCCGGCGCGGTGGCGTTCTCCTTCGTCGGACGTGAGTTCATGCCGACACTGGACGAGCAGAACCTGAACCTGTCCTCCGTTCGTATTCCCTCCACCTCCATCGAACAGTCGGTGGCCATCGATCTTCCCTTGGAAAGGGCTGTGCTGACGCTTCCCGAGGTGCAGACCGTCTACTCCAAGGCGGGTACGGCGAGCCTTGCCGCAGACCCCATGCCGCCAAACGCATCGGACAACTACGTCATCCTGAAACCGAAGGACCAGTGGCCTGATGGTGTGAAGACCAAAGAGCAGGTCATCGAGCGCATCCGCGAGAAGACCGCGTTCCTGGTGGGCAACAACTACGACGCCACGCAGCCGATCGAGATGCGCTTCAACGAGCTGATCGGTGGTGTGCGCAGCGACGTGGCGGTGAAGATCTACGGCGAAGACCTGACGGCCTTGGCCACCAGCGCAGACAAAATTGCTGCTGTGCTGAAGAAGATTCCCGGGGCATCGGATGTGCGTGTGGCCCAGACCGGTGGCTTCCCGACCTTCGACATGGCGTTTGATCGCGCAGCGATCGCCCGCTATGGCCTGACCGTGAAGGATGTGGCTGATACGGTGTCGGCCGCGTTGGCCGGACGCCAGGCGGGCCAGATCTTTGAGGGCGATCGCCGCTTCGATGTGGTGGTTCGGCTGCCCCGCGTCGACCGAAGTGATCTGGACGTCCTGGGTGCGGTGCCGGTCATGCTGCCGCCGGGGAATCAGGAAGGCAGCCCTTCGGTGCCGCTGCGTGAGCTGGTCAGCTTCCGCTTCACGCAGGGTCTGAACGAGGTGAGTCGTGACAACGGCAAGCGCCGGATCTATGTAGAGGCCAACGTAGTGGGGCGTGATCTGGGCAGCTTCGTGGACGATGCCAAGGTAGCGATCGCACAGCAGGTGCAACTGCCGACCGGCTCGTGGATCGAGTGGGGCGGGCAGTTCCAGAACCTGCAGGCAGCTACCCAGCGTTTGGCCATCATCGTGCCGCTGTGCTTCATCCTGATTGCCGCGGTGCTGTATATGGCCATCGGCAACGGGCTGTTGACCGGCACTGTGCTGACGGCCGTACCGCTGGCGCTGGCCGGTGGCTTCTTCGCGCTGGCCTTGCGTGGCATTCCGTTCTCGATCTCGGCAGCAGTGGGGTTCATTGCTGTTTCGGGTGTGGCGGTGCTGAACGGACTGGTGTTGATCTCCGCCATCAAGAAGCGTCTGCATGACGGCATGGAGCCGGACGAGGCGGTGGAGCAGGGTGCAATGGAGCGCGTCCGGCCCGTGTTGATGACGGCCTTGGTTGCTTCACTGGGGTTTGTGCCCATGGCGATCGCAACCGGCACGGGTGCTGAAGTGCAGAAGCCGTTGGCAACCGTGGTCATCGGCGGCCTCATCACGGCCACCGTGCTGACCCTGTTCGTCCTGCCGGCACTGTGTGGGCTGGTGCTGCGCAGGACTGCGCGCAGGAAGGCAGCGGGCATCGAGGACCCACTGCCGGCGCCGGAAACCGATTGAGTACGTTCCCTTCCACAGTTTCACGCCCGGCCCTGCGGATCGTTCTACGATCCGCAGGGTATTGGCATTTCTGCACTCCATTCCTCCGAGGACAGCCATGATCGAGGTTCTCCGTTTTCCGACCTTCAGGAATCTGTTCGCTGCCCAGGTGATTGCGTTGGTCGGTACTGGCTTGGCGACCGTGGCGCTTTCGCTGCTCGCCTATGACCTGGCTGGCGCGCAGGCCGGCCAGGTGCTCGGCACGGCACTGGCCATCAAGATGGTGGTCTACGTCCTGCTCGCGCCTATGTCCGGCGCGGTCGTGCCAGCCAATCTGCGTAAGCCGGTCCTGATCGGGCTTGATCTGGTGCGCGCGGCCGCGGCACTGTGCCTGCCTTTCGTGAATCAGATCTGGCAGGTGTACCTGCTCATCGCTCTTCTGCAGTCGGCATCAGCCTGCTTCACGCCGCTGTTCCAATCGACCATTCCGGAAATCCTCAAGGAAGAGCGCGACTACACCCGTGCATTGTCCTTGTCGCGGCTGGCGTATGACCTGGAAAGCCTGCTCAGCCCTGCGCTGGCGGCGGCCCTGCTGACACTGATCAGCTTCCATGGCCTTTTCGCCGGTACGTCGGTGGGCTTCGTCTGCTCAGCGCTGCTGGTCGTGGTCACGGCATTCCCCTTCGTTGCAGCCTCGCCGCGCAAGGAAGGCCCCTATGCACGGGCCATCCGTGGCATGCGTATCTATCTGAAGACGCCTCGACTGAAAGGCCTGCTGGCGCTGAACCTGTGCGCTGCCGCGGGTGGTGCGATGGTATTCGTCAATACGGTGGTGGTCGTGCGCAACGTGCTGGGCGGTGCTGAAGCCCAGGTCGCCTGGGCCCTGGCTGCGTTCGGCGGCGGCTCGATGCTGATGGCGTTGGTTCTTCCCAAGGTACTGGACCGCGTACCGGACCGTCGCGTGATGCTCTCTGCAGCCAGCATGATGCTTGCGGTGCTTACCGCCTTGGGGGTTACGTGGTGGCTGACGCCCTCCGCGATCGGCTGGCCCCTGGTGCTGTCCGGCTGGGCATTGCTGGGCATGAGCTACGCCGGCTTGGTGACACCAGGCGGCCGGCTGCTACGGCGCTCGGCAGAGTCCACTGACCTTCCTTTCCTGTTCGCCGCGCAGTTCTCGCTTTCCCACGTCTGCTGGCTGATTGCCTACCCACTGGCCGGTACCGTGGGGGCACGCCTGGGCATGCCGGTGGCGGTTCTGGCGCTCGCGGTGGTGGCCTGCGCGGGGCTTCTATTCGCCTGGCGTACCTGGCCTGCGAATGATCCTGACGCAATCACCCACCGACATGATGATCTCCCTGCGGACCACCCGCACATGCAGGAACACGCGCATACGGAACAAGGCCACTCGCACCGTTTTGTCATCGATGACAACCATACCCGTTGGCCCGGTTGAACGACGAGTCACCAGAGATGCCCAGTAGCGCGCGCACGCTGAACAACCCCCCTTTTTCGTGTCGACTTTGATCCAGCAACACACTAGTCTTTGAGCATGACATCACTGCGCCGGATATCGAATGTGCGACTGCTCACCAGCATCTTTCTGATGCTGGTGGCAAGCATGTTCCTGCGCCCGGTGCTGAATCATCTTGGCGAGCTGCATGGTCTGCAGCACATGGTGCAGACCGCAGCCGAACATGGACATCCGCACGCGGGCGATCGTGATGCTGCAGATCGGGATCCTCTGCACGCGTCGGGCGGCCATGGCGTGCTGCACCAGTCCGATCTGGGCGGGTCACTTGGCATCCTGCTGGACGTAGCACTCCACGATCCAGCCATCGGCCGTGGTGCGCACCCTTGGCATCGCCAGGCAGCGTTCATTGCCCATCACTGCTCATCGTTGTTCAGGCCTCCCATCGTCGCGGCCTGATGCCGGGCGCATGTCTGCCGCGCTGCCTGCTTTCTGCGGGCATGCGGCTGGCTTGCGGCTAGACGCATCGCGGTTCCCCTCTGTATTCCGGCCACGATCCGGCTGACTCCTGCGCCACCGCGCGGTAACGACGTGCATGCGTGCCCTGGCACACATCTGCATGGCGTTGCCGTGCGCCTGTGGCGGGGCGCGGCGCGGAGGACCGTGGCATGTCATGTCACTCAAGAACTCCATCATGATCCCCAGACCACATTCCGGGCTATCCACCCGTACCCATCCCATGGCCATGCCGTCGCATTGGCCGCGCACGCTGCTCGCAGCGATAACCATGCTGTTGCTTGTTTTCACTGCCGATGGTGCTCTGGCGCATGCCATCGCCGAGGGCGACAAGGGTTACATCCAAGAGATATCAGGGGTAAATCTGATCGCCTTCGCTTACCTGGGCGCCAAGCACATGGCCACCGGGTATGACCACATTCTGTTCCTGCTGGGCGTGATCTTCTTCCTTTACCGGATGAAGCATGTCGCGCTGTACGTCACCCTGTTTGCCATCGGTCATTCCACGACTATGCTGCTGGGTGTGCTCTTCAATGTGGGCATCAACAGCTATCTGATCGATGCGATCATCGGCTTGTCAGTGGTCTACAAGGCGCTGGATAACCTCGGTGCCTACCAGCGTTGGTTCGGCTTCCAGCCCAATACCAAGGTCGCGACACTGGTGTTCGGACTGTTCCATGGCTTTGGCCTGTCCACCAAGATCATCGAATACGACATCTCCCCCGATGGTCTTCTGCCGAACCTGCTCGCCTTCAACGTCGGGGTGGAAATGGGGCAGATGCTTGCCCTGGGCGCCATCCTGATTGTGATGGGCTACTGGCGCCGCACCGCCAGCTTCTTCAAGCACGCCTACTTCGCCAACGCGGCAATGCTCTGCGCAGGTTTCGTCCTGATCGGCATGCAGCTGACCGGCTACGCCATTTCCTGAATCCTTGAGAGATCCCTACCATCATGTACAACAGCAAGCCCCTCGAAAGTGACCTCCCCAGCAGCCGTCAGCTGGCGCGCACTACCCTCATCGCCGCCGGCATCGCCGTCGTGCTTCTCATCGGTGTCGTGCTGCCTGCGGAACACGCCGTGGATCCGTTGGGTATAGGCCGAATGCTGGGTCTGACCGAGATGGGACAGATCAAGCAGCAACTGTCCGAAGAAGCCGCAGCGGATGCGGCCATGGATGCCCGGGCCGAGGAGGGCCTCGCCGTGCTCACCCAGGTCTCCACGCGGGATCGCCAGACAGTCGAAGTCACTTCCAAGCCGGCCGCTGCTTCGGCCTCAGCGCCCGCAGCTACGGAGTGGCGTGACGAAGCCGAAGTCGTGCTGGCGCCCGGTCAGGGTACCGAAATCAAGCTTTCCATGAAGGAAGGCGAGCGTGCGACCTACACCTGGTCGGTCCAGGGCGGGGTGGTGAACTTCGACACCCATGGTGACGGCGGTGGTCGTGCCATCAGCTATGAGAAGGGGCGAGGTGAGGCGTCCGACCAGGGCGTACTTCTGGCCGCCTTTACGGGCAACCACGGCTGGTTCTGGCGCAATCGCGGCGAGGAACCGGTCACCCTGCTGCTGCGTACGGGCGGGCAGTATGAACAGCTGAAGAAAATGTAAGACCAGGCCAGGAGGGCGTGCCCGGGGCAGCCGGGTACGCTCCTCTGCAAACATTCGTCCTACCATCTCGACAAGGCCACGTGCCACATTTACCCTAGATCCCATGCGTCTTTCCGCCCGCCACCGTGTGCTCGCCCGCATCAGCCTTTTCGCGCTGATGCTGCTGAGTGTTGTGGCGCGGCCGATGGTGATCCAGCTGAGCGAACTGCATGGTCTGGAGCACGACATCGCCGCTGCGTTCGACCATGGGCATTCCCATCCGGCCGGAGCCAGTGACAACCTCGACGACGACCACGCCTCTGGTGCGCACAGCGTGCTGCACCAGGCAGACGCAAGCTTCGCAGGGAGCCTGTTCAATGGCCACCACCAGGTAGTCGCTCTCGCACTGAGCGCCGACGTGCCCGCATTGCGGCTGCTGCGCGTGCCTTTGGGTTATCCCGCCTCGCCCTTCCGGCCTCCGATCGTCTGACAACGCCTGCCGCGTCCGCGCGGCCTGTTCTGCTGCCTGCCTTAGCGGGCGGCAGCGCGTTGTTCTAACATCTTTCCGGAGGCTTCCGTGAAATTCCGTAGTGTGTGGGCGCTGGCCATTGCCGGCGCCTGCGGTATGGCCGTGCCTGGCCATGCCGCCGAAGTTCTGCGCCTGGAGGAAGCGGTCGCCCGCGCCCTGGGCAGTCATCCGAGCGCCGCAGCTGATGCCGCCCAGCTGGAGGCAACCCGCAGCCGTGCAGCCCGGGAGGGCCTGCCGGCGCCAATCATTCTGGGCGGGGAACTGGAGAACGTTGCTGGCAGCGGCAGCGTTTCAGGGATGGATGCCGCTGAGGCAACGTTCCGCGTATCCCGCCTGCTGGAACTCGGCGGCAAGCGCGCTGCGCGACAGGCATTGGGCGGCGCGGAGATCGACGCGGCCCAACGGGCAGGGGACGTGACTCGCGTAACCATCGCCACCCGAGCCGCAGGACGGTTCATCGATGTGCTGGCCGCGCAGGAGCATGTGGAACACGCGCAGGAGCGCATCGCGATGGCGCGCGCCCTGCAGCGAGAGGTCGGGCGTTGGGTCTCGGCGGCGCGCAATCCTGATTCCGACCTGCGAGCGGCAGAAATCGCAGTTGCCGACGCCGAACTCAAGCGCGATCAGGCGCTGGAGCGTCTGGAGTCGACACGCCATGCGCTCGCAGCTTCATGGGGTGCGTTGACGGTCGACTTTGGCGCCGTCGCTGGTGATACCTCGGTGCTGCCCCCCCTTGAGCAGTTCCAGGCGATGGCCGCGAAGCTGCCTTCGACACCTCAGCAACAGCTTCTTGAGTCCCAGGCAGGCGTGCTGACCGCGCGCCGTAACGTGGCGCTTGCCGCCGCCCGGCCAGATGTCAGCGTGGGCCTGGGCATTCGCCGGCTGGAAGCCACCAAAGACAGCGGATTGGTGATGTCGGTTTCTGTCCCATTGGGCAGCCGCAAGCGATCAGCGTATTCCGTTTCTGAAGTCGACCACGAGCTGTCTGCCCTCAGTGCCCGGCGCCAAGCGCAGGCCGTTGAACTGCAACAGGAACTTTTCGATATCTACCAGCAATTGCGGCAAGCGCAGCTGGAGGTCGAGTCGGTACGCGAACGCCAGCTGCCCAAGGCCGAGGCAGCACTGAAGCAGAGCCGGCGCGGCTTCGAGGAGGGCCGATTCTCCTATCTGGCGCTGGGCCAGGCGCAGAAGACCCTGTTCGACCTTCGCGAGCGCGAAGTTGAAGCCGCCGCCCGCTATCTCCGACTGCTGGTCGAGGCAGATCGCCTCACCGCCTCCGCTCTGGACATCCGCCCATGAACCGCTACGCATTCCTGATCATGTTCCCCTTGGTCCTTTCCGCCTGCGGCGGTGACAAAGCCGCGACCGAAGCCTCTACCGAGACAGCTGCCGCATCCGCCGACTACGAACGAGGGCCGAATCGAGGGCGCATGCTGCGTGACGGCGATTTTGCCCTCGAGATCACCGTTTACGAAACCAACACGCCGCCACACTTCCGTCTTTACGCGTATCGCAACGACAAACCGATTCCGCCTTCCGAAGTGCAGGCGAGCATGCAGCTCAAGCGTCTGGACGGCGAGGTCAATACCTTCAGCTTCAAGCCGGAGAACGGCTACCTCGTCGGCAGTGGGGAGGTCACTGAGCCGCACTCGTTCGATGTGGTGGCCGAAGCCACCGCAGCAGGCAAGTCCCATCGCTGGAACTACCCCTCCTATGAAGGCCGTACGCGAATCGAACCACAAGCAGCTAAGGACGCGGGCATCGTGGTGGAAGCAGCAGGCAGTGCCAGCATCCGCGACACAGTGACCTTGATGGGCAACGTGACGGTCAACACGGCGCGGCAAGCCGCAGTGAAAGCACGCTTTCCCGGCGTGGTGCGCAGCGTTGCAGTCGAGATGGGCCAGCGAGTCAGTGCGGGCCAGACTCTGGCCACGGTGGAAGGCAACGACAGCATGCGCAGCTATGCCGTCATCGCGCCGTTTGGCGGAATTGTGTTGGCGCGTAATACCAGCGTTGGGGACGTGGCGGCAGACAACACGTTGTTCGAGATCGCCGACCTCTCCGAGGTATGGGTAGACCTGCGGGCACTGGGCACCGACGCCGAGCGGCTTGCTGCAGGCCAGGTGGTGACGCTTCGCTCAGCCACTGGCGCCCATGAAACCCAAGGACGGGTGCAGAGCCTGCTCCCCTTGGCCAGTGCCGGCCAAAGCGTAGTCGCACGGGTCAGCATCCCCAATGAAGACGGCCGGTGGCGCCCGGGTATGGCCGTGTCGGCCGAGGTCGTGTTGTCCGAAACCCAGGTCCCGTTGGCAGTCAAGGAATCCGGGCTGCAGCGCTTCCGTGACTTCACCGTGGTCTTCGCACAGGTGGGCGACACGTATGAGGTGCGCATGCTTGAGCTCGGCAAGCGCGATGGGCAGCTGGTCGAGGTACTCGGTGGCCTCAAGCCCGGTACCCGTTATGTCAGCGAGCAAAGCTACCTGATTCGCGCGGACATCGAAAAGTCTGGCGCGAGCCACGATCACTGAGGGGCATCCCATGCTAGAGCGAATCATTCGCGCGTCCATCGCGCATCGATGGCTTGTGCTGCTGCTCGTGCTGGCGCTGTCCGGCCTGGGCATCTGGAACTACAGCAAGCTTCCCATCGACGCCGTGCCTGACATTACCAATGTACAGGTACAGATCAACACCGAAGCCCCTGGCTATTCGCCACTGGAAGCCGAGCAGCGCGTGACCTTCCCGGTTGAAACCGCACTGGCCGGGTTGGCACGTCTGGAGTACACACGCTCAATCTCGCGCTACGGCCTTTCGCAGGTGACCGTGGTATTCGAGGATGGGACAGATATCTACTTCGCCCGCCAGCAGGTTGCTGAGCGTCTGCAGCAGGCGGCCTCCCAGTTGCCCAATGGCCTGAAGCCAACACTGGGACCGGTTGCCACGGGCCTGGGCGAAATCTTCATGTACACCGTGGAGGCCGAACCAGGAGCTGAGAAAACCTGGACGCCAATGGCACTGCGTACCCTGCAGGACTGGGTGGTACGCCCGCAGATGCGGCACCTGAAGGGCGTGACCGAGGTCAACACCGTGGGCGGTTACGTCCGCCAGTTCCATATCACGCCAGACCCCCGCAAGCTGCAGGCCTATGGCCTGACCCTGCAGGACGTCATGGAGGCCGTTGCCCGCAGCAATGCGAACGTCGGTGCGGGCTACATCGAGAAGAGCGGCGAGCAATACCTGGTACGCGTGCCTGGGCAGGTTGCCGACATGGACGGCCTGCGCAAGATCGTGGTGGCTAATCGAGAGGGGCTGCCGCTGCGGGTAGGCGATCTTGCTGATGTCCACGAAGGCACCGAGCTGCGGACCGGCGCCGCCACCAAGGATGGAAAGGAAGTTGTGCTTGGCACGGCCTTCATGCTGATCGGCGAGAACAGCCGGGCCGTCGCCCAGCGCACCGCTGCCAAGCTGAAGGAGATCGACGGCACGCTGCCCGAGGGCGTTCGTGCGCACCCGGTGTATGACCGAACCGAGCTGGTGGATCGCACCATTGAAACGGTGAAGAAGAACCTCCTGGAGGGCGCGCTGCTGGTCATCGCGGTGCTGTTCCTGCTGCTGGGCAATCTGCGCGCCGCGCTCATCACCGCTGCGGTCATCCCGTTGACCATGCTGCTAACGATCTCCGGAATGGTTCAGAACCGGGTATCGGCCAACCTGATGAGCCTCGGTGCGCTCGACTTTGGCCTGATCGTGGACGGCGCGGTCATCATCGTGGAGAACTGCCTGCGCCGCTTCGGTGAACGCCAGCATGCGCTGGGACGCCTGTTAACGCGCGAGGAGCGATTCTCCCTGGCCGCTTCGGCAAGCGCCGAGGTCATCAAGCCCAGCCTGTTCGGTCTGTTCATCATCGCGGCGGTGTACATCCCGATCTTCGCGTTGTCGGGTGTGGAAGGAAAGATGTTCCATCCCATGGCCTTGACCGTGGTAATCGCCCTCACCGGTGCCATGGCGTTGTCGCTGACGTTCGTGCCGGCTGCCGTGGCGCAGTTCGTCACCGGCAAGGTGTCCGAGAAGGAAACCAAGGTCATGCGTGGCGTAACCCGCCTGTATGGCCCTCTGCTGGAGCGGGCGGTCAGTGCCCGTAGGTGGGTGGTCGGCGCAGCGGTTGCACTTACCGTGGTGGCCGGCATCGGTGCCAGTCGCATGGGTACAGAGTTCATCCCCAACCTGGATGAAGGCGATATCGCCCTGCACGCGCTGCGCATCCCCGGAACCAGCCTTACCCAAGCCATCGGCATGCAACGCCAGCTGGAAGCTGCCATCAAGCAGTTCCCTGAAGTCGACGAGGTGGTGGCCAAGATCGGTACTGCCGAGGTGGCGACCGACCCGATGCCTCCGTCGGTCGCCGACACCTTCATCATGCTCAAGGATCGGGACCAGTGGCCGGACCCGCGCAAACCAAAGGCCCAGCTGATTGCCGAGCTGGAGAAGACCGTCAGAGCCATCCCCGGCAACAACTACGAGTTCACTCAGCCGGTGCAGATGCGCATGAATGAGCTGATCGCCGGCGTGCGCGCGGAAGTGGCGATCAAGCTCTATGGCGACGATCTGGATCAACTCGCACAGATCGGCAGCCAGATCGAGGACGTTGCCAACCGGATCACCGGCGCAGCGGACGTGAAGCTGGAGCAGGTCTCGGGCCTTCCGTTGATGACCATTACGCCTGACCTGGACGCGTTGGCGCGCTATGGCGTGGCAATCGACGATGTGCAGAAGACCGTATCGGTCGCATTGGGTGGGGAGTCCGTTGGCCAAGTATTCGAAGGTGATCGTCGTTTCGACATCGTCGTGCGGCTGCCCGAGAACCTGCGTCAGGACACGCGCACGCTGGAATCACTGCCTGTAACGGTGTCAGGTTCGACAGAGGCCGATGCTGATCGCGGTTTCGTTCCGCTGGGGCAGCTGGCCAAGGTTGAGGTGGCTCCAGGCCCGAATCAGATCAGCCGCGAGAACGGCAAGCGGCGTGTGGTTATCACCAGCAACGTCCGCGGACGCGATCTCGGCTCGTTCGTCGAGGAGCTGCGCGCCGCCGTCGGAGATGAAGTCCAGCTGCCTGAAGGTTACTGGGTGGAGTATGGCGGCACGTTCCAGCAGCTCATCTCGGCCAGCGAGCGGCTGATGGTGGTGGTGCCCGTAGTGCTGGTGATGATCTTCGGCCTGCTGTTCATGGCGTTTGGTTCGGGACGTGATGCCGCCATCGTTTTCAGCGGCGTGCCGCTCGCCCTTACCGGCGGTGTGGCGGCTCTGTGGCTGCGTGACATTCCGCTGTCCATCTCGGCCGGTGTCGGGTTCATCGCGCTTTCGGGCGTGGCGGTACTGAACGGCCTGGTGATGATCAGCTTCATCAAAAGCCTGCGGGAACAGGGTGTGCCTCTCCACCGCGCTGTCAGCGAGGGGGCAGCGGGACGCTTGCGACCTGTGCTGATGACTGCCCTGGTCGCCAGCCTGGGCTTCCTGCCCATGGCACTGAACGTCGGTGCCGGCGCTGAAGTACAGCGTCCTCTCGCCACGGTGGTCATCGGCGGCATCGTCTCGTCCACGCTTCTGACGCTGCTGGTGCTTCCTGCGCTTTACCGCCTCATCCATCGCGAGGGCGATACGTCCAAGGATGAAGCCGAATGACGCTTTCCCTTTTTCCAACGTTGAGGAACCTACGCTTGATTCCGTTGAACAGACCGTTGTCGTGGCTCCTCCTGCTGGCCGCGCTGTTGATTCCCTGGGCTGCGTTCGCCCACGGTGTCAGTGAGGGTGACCAAGCCTTCCTGGAGGACAGCACGGGCACCCAGCTGATTGCATTTACCTACCTGGGTGCCAAGCACATGGTCACAGGGTACGACCACCTGCTGTTTCTGTTCGGGGTGATCTTCTTCCTGTACCGGATGCGTGATGTCAGCATCTACGTGACCTTGTTCGCCATTGGTCACAGCACGACGCTGCTGCTGGGCGTGTTGGGTGGCTTCCACGTGAATGCCTACTTGGTGGACGCCATCATCGGACTGTCAGTGGTCTACAAGGCACTGGACAACATGGGGGCGTTCAAGCGCTGGTTCGGCGTGCAGCCCAACACCAAAGCAGCCGTGCTGATCTTCGGCTTCTTCCATGGCTTCGGATTGGCAACGAAGTTGCAGGATTTCACCCTGTCGGCTGATGGTCTTGTCCCGAACATGCTGGCGTTCAACGTCGGCGTGGAGCTGGGCCAGCTGCTGGCCTTGGCCGGCATCCTGATTCTGATGGGCTTCTGGCGTCGCCTGCCGTCCTTCCATCGGCAGGCCTACAGCATCAATACCGTCCTGATGTGTGCCGGCTTCGTGCTGATGGGCATGCAACTGACGGGCTACTTCGTTTCCTGACCTTTGATCGAGGCTTTCAATGTCCATTTCCATCAATCAGCAACTTCCCAGCACTCGCCGACTGCTCAAATCGACCGCGCTCGCCGTGGCGGTCGCTGGTGTGATTCTGATCACTACCGTACTGCCCGCCGAGTACGGCATTGACCCGACTGGCGTGGGTCGTGCCCTCGGTTTGGATGCGCTGGCCGCGAGCGGCGATTCCTCCGCATCTGAAGCCGTTCCTCAAACCTCAAATGGGCGCCCGGAAGCCATTGCGGCCTTGTCCGAGAAGGCCAAGGTCGCCTTCGGAGAGAACAAGGGGCAATCCCTTGATCCAGCGGCTGTAGGTTTTGGTTCTGGCGCGCTGCGTCAGGACACCATGACCATCGAAATCGAGCCAGGCAAAGGCATGGAGCTGAAGTCCCACATGACCACGGGTGCAGGAATGCTGTTCCGCTGGACATCCAGCGCTCCGGTTGCCGTGGACATGCATGGCGAGAGACCTGACGTGAAGGGAGCCTGGACCAGCTACGCCGTAGAGGGCGCCCAATCGAAAGCAGAGGGGACTTTCATCGCTCCCTTCGATGGAACACATGGCTGGTATTGGCAGAACCGAGGTACCTCGCCGGTGATCATCACAATCGAACTGAATGGCTATCAGGCCGACCTGTATCAGCCGTAACACCCCCGGCATTCCGCCGGAACCAACCCAGGAGTCAATCCATGAAACTGCGTTATACGTTCGCTGTATGCCTCGTTGCCGGCCTGACATGGTCCTCAGGCGCATCTGCCCACGATCCTGCCTTGCATGCCGATCCGGTGCCGGCCGCCGCGCCACAAGCTAAGCCAAAGACGTGCGAGCAGCTGGCTGATCGATCGAAGTACAAGGTTGATCTGAATGACTCTCAGACCAAGGCATTGAAGGAGCGTTGCGACGCCGAGGCGGCTTCGGGCGCTAAGAAGAAGTAAGCGGTGGGCAATGTGGCCCGGCTGTAAGTGTCGGGCCACATTGATGCAGAAGTCGCAGTGCAGGCACCGTGTGCTGGGACGTCCGTTTCTGGCCGAGATCGGACATTGCCCGCCTCGTTGAGCCGTACGCCTTGGCTGCTTAGGGTCTCTTGCACTCGGTGCCGATCTGCTCAGTGAGAACTGTCAGGGACTGCTGGAATGCGGCGGCGAATTGCTGGCTGCCCTCCCTCTCGTGGCTATGGGCGATCGAGGGGAGCAGTCTGGTCCACGTGTCGAGCAGAATCACCGGGTCTTGGTGTGTTAGAAACGAAACCCGCAACCCATACTCCATTGCTTTGAGGTAGCCGCGGTGCATCTCAAGTGCGGCCTCGCAAGCGTGGAGGCGCTCAAGGATTTCTGTGATCTCGGAGGTCATGGCAGTCTGGACAGGCAAGGGGTGGGAAGGCGATAGTTTGCGAACATCTGGACGAGTCCGCCATGAGCATCCTCAACCTTCTGCTCACTCGTGATCACCTTGTCGTCGCCGTGGATACCTTGGCAGAGGATGCTCTCACAGGGGCACATTCCGCCGGGGCAAAGCTGCTGCTGATCCCTCAGCACAACCTGATGTTTGCTACGCGAGGTTCTACGCAGTTCTTCCTTCGCATTTATGAGCTGGCGCTGCAGGCTAGCTACCGCGCAGATTTCACAATGGAACAGTTATCTGTCGAGCTGGGGTTGGTGGTGGACCAGCTGTGGCCGAACTACGAGAAGGCGGCAGCCGAGGCAGGATTACCGATCGAGCAGCTCGGGACCGAGTTGGTGTTTGGTGGCTGGTCGTCGAAGAGCGACCGGATGATGGCCACGGCATATGCCAAGAGCGGCAGCCAGCACCCTTGCGTGGTCCAGCCGATCCGGGGGCAGCTGGCCTCACCAGGCGAACCGCTCCGGGCCGTGATTCCTAGCATGGCCCAGAAGGATCTGCTGGCCCACGCACGCCTGCAGGCCAGCTACCTCAATGAGCAACTTGGCCGGCGAGTGGCGGGAGGCCGGTTGCTGGCTGGGTTCTTGCAGAAGGGACAGGCCGTGCTCAAGGATCTTGGAGAGATCTAGGTCGTTGGCGGCAATCCGGCTAACGCCAGAATCCGTCCGCCCCTTATTTCTCTTCTCCGCGGGACCAGTAGGCTCAAGGCTAGTCGTGGATAAGAAAGATCTATCGGGGGAGGGGGCTATCGTCTTCTGACCGAAGCCGGGCATTGGTCAGTCGCCCGATACTGACTTGCGCCGGCTGCTGCCGCGCCCTCTCCTAACGCGACGATCCTCAGCAGCGACACGTTGGGGTTGGTCTTATCAGAAGGACAGGAAGCTGATCAGTGCTTCCCTAGAGGTGATGTGAGGCAGATGCCCAGTTGTGCAGGAACTCCTCTTGCTCCAATGTCTCAACGGCACCAAGGCGTACCATTCTCACGCGCCTGATCGCATCCTCGCTGCTCAGGGAAGTCTTGGTGCTGAGGAGAAGCATGCAGGCGACAGTGCCTGCTCTGCCAAGTCCGCCCTTGCAATGGACGACAACCCGTTTGCCGTTAAGTAGCGCGTTGCAGATGGACGTCTCCAACTCCTTCCATCGCTGGAGGAACCCGTAGTCGGGCGCGGCGCCATCCACGATCGGCAGTCCGTACCACCGTAGACCATGGTCTGCTGCACGCTCTGGCAGAGCGGCGATCTGAAGATCCTCGAACTCCCAAGGCTCAATTAGACTGATGAGATGACTTGCGCCCCATGAACTTATAGCTTGAAGGTCCATATCCAAGTCTCGCGACCACGATCCGGTCATAGCTGTGACTTGATGCTTGCCAGGCGCGAACGTCACCCCGATGGCCCCACCGCAATGGCCAACCGGGAGAGTCGCAATCTGAAGGGGGTGGGAAAGACTGGTTCTGGTCACGCTGACTCCGGCGATTGAATGGCGCGCTCTGTCATGCAGAGAACCTAGACGTGGCTTCGTCTGCGGCTCTGGCGCGATGGCTTCGATTGATGCTTAGTCAGGCGAGCTAGAAAGCAGCGACACTCTCTCCCCGATGCGTCGCTGGGCGGCCTGCAACCCACTGTCATCAGCAAGGTACGGTGATGCGAATAGCGGGGCCTCAACCCAGAACTTGTGTTGACCCCGGTGGATGTAGGGGCGGTGGTCGTCAAGCAGCAGAGCTTGGCCAAGTAGTGGAGACACGAATCGAAGGTCCTTGGTAGGCCCAGTCCATTCGACGTAGCGGACCCCTGTGAACCAGCCAGGCACATGGCCTTCCTCAGCCAGAAGTAAGGCGATTCTTAGCGACATATGCCGAGATACCGTTGTGAAAAGCACAACCTCATCAAAGGTGGTTCTAGCATAATCTAGGAAATCCCGAAGTCCTGGTCGAGGAATTTGGCTGACCGCATTGGAGATCAGGGTTCCCTCAAGATCGAGGGCGAGGATACTGGGGCGCATGCGATAGGAGCCTATCTACGTTTGAGTGCGTCGTAAGAGACGCGATCTGAGTCCTGGCCCCTCTTGCTGCCGAGCCAGAATAGGAGGGGCGAGCCAGTAGTCGTCGCCAATAGGCAGTAGGCACTCCAGCGCGACATCGACCATCAGCGGTCGCCGCCATGCAGGGTCCGGCAGAAAGCAGTAGTCAGACTTGCTTAGCGTTCCTGATGCTTGCTTGCGAGATAGCCAATCTGCTCGACTGCGTATCTCGCGGCTCAGCACGGTCAATGCTGCGGATTCGTCGCCGCCGGTGCTTAAGAACTCACTCGCAGCTCCCCGGACTGACGACCAAAGCACGTATCGCTTGCGTCCCAAACTCAGCTCACGCCATTCTCTTTCCTGTACACATAGGATCTCCTCGGCGTGTTGAGTACGGATCCGATGCTTGCGTAGCAATGACACGAGATAGGCAGCAGCTTCGCGGTCGGAAAGCTGACGCCAGAGCCACTGTCGGTCCTGTGCTCCAAGCGAGGGGCGCCATGCTCTAAGTGCATGGGTTAGTGAACTACTCAGGTCGTCAGGCAGCTGACTGCTCTCCCGATAGCTCCAGCTAATAGGGTCGTAAAGAGATCGCCTTGTAGAGCCATTTGACGAGCTCGTCTCAGCTAGGACCCCCGCTGTCTGAAGGAACAGCAGCAAGTGCTGCGCAACTGCTGTGTCAGCGGCCACAGGTGCGGAAATCGAAGTGGAGCGCTCGAGCGCACACCACGCGCACGCGTAGAACGGCCCAAGCGATACTAGCAGCGCATCGAGGTCTGGCCACGGAGGGATGAGGGTCTGTTGGTCACGACCATAGATCACTCGATCCCCGGCAGTTCAACCGGCTCTGATGCTAGCAAGCCACCGGAAAGTCGTCTACACAATTTTCATGTAGTGCCCGGCTCGGCCATAGATTTCGTTCCGCTCCTCCAGGCGGACCTGATGGCTACCAAGACGATCTACCAAAGTGCGTACCTTCGGTTGGTCGGTCTGCTCCGCGAGCGACGTGAGTCGTTGGGTATCAGTCAAACCCGGCTAGCCGCTCATCTGGGGTGGCCTCAGCAGCGAGTCTCTTCCGTTGAGTCTGGGGCCCGACGCTTGGACGTATTGGAGTTCTGCCTCATCGCTGCTGCCTTGGGGTTCTCTCCGGCTGAGGTATCTGATCAGGTCATGAAGATGCTACAGAGCGTGCGCGGCAGCCAGATTAAGGGCCGGCACTAGCGAGCGACGGTGGCGATCGCGTCAAGCCAGATGATTCATGTGGGCTCTTTCTGGGGGTGCCACCTGTGAAGCGGAGAACCTTCTTTGGTTGAGCTGCTGCCAACGTTCGGCCTTGTCTGATCAATGACTGTTCTGGTTTGAGTTGCTGTTGGCGCGCACTTAAAACTGACCCAGGCTGCGCGTTGAACTTTGACCCACCCGGTGTACGGGGCTGAGGGTATCAGTTGGTGGTCTGGGTGGTGGCCTCCTTTGCCCTGATTCTGGCTTTGGTCTTGTTGGCGGCGGTGCTGTTGCGCAGCCGCCAGGAGTCGTTGCCGGTCTCCAGGATGTGGCAGTGGTGGGTGATGCGATCCAGCAGCGCGGTGGTCATCTTGGCGTCGCCGAACACCTGACCCCATTCGGAGAAGGCCAAGTTGGTGGTGATGGCGAGGCTGGTGCGCTCGTAGAGCTTGCTGATCAGGTGGAACAGCAGCGCGCCGCCTGAGGGGGTGAACGGCAGGTAGCCCAGTTCATCGAGGATGACCAGGTCGGCATAGGTCAGGCGCAGGGCGATCTGCCCGGCCTTGCCCTGGGCCTGTTCCTTCTCCAGCGCATTGACCAGTTCGATGGTGGAGAAGAAGCGCACGCGCAGGCGATGCTGGCGCACGGCCTGGATGCCGATGGCGGTGGCCAGGTGGGTCTTGCCGGTGCCCGGTCCACCGACAAGGACGACGTTCTCGGGGGTGTGGATGAAGTCACCCTGGTGGAGTCGTTCGACCAGTGCGCGATCAACGGGACTGGCCGCGAAGTCGAACCCGAGCAGGTCACGATGGACGGGGAAACGTGCGGCCTTCATCTGGTTGGCCTGGGCACGAACCTGCCGTTCGGCGGACTCGGCCTGCAGCAGTTCGGCCATCCAGTGTTCGGGCTCCATGGTGTGCAGGCGCATCTTGGCCAGCAGTTCGGGCCACTGGCTGGCCATGCCGTGCAGCTTGAGCTGCTGCATGCGCAGCGGCAGGTCAGGCGTCGACATGATCTGCCTCCCGCAGGGCGTCGTAGCGGGCCGGATCGGACACCGGCGGATGACGCAGCGTCACTCGCGAGGCGACCGTCTCGATCGTGCGGTCCGGATGCTGCAATCGCCCCAGCACGTTGAGCACGTGGTCGGCGCGCACCAGGCCGGACTCGAGTGCCAGTTCCACCGCCACCAGTACCGCTTCGAGCCCGTGCACGGGTACGGCGGCCAGCACCTGGGCCATGGCGCGGTCGCCGTGAGGCTGGCGCAGCAACACCTGCTGCAGCTTGCGCAGCGGATCGGGCATGGACAGGAACGGCGCGCCGTCACGCAGTGCCCCCGGCTTGCGCTGGACCAGGGCGATGTAGTGCTGCCAGTCGTAGTGGACCCGATCACGCTCGAAGCTGCGCCGGTGGCGGGCGACCTCGGCCTCGCCGACCACCACGGCCAGTTCGAAGGGATACACGCGCAGGCTGGCGACGGCGTGGGCGTGTTCGCACGGCACGCTGTAGCGGTTGCGCTGGAAGCTGACCAGCGCGGTCGAACTGACCCGCACCGGCCGCTCGATGTAGCCGTCGAAGGGCGCGGGCATCGGCATCAGGTGGGGCTGTTCGTCCTCCAGAGCTTCGGCCACGGTGATGTCGGAGGCATCCGGATGCGCCTGCATCGGCCAAGCGGCGCGGCACTCGCTGGCGAGCCAGGCATTGAGGGTGTCCAGATCTGGCCAGTGGCGGGCCCCGGCCTCGATCCAGATCTGTCGGCGCCGGTCCTGCACGTTCTTCTCGACCCGCCCCTTCTCCCAACCCGCGGCGCGGTTGCAGAACTCCGCGGCGAACAGGTAGTGGCTGGTCATGGCGTGGAAGCGGGCGTTGACCCGCCGTTCCCGGTGCTGGCCGATCCCGTCCACCGCCGTCTTCATGTTGTCGTAGATGCCGCGGCGCGGCACGCCACCGAAGGCGGTAAACGCCTGGGTATGAGCATCGAACAGCATCTCGTGGCTCTGGGTGGGATAGGCCACCAACCAGAAGGCGCGGCTGCAGGCCAGCTTCACGTGGGCGAGATCCAGCGGCATCTTGGCGTGGCTGCCGACGAAGGCGTACTCGCGGCTCCAGTCGAACTGGAAGGCTTCACCCGGAGGAAAGTGCAACGGCACGAAGGCCGGGCGGCGGCTGGCGCCGCCGGCCGCCTTCCACTGGCGGATGAAGGCCGTCACCCGGGTGTAGGTGCCCGGATAGCCGATCGCCTGCAACTGCGA
Source organism: Stenotrophomonas maltophilia (assembly GCF_023518235.1). Classification (NCBI taxonomy): domain Bacteria; kingdom Pseudomonadati; phylum Pseudomonadota; class Gammaproteobacteria; order Lysobacterales; family Lysobacteraceae; genus Stenotrophomonas; species Stenotrophomonas maltophilia. The sequence goes on from NZ_CP090423.1 coordinate 3,650,735, forward strand.
GAACAGCACCTTGGCGGTGCGTTGTTCCCGCCGGGGACGATGGCTGTCGGCACGCAGCCACGTCTCCAACTGGGACCGGTAGGGATCGAGCCGGGAGGGCGAGGCTCGCCTGGGATAGACCGGCTCGGACTGGCCGCTGCGCAGCCATCGCCGGATGGTATTGCGGGATAGGCCCGTGCGCTTGGCGATCTCGCGCAGCGGCAGGCCATCGCGGAAATGCATCCGCCGGATCTTGGCCAACATGACCATGGTGATCACTCCTGAAATCCCCCGAGCAAAAGATGCTCAGGATGTGGGCTTCAGGTGGGTCAGTTTTACCCGCGCATCACCGCCGAAAGTGGGTCAGTTCTGGATGCGCGCCAACATGCCAAGCCCTACAATCCACCTGAACCAGATCGCATCGCCTGGCTTAGTGCTGCACGCCTACTTACCCAGTATCAGTGGATCAAGAAACGGGTGACTTCCGTCCCGCATAAGCTTGTTCTGGAGGAACAGGAAGAACATTGGCGGCATCGCTTCTATCTACTCCTGCAGCCCCTCATTGGTGTCCGCGGAGTGGGGTACTACAGCGGCGGTCCTTCCTTGGCAGAAAAAGAAGAGCTCATTGAACCGATGTCGGCAGTGGTCATTCATACTTTTGCAAAATGGCCGGAAGGCAAAGTGGATCCGCTCGCCGCTCTTCAGCCCGATAGCATCGACCCTAATGCCGAGTTCCTCAAGGGCAACATGGGTTTGCAGCGCTACCTAGGCGGTCGCGGATTCATTAGATCCACTGGCCCGGAGTGATCCTGCTCAATGCGTCGAATCACCAGAGCGCCGTTGTGGGCATTGGCAATGGTGCGCTGGGTCTCTGCGGGAGACCCACTCTTCTTCCTGCCAACAAGGCCCGAGCAGTCAGGCTTACCAAGCGCCCGGGCTTGCCGAACGGCATCAGGAGGCCGAACCCTGCTGCTGGTGTGCCGACTCGGAAGGCTCTTCTGATTCCTCGTCAATGATCTGCTCTGAGTCGTCGGCTTCGCTATCCGAGGATGCCTCCTCCGCATCTTCTAGGTGTTTGTTCGTCGCCCTTGCGACCTCTTCCCGGCTAAGGGTCTTCTCGACCACCATTTTAAGCACGACGAGGATCTGGTCCACGACTTCGTCCTCAGTCTTCGCATCAACAAGAACCCCTCTACCCCTACCGTCCACTGTTAGCCTTGCGGACGAGCCGATCCTATGCACCCAGACTAGATAGTGGCAATTGTCCGCCAGGTCCTCGCATTCGGCCACGAACCAAAGTTCCTCTTTCATCACTACTCCTATCTGACCATTGTGTGTTGGTTGATATCGGTACGGGAATTCAGGCCTGTAGGGTGACTTGCCGCATTCCCCAGCAATGAGACGGTTGCGAGCCGAATTTGCGACGTCGGTCAACATACATCATCAATTAAAGAGGCCAGGTGCCGCTAATGTTGGTGATGCACTCCAGCAACATCAGGCATGACTGACCTCACCTTCTTCCCCGACGGCGATCAAATCTGGGTAATCGATGGCTATGTCAAACCCCACAAGGGAACTGAGTCGACCTCGGTTCTTTGTTATCTCACATCGATCCCAGCTGACATCGGCGATGATCCGTCAAAGCTGAGCAAGTCTCAGATCGCGACGATCTTTGGACGGGAGAATTCTGCCTCATTCACTACAGCTATCTTCGCGGGTTCCCTACCCAGCTACGCGGTGGGCTTCGCGTTTCAATGTGAAAGATACGTGGGATGCAAGCACTCACCTACTGTGGCCTCTCTGGCTGGATGCAGGATGAAAGAGTAAGTGTCACAGCGGCGGCATCGCAAGGATGCGGAGACGCTATAGTGAAGGTCTAAGAACTCATTCACACCATCTGACCACACGGACGCGTAGCCAACATGTCACTGAGTACAACGCCTGGAATCGACATCGGTGCGGTTGAGCGGGTCATGAGATCCGTTCTGCCCCAGTTGAAGGCGCTGCGTAAGAGAAATGAGTTGGATGAGGATGAGGAAGCCAAGCTCATCTACGCGAACCAGAAGTTGGGAGCCGCCTTCTATAAGTCGGAGTACACACGTAGTCACATAGGTTGGGAGCACGCGCTCGATTTAATCTATGCAGTGCTGAATGCTGGCGATCTCGACGATGCCCGAGCGTTTGCAACGCGGCTTGATGCTGCGCTGAAACAAACAGCGGTGCATCTCGACTATATTGCCGTCATCCCTTTAGGGTTCTTTCAGCCCATAGCTTTCGCTTCGAAGAGGCAGAGCGTTTTTCGCCCATTCCAAGTTGGTCCATTTACACTAGTGCCAGCTGCAGCCACGAGCGAAGCGCTGAACAAGCGCATCAAGATGTTTAACTCCAAAGCTGTGCCGGACGACTTATTCGAACATCAGCAACGGCAGACTGACCAGGCACTGAGCAGCAATCCTTTGTTGCTCCTGCCAACCCATGGGTCTTCGGATTCCCTACGCCATCAGACACGTGCAGCTGCTCGCCGCGTGATCGGATTAATTGAATTGTTTGGTCGAGTTTTCGGCGTAAAGAAGCCGGTGCTGGGGAAGGAGGCCACACCAAGCTATTTGTTCCTCATCAACAAGCGTACGGGGTGGCTTGATCGGGTTATGGCGATGCGCCCGTTGACTGTGTCCATTTAGCTGGAGAGAAAGCTTCTTCAAGTAATGAAGCGGCCCGACGTACCAATTGCCCTCAAGCTGCTCTCCTTGGGTGAGGAAAAAACCTTGAATGCACAGCTTAGGAACGCGCTGGAATTCTTTGGTCGAGCCGTGGGCGAGAAGGATAGCGTGGCGCGATTCATATTCTTTGTCATATCAATGGAGGCAATTTTCTCTCGCGATAAGCACGCGCCCATCAAGATTACTCTGGCTGACTACGCGTCACTACTTTGCTTTAAGGGCGAGGACCGAAGGCGCGTCCATGCGGATCTTGGAAAAATTTACGATGCTCGATCAGAAATTGTGCATACAGGTGTAACTAGCGTCAAACATACGTTGCTGATAAAAGCCGAAGCGCTAGCGGCAAGAGCGTTGTACTGTAGTTTGATGCTTGCCATTCATCTCGATGATGGTCAAGGGGATCTTCAAAATAAATTCTTCGATTTGCTCAAGGGCATGAAGATCGGTGTCGAACTCAATCCAATTAAGCTGCCCGCTTGGCAGGGCTATGGCCCGGATGCAGGCGAATAGTTGAAACGTCGAAGTGCGTGTATCTGATCGATCTTGCCGAGATGGAGCAGCTCTCAGTGACGTACCTGGGCTCGTGGCCTCGAGACACCATCCCTTCAAACAAGCCGGCGCACAATTCGACGGCTTGTTATGTTATTGATTTTAAAGGCCTCGGCCCTTCTTCTCCAAACACAAAAGAAAATTCCGCCCGGCCCTTGAAAAGAGTGATGGTCATCACAAAATAGACGCTTGGCTGAACAGAAACAGCCGGCTGCACGCGGTCTCATGCCTCGAGACGGCAGGGCGGCAATCTGAGATTGATGGATCAACTTTCAGGGGGATGTCGAGATGGCGACTAAGCACCAAGTGATTTTCTACCCGGTTGGTAACGGGGACACGACGCAGATCATTCTTGATAATGGAAAACGAGTTCTCTTCGACTTCCGTCACAAACAGTGCGCGGAAGAAGAGTCGACACCAGAGATTGATCTGAAGGCAGCTCTCAAGAAAGACCTTGCCGACGCAGGCAAGGAAAGCTTCGACGTCGTTGCATTCACCCACGCAGACAATGATCACATCGAGGGAAGCACTGACTTCTTCTGGCTGGAGCATGCAAAGGTCTATCATGGCGACGGTCGGATCAAGATCGACCAGTTGTGGGTCCCCGCAGCAATGCTCTTGGAGGAGGCCACCCAAGAACAGCAGAGCGAAGAGTTCGTGCTTCTGAGGCAAGAGGCGCGCCACCGTCTGCTGGAAGGAAAAGGCATTCTGGTCTTCTCACAGCCAGAGGCGCTGATGGAGTGGCTGGAGCCCAAGTTGGAAGCACGCGGCGAAGCATTGACGGCCCGGGATCACCTGTTTGTCGACGCTGGCACTGTCGTTCCGGGTTTCACCTTGCAAGAAGACAACGTGGAGTTCTTCTGCCACTCGCCCTTCGTCGAACATTGCGACGATGGGGACATCATCCGCAACTCAGCAGCCTTGGTGTTCAACGTGAGGCTCCAGGCAGACGGCCGCACCTACGACTACCTGGAAGTTGGTGATGCCGACTACTGCGACCTGGAGAGAATTGTCGACATTACGAAGTATCACGGCAATGAAGACCGTCTTGCCTGGGACCTCTTCAACATTCCCCATCACTGCAGCTACAAGGCACTCGGGGCAGAAAAGGGGGAGAAGGACACTGTTCCCTGCGAAAAGGTCGCTGAACTTCTCATGATGGGAAAGAAGGACTCGTACATCGTCGCTTGCTGCAAACCTGTGCCCGACATTAAAGAGTCCTACGAGCAGGTCCAGCCACCCCACATTCAAGCCCGCAGAACCTACGCGTCCTATCTTGAGAAGGTTGGTGGAAGATCCTTCCTCGTCACCATGGAAGAGCCTAACGCCAACAAGCCCAAGCCAATTGTCTTTGAGGTGGCTGCCGCAGGCGTCACATGGACGAAAGCAGCGTCGTCATTTGGCTCTGCGGCCATCGTTGCCTCCCGCCCAGCCAGGGCAGGAGCATGAGCTCGGAGTACTTTGCGCATACATTGACTGCTCTCGACGATCTAGCGGCAGTCACATCGCGTACAAGCGCGATGATCGCAGCTGTCAATGCTCACCGTGACTTCAAGCTCATTGAGGTGATGCGTAGCGCCAAGGTAGATGAGCTGGAGACCGTCTACCTAATGGTGGACGTTGAATGCCACGGTGTGCCCACCCACAATGAATACGGGCTCCGCTTTCGGGAGCGCATGCTTATACATGTACCTCAGGACGATGCGAAGGCAACGGTCGTTTGGTCAATGCGAAAGGACTTTCCGAGGCTTGCACACCAAAACAGCGTGACGTCGCAGGGCCCAGCTCAGCTCTGCTTGTATTTCGAACCGCCCCCCGTTGTCGCTCGCACCTGGACTCCTTCGTCATTTCTTGCTCGGATCCAGTGGTGGATGGAGAAGAATGCCAAGGGCGAGCTGCATCTGGCCGATCAGCCTTTGGACATGCTGTTCTTTGAGTCTCGGCATGAACTGCTGATCCCTTGGGATCTTGACCAACTGGCGGCAAGGGGGAAGCTCAGTGTCATCGCTGCAGCTGCGCGTAAGGACGATGGCTGGACACTGCGCATCGTTGATCAACTGCCTGCCAACAAGTCTCTCCACGCTACTCTGGTCAAGGTAGATCTTGAGCCCATTGAAGGCGGGATGATTGAATGGGATCCGCATACTCTCGGACAGTTGAATGAGCTTTTGGCACGGCGAGGAGCGGACCTGCTTCCGCTTGTAACAGCAGCTATCCAGGCAGCGACGCCTTCAGGCGGACTCACTCGCCAGGATGAGGTTCCGAGCACGCTTGTGCTGCTCTCTGTTCCCATCAAGCGTGCGTCGACTGGCGAGGTCGAAGGAATCACCTATCGCGCCTTCTTCCTTGATGGTGGGGCACTGAAGATCGGAACTATGCTCGGTGCCCTTATCCCGCATGACGGTCGGTACTTCAGCTCAGTTGGTGTTGTTGGAAATCAGCCGCAGGAAGGTTGGGAGTCTATCGGGCTTGATCCAGTCACCGTTCTTTGGGAGAACAGCCCTGAACGTGCACGCACCCAGTCAGGCTTCAGCGATGCAGGGCCGCAAGGCGTATTGATCGGCGTTGGATCTTTGGGAAGTGCTTTGTTGGACCTATGGGTTCGATCTGGCTGGGGTCGGTGGACTGTAGTGGATAAGGATCATGTCCGACCGCACAATCTGTCACGCCACACTGCATTCAATAGACAGATTGGGCTACCCAAGGTTCTGGCAGTCTCCGCGAATGCCAGGGAGGTCACGCGTAACGGTTCGGCTGTGACTCCTCTCGAGGAAGACGTCCTTACCAGTACATCGCCAGAGCTGGCGCAGGCCCTCAGGAGCGCAAACTTGGTCGTAGATGCAACTGCAGACCTAGGGTACCCGCGGGCGTCAGCAGTCGTGGATGATCGATCACGGCATGTGAGCGTGTTCGTAACTCCCACCGGTCGGTCGGGAGTCATGATGCTTGAGGACGTCGCCAAGGAACGGTGCTTGCGTACGATTGAAGCTCAGTACTACCGCGCCATCATCAATTCCGATTGGGGAAGGGCCCATCTTGAGGGCCATCGCGGAGCGTTTTGGAGCGGAGCATCGTGCCGTGACATCTCAATGGTCCTACCGTACTCGAGTGTGATGATTCATGCCTGTCAGTTTGCCGAGAGCATCCCAGTCCATATTGCCAACCCCCAGGCCGCCGCGTTGATCTGGCAGCGAGATTTGAGCGGTCAAACGGAAGCGATAGAGATCCCACTGTCTGATAGGCGGATACACCAAGCAGCTAATGGTCTCTGCATCTACATGGATGAAGGCCTACACGAACATCTGCATGCTCTGCGCGGCAATAGTCTTCCCAACGAGACGGGGGGCATCCTCCTTGGTTACCACGACTTCACGCAGAACCTGCTCGTCGTTGTAGATGCGCTCCCGGCGCCAGCCGACAGTAAGGGTACGCCCGCTTCGTTTGAGCGCGGCGTTGCCGGAATGCCAGAGGCTGTCGCAGAGGCACAGAACCGCACTGCTGGAATCGTTGGATACGTTGGAGAGTGGCACAGCCACCCAGACGGCTGTCCTCCAGAGCCAAGCCGAGCTGATCTTGTGCAGCTGGTCGAGCTCGCTATGGGAATGCACGAAGAAGGCCTTCCGGTAATCCAAGTCATCGTTGGAAGCCATGACATTCGTGTTGTCCAGGCGGAGGTTCAGCCTTGAAAGATCGCCAGATCGATCTAGTGCTGTCCGGTGGAGGCATCAGAGCAATGACCTTCCACTTGGGGGTCATGCGGGCGCTGGCAAGGGCTGGTTGTTTGGAGTCAGTGTCTCGGATATCCAGCGTGTCGGGAGGGAGCCTTATCACCGGACTTGTGCTGCATCGCTCTGGCATGGCATGGCCGACTTCAGAGCGGTTTCTCGAACAGATCTACCCGGCACTCCGCGATGAACTCACCTCACGCAGCCTCCAGTGGGATGCACTCCGCGAATTGTCGAGCCTCTCGAATCTCCGGTTCTTGTTGAGCCGCTCGAATCTCTTGGCAGCTGCACTGCGCCGCCGGTGGGGCATTGAGAACAGGCTTTGCGATCTTCCCGCGACACCTGATTGGTCAATCAATGGGACCAATGCTGAGAACGGACGCCGCTTTCGGTTCAAGCGTGCAGACTTGGGAGATTACCTCACGGGCTACGCAGCTGCGGGCAACTTCCCCCTGGCCAGCGCAATGGCTGTCTCGGCCGCCTTCCCAGGCGGCTTTGGTCCGCTTCGCCTCAGGGCGGACAAATTCAGGTGGAAGCGTCGAGCGAACTGGAGCGGGCCTGCACACGAAACCGTAGACTCCCAGCCGGGCTCTGTAATCCATCTCTACGACGGTGGCGTATACGACAACCTTGGACTTGAGCCCTTCTTTGATGCGGGTAGTGGAGAGCCGAAGGAGCCGAACGGCCACTTCATCCTGGTGTCAGATGCAGGAAGGCCCTTGGATATGGGCTTCAGCAAATACTCTCTGAATCCATTCCGGATCAAGCGCGTGGCCGACATCATGTCTGACCAGTCACATGCACTGAGGGTTCGCTCCTTTCACCACTACCTCTCTAAGAGTGCCAATAGGGGAGCAATGATCTACATCGGCAGTCCAACCAGTGCGGACTCTGCAGATGAGGAGGAGGCAAACTTCGTAGCGAGATTCCCAACAAGCCTTATCAAGCTCACCGCAGCCGACTTCGACAGAATTGCGATCCACGGTGAAAGGCTTACACGCTTGCTCTAGCAGAGCCCAAGGCCTCCATTTCCCTAGAATAGACCCCGTCTGCCGTGAAGAATTTGGTCGGCTCGTTCTGTCACCCCTGACGACCTAAATGCTTACATGGTGGGATTTCTCACAAAAGCCGCCACCAGCTGGAAGCGAGCCGGGTACTGCACACTGCGCGCCGCGCGGGAAATTCGGATATGGCCCGACTCCAGCGGCTCGCGCAGCGTTTCCAGCGCGCTGCGGTTCCACTCGGGCAGTTCGTCCAGGAACAGTACGCCGTGATGGGCCAGCGATATCTCGCCGGGGCAGGGCGGGTTGCCGCCGCCCACCAGCGCCGCCGCGCTCGCACTATGGTGGGGAGAGCGGAACGGCCGTTGCCGCCAACGCTTCGGGTCCAACCCCTCGCCACTCACCGAGGCAATCGCAGCCAGCTGCAGTGCTTCGGCCTCTTCGGCATCCGGCAGCAGCCCGGGCAGGCGTGAGGCCAACAGCGTCTTGCCGCAGCCCGGGCTGCCGATCAGCAGCAGATGATGGCCACCGGCCGCCGCCACCTCCAACGCACGCCGCGCATGCCCCTGCCCGCGCACGTCGGCCAGATCGGGCAGCGGCAGCGGTGGGATGTCCACGCGCTCCACGGGCGGCAGCAGGCGCGGGTTGCCCAGCCCGGCGCAGCATTCCAGCAACGTACGCGCCACACGTACATCGGCGTGCTCGGCGAGCGCCGCCTCGGCAGCATTGCCGGGCGGCACCACCAGGATGCGCCCGGCTTCAGCGGCGGCAATCGCGGCGGGCAATGCACCGGCCACCGGGCGTAGTTCGCCGGTGAGTCCCAGCTCGCCCAGGAATTCGTATTGCAGCAGCGACTGCGGATCGACCTGTCCGCTGGCCGCGAGGATGCCCAGCGCGATGGCCAGGTCGTAGCGCCCGCCTTCCTTGGGCAGGTCGGCCGGTGCGAGATTCAAGGTGATGCGCCGTTGCGGGAAGTCGAAGCGTGCACAGAGCAGGGCGGCACGTACACGTTCGCGCGATTCACGCACGCTGGTTTCGGCCAGTCCGACAATCTGGGTGGCGGGCAGGCCACCGGAAAGATGCACTTCCACCCGCACCAGAGGGGCATCAACCCCGGCGCGGGCACGGCTGTGGACCAGCGCCAGGCTCATGAACGGTTTCCTGCGGAGGGACGCTTGATGGTGCGGCAGGCGCGTTGCGGCGAACCATCGGGAATTGCGGGTGAAGTGGCTAGGGGGATTCTGGCAGACCGTTGGACTGCGCCTGCTTGCTTGGTAGCGACCGGTGTCCGCGATCAAGTGTCGGAACTCAACCGGTATGAAGTGGAACAACGCCGGGGAATGGGCAGTTGCCGCCCGCCCGGGCAGGCCTTTCACGTCGCTGGATCTGCGCCCGTGATACTGCGCGAGATCAAGAAAGTTCTCCACGAAGTGCTTTTCGTACAAGCATTTACGATTACCCGGAACTACACACATTTACTTGAAGGTAAGCAAAGAAGGCGCTAGAATTCACCCAACACACCCGCCAAGCCTCTGACGCGCTAGTTCGCGACATGCTCAAATTGGCGGGTTTTTTTTGACTACGGATTGGAGTCAGGATGACTCGCTACCGCAAATTGCCCCTGTCGATTCAGGAGCAGTTGGATCTGCTCGAGCAGCGTGGGCTTGCCATTGGCGATACCGCCAATGCCAATCGATACCTGCAGCGTGTCGGCTACTACCGTCTCATGGGTTATCTCTACACCCAGCGTGTTCCCGGTAGTGATCACTTCCATGACCAAGCAACCTTCGAGGACGCGGTCAGCCTCTATGAGTTCGATAGAGGGCTTCGAGACCTGGTGATGGAGGCCGTTGGCCATATCGAAGTAGCAACGCGAACTGTGCTCACATACCACTTTGCGCATGCCTACGGCGCCTTCGGTCACTTGGAGCCTCGCAATCTGACCTTCGCTGGGCAGGAGTATGCGGATTGGCTTGCCAGCGTCGAGAGTGAAGTGATGCGATCCAAGGAGACGTTCATTCGACACTACAAGGACAAGTACAGTGCACCGGCGTTCCCCAAAGTTCCGATCTGGATGGCGACAGAAGTCATGTCATTGGGGTCACTCTCTCGCTTCTACAAAGCACTGCACAACAAGGAACAAAAGGTTGTCGCTGGAGAGATGCAGGTCGCAGCGCCCGTCTTCGCGAACTGGCTGCATGTCACCAGTGTCGCCAGGAACGTCGTTGCCCACCACGGCAGACTGTGGAACAAAGAGTTAGGCATTTCGGCGGTTCGCCCTCGATCTGCGGGGTGGTCTGAACAGGAAGCGCCATATGCACCGAATCGTTGCTTCTTCCTGTTGCTACTGCTTCGCAAACTTCTGAACGGTACGACCGCTGATGCAAGAGATTGGCGTGAGCGTGTCGATACTCATCTCTCGGTCGGCCTGACGAGCGAGGTCCGAACGAATAGCCTCGGGGCTGCGAAGGGGTGGCAAGACCACTGCCTTTGGCGGGGGTGAGCCTCAGAACTCCCCCTGGCGGTCCCGTAGTCGCTACCGGATCCGTACTGTAGGTGGATGCGTGAGGGGACTTAAAGCCAAGCACTGCGCGGCACCCCAAACAGACACCTCTGCGTATCCGGCATCGACCCATCGAAACGCCTCAACCGCGCCTCAACCCAGGATGGCCCCGCACGCTCCACCAGCAGCCGCCCCTCAATCTGCTGCACAAACAGCCAACGCTCGAAGCTCATGCGCAGGTGCTCGATATCCGGTGCCCGCCACGCGGCATCGGCAGGCATCCGGATCAGCACGCGCGAGGGCGCACTCTCCACCTCCATCACCACAACGCCCTTACACCGGATCTCGAAAGACGTCGCCCCAGCATAGCGCGTGTGGAATTCAAAGCCTTCGACGGCCTTGGCGGAAACGAAGCCCAGCGCGTCGCCGTGCAGCAACCGGTAATCGAAGGGCTTCAGCTTCTGGTAGGACCACTCCCGATCACTCGCTGGCGCGGGCCACGCGGCCCATACCACGGCGATCGCCACGATGCAGGCCGCCGCAGCAACAAGGCTGTGCTTCTTCATCACTCACCCCGACCTCAGGCCTTGGGCCGCATGCGCTCGTGGATGAACGCCGCGAGCGCCATATCGGCCATCACCAGCCCCTCCATCACGCGGTCGCCCACGTACTGCTCGGGCTCACCGTTCTGGCGCGTGCGCTCGGCTGCCAACAGGATTTCCTGCACGATGCGCTGGCCGGTTGCCGCGCAGTCGGCGTCGGACATCGCCATCTGTCGGCTGCGCAGCAGGTGACGTTCGGGCCATGGCCGGCCGTCGGCCGCCGCGCCGGCGCCGATGGCGCGCAGGGTGGCAATGAGGCTGTTGGGGTCCAGCGCGGGCGCGGGTGACGGGGCTTCCTGGATGGGGCGCGGGGGTGGGGAGTGCGGCGTGGTCATGGCAGGCTCCGTGCAAGCAGGCGGAAGCCGCCACCGATAAAGGTGGCGGACAGGGCGTGGCTCGAAAACCGGTGTGTGATGATCGCCGGCGGGCACGAGGCCCCCACGCCCCGCCCGCCATAGCCGGCAGACGGATTGCCAGCCGGCACCAAGCAAGTTGATGCCGGCTGGCAAGCGCAAACTTCATCACAACAACGGGTTTTCGAGTCCCGGCCACCGATGCACGGTGGCGGAGCAACGATTACTCGCCGTTGTGTTGAATGCCAAGGGGTAGGGGTCAATGCCGCCAAAACCCGAGACGTTTTCGGCATTGTCGCATAGCGCGGAAAGGGGCGAGAGCCTTGGTGGGCTAGGCGCACAGGCACTTCTGGAACGGAGTCGTCAAATTCTTCCGCCAGAGACGCAAGGCGCGGCAAATGCGACAGCATTGGTTCGACGGCAATGTGTGATCCCCCATGTGATGGAACAGGAAGACGCCGCAAGCTTGCTCGGAAGCGAGCCAGTGCGGCATCCACTTCTGGCTCGAGGTGGAGCGCTGCAGATCAAGCCGCTTAGAATTGGTGATGCAAGGCAGGCTTGGGAGTAGCAATGCATCCTTTCAGTTCGGCCGTTGTCACCTACTGGGATGGGCTCTTCCGCTACGGCATCCCCGTGCCGACGGCAAGCGGCTTCAGTCTGGTGATAAACCCCCACCTCACCACCGAGCGTCGGGCAATGGTCTTGGTGACCCCCAATGGCACCATGCGTGCCGCAGTGTCTCCCTGCATTGCCTCCACTGTGGGAATCACCTCGGACAGTCCTGCGATCACACTGCAATGGCTACGCGAGGCGCTCCACGCAGCAGGCGTCGAGATGCATGCGCCAGATGTCATCTACCACGTGCCAGTCACCGGACTTTCTGCAACGCAGGGCAACGCCTCGGCTGAGGTACGCCAGTTGACGCCTGAAGATGCTGTGCTGTTCGATGGATTCATGGCACAGATATCTCAGAGCGACCAGGACGATGCGTCCGTGGAAGCCGGGCACTGGGCGGCATTTGGCGCATTCGCCGAGTCGGAACTATTGGCTGTCTCCAGCCTTTACCCATGGGGCGGCGCGGCCATTGCCGATATGGGCGTGCTGACCATGCCCCGAGCACGCGGCAAGGGTCTCGCGGCGTCTTTGGTGCGCGCGATGATCGAGTATGCCGGCAAGTGCGGATATGAAGCCCAGTACCGCTGTCAGTTCGACAACGTGGCGTCGAACAGGCTTGCGGCATCTCTCGGGCTGGCTTCGTACGGAAAGTGGGAGGTGGCGTGCTCGCCCTAGAATTGCTGGCGTCTTGACGTGAGGTCATGCGATGGAACCGCTGTGACACCGGCTAGGGGGTTTAAATGACTTCCTGCCTATTGAACCTACCGGGTGCCGCGCGCAATCTGACTACCGCTGTAGTCATTCAAGACCATCCTGCCCGCAGCAGCAAGGTTCTGCAGCGTTCGAATGGATTCCACCCACTGGCGTAGGCCAATACGAGGATCACTGCACGTGCAACGCCGCAGCCGACTGCTTCTCTGCGCGGGTCTGATCCCGCTTCCGTGGTTCCTGTTCTGGACCAGCGTTGCCGCCGTGTTCGCACCGGGTTACAACCCGCTTGCACAGCACGCTAGCGAGCTGCTGCAGGCACCCACGCTTGCAAGCATCTGCGCCAGGATCGCCGCCATCGGCTCCGGCGTGTGGTTCGTGGCGTTCTCCATCGGGGTGTGGCGCGAATCCGGGCGTCGCATTGCATTGGGTGCCATCTGCTGGATGATCTTTGGCGTCTCGATGCTGACCAACGGGCTCTGGCCCATGGGTCATCCGATGCACGGCTTCTACACCATCGGTATCGCCAACATCATCGCGCCGGCGATGTCGCACATCGAGTTGAGCGCGTGGTCTGCCAACCGAAGGGCGTACGCCGTGACCGCTCTGGTGAGCATCGCGAGCGTCGTCTATCTATGGTTGAATGTGGTGGGCGCGGACCCGGAGGGCTACAGAGGGCTGACTCAGCGCGTGTTCTCGTCCATCAACTCGCTCTGGCCATTCCTGGTTGCGATGTACCTGCTGCGCAGGGGTTCGGGGGAAGCGAAGATGCGCCCCGCGCTTTGATGGGCGGGCGCGACAGGGCATGGATGGCCGTTGAGTGGCCGGAGCTGAGAAAGGGATGAAGATCTTTCGCCGTCAGCTGATCTACGTTCAAGTGCACCAGGACCACTTCATGGCCCGCGTAGTGGGTGGGGACAGAACGATTCGCCGCCAGTGCCACGCACTGGGCAATCGCGCGGGGGCGATCAAGGATTTCACCACGCTTGGGCCTCAGCTCAAGGCGATCTTCTCGGAGCTCACGCCAGGTTTCTCACTCGTCAAGCCGTGGGCGCTACTGCACTTTGATCCGGTTGAATACCCGGTCACGAAGGAAGAACTGGCCGGTTTCCAGAAGGCTGCCATGCGCAGCGGGGTGAGTTTCTGCTTTCTCTCCACGTGGGAGCAGCGGCATGAAGACAACGACTTGATGGACATGTTCAAGTAGGGGCCGGCTCGATACTTCTTTCACAGCCGAGCCGCTTTTGTGATTGGACGACGGATCGCTTCAATCGCTATCGGGACTCGAATTGAGTGGCAACCGAAACACTGCAATGGATAGTGTTGGAGCCAGCCTTGCGGGCGCAGCCTCCTGCTGGGCCCGATCACTGCTGAGCAGCGGCGCAACACTGATTGCCCGCTGTTGTGCGCAATGCTAAGAGGAGGTGTTGGTACCGACAACGTCCGAGAGGTTCTACTGGTAGTAGGTTTCACGAACGATTTCGTTGCACGTCGGGTCGACATCAACGTGGAAAGATTTCAACCCGTCGCGGGGCAGGAGCACTTTCAGGTCCTCCAGGTACTGCACAGCGAACCCTCGATCCGAATTTCCGGAGCCTTCCTCCTCGATGCGGTACAACGTCCTGTCCCATCCCCTCGAGTCCTCAACATGCTGCTCGATCAGCTGCAGGCAGCGCTCATGCCTGGCTTGGCCTGGTTCACTTCCGTGGCAGGCTGGGGCAATGAAGCCGAGCGTTGCGAGCAAGCAGGATAGTTTGAACAGACGCATGCTCAGTCCCCATTTGGATGAAGCTTTCAGATGCTCATCAGTGGCAGGAGGATCGTCCATGGTTGCACTGTCTGGTGCAAGATTGGCAAGGGCGCACGATTGGGGCTGTTTCGCGGCAGGCGGCTGCGCGACACGGAGAATGGAGACAATGACCAAGGTGACCGGTACCAGGATAAAGGACCACACGCGATGAAACTACCGGCCCGCTTCTGGGTGCATCTTTTCAGCCATCTGGGGTTCGTCGCAATCATGGCCGCGCTCTTGGCCGACTGGGTTGGGGTGTTCTTCGAAGCTCTTGTCAGCCAATCCCATGCCCCCGCCGACGTCGCCCGGGTGGGTGATGTCGGAACGGTGTTCGGGTTCTGCGTGCTCGCCCTGTTGCTGTTGGGGGCGCTGAGCATCCCGGGTGAACTGTCGGGGCTGGTCAGGCCGTACGACCGCAAGGCGCCCTATCGGCAGGAGGCGCAGGTGATGCATCGGAAGGTGCTGCTGATCACCATCGCGGTACTGTCCTGGGCGGCACTGGCGTCGGTGTTTTTCATCGGATCGTTGCTGCGTTCCGGCTAGGCATGCCTGCCGCAAGATCACGGGCAGACCCCTTCAGCAGGAGCCTGCCCATGACCGGGCGTGATCAATTCAATTCGTAGTGCTCTTCGATTTCGGCGAACAGCTGAGCAGCCTCCTCTTCGGCGCGCTTGTTCTCATCGGCTGCAAGGGGCTCCAGCTCGATTCCGTCGTCTCCCCCTACATACGCTGGCCCGCCGACATCGTCGTCGTACGGCCTACCGAATTCGTTGATCGCTTCAAATCGATCCTGGCTCAGGTCTCGACCCAGCATGCGCGAAAGATGCATCCAGACCCAAGCGCGGAACGGCGATTCGTCGCGGTCTTCAATAAGCGTACGCATGACAGCTACGTCTCCCGAGCGCGCGCGTATGGCCAGCTGACTGCAGAGGAGTGCGGGTAGGTCCCGGTTGATAAGCTCGCCCACGCGCACTAATCTCGGCAACGCTTTCCTGGCTGTCCCCGGGGGCGCTGTGAGCAATTTGGGCGGCCGAGGCCGAGGAACTGGCTGGCAGATTCCGGTATAAGGAGATATGCATGCGCGTTGAGAAAGTTCGGCTCAGATCCTTTAAGCGTTTCACTGATCTTCAAGTTGGGCCTATACCCGTAGGGGCTAAGCTGGTTGTGCTGGTGGGACCAAACGGTTCAGGGAAGAGTAGCCTGCTAGAGGCATTCAATCACTGGCACTCCCTAAGGGGGTGGGGAAGCGTGGGAGACGCTCGTTACCTTCGCAAGGATCAATCAGCGCCCGGCGAGGACTGGACCCGAGAGTCGGTCGTGGTGTCATTTCATGGGGTTGACAGCACTGCGCGAGATTTTCGAGATAAGTTGTATTTTAGAACCGCATATCGCAATGAGCCTGACTTCAATGTTCACCAGCTCCAGCGGGTAGAGTCGCCCGTCGATAATCCCCGGGTGGATCGCTTCATAGCGAACGAATTCTCTGTCTCGCAGAACTATCAAAGACTCGTGGGCAGCACCCTTGCAGGGGTCTACAACTCTAACAACTCAGGGATGCTGGTGGGGGACCTTCGAGATGAGCTTGCGGGCAAGATCAAGGTCACTCTAAACAATGTCTTCGATGACCTTTGGTTTTCCTCGATCGGTGACCCCCTCAATCAAGGGTGCTTCTATTTTAAGAAGGGTGCCAGCTCGGAATTCCATTACAAGAATCTGTCTGCAGGAGAGAAATCTGTTTTTGATTTGATACTCGATCTCGTTGTCAACTCTTCGCACTACCCAGACGCGATCTTCTTCATTGATGAGCCTGAGGCTCATATTCATACTGAAAAGCAGGCAGCTACGCTTCGGGCACTGTTTGGCCTTATACCAGAGGACGGGCAGCTGTGGTGTTCCACTCATTCGCTTGGAATGCTGTTGGAAGCGCAGAAGATCGAATCAGAGCAGCCAGGTTCTGTAGCGTTCTTGGACTTTAGCAATAGGGACTACGACGTCGAGCAAGAGATACTGCCTTCTAGTCCTGATCGGCAACTGTGGGATAAGTCACTGGAACTCACACTTGGCAGCCTTTCATCACTTGTTGGCCCTAACACCATCTACCTGTGTGAAGGAGATCCGAATAGTCCGAAAAACAAGAGTTTTGATGCTCAGGTGCTTGAGCGCATCTTCAGCGCTTCGCAGCCGCAAAGCTCGTTCGTGTCGGTTGGCAACGCAGATGCAGTCATGGATGCGTCGGGAAGCGCGTTCCAGGCGCTCCGGGCGGTATTTCCAAATGCAACAATACGGCGTGTCGTTGATCGTGATTACCGTTCGGATGAGGAGGTGCAAGAGCTTAAGGGAAGAGGCATCTGCGTAACCACTGAACGCCACCTAGAATCATATCTTCTGTCAGATGAAATTATCGGAAAGCTATGTCTCCAGCGTGGAAGTTGTCACCTTACGTCTCAGGCGCTGCGGATTAAGGCGGAGGCGATGAGAGAGAGCGTGACGCGAATGAACGATGTCGACG
The DNA here is from genome assembly GCF_023518235.1 of Stenotrophomonas maltophilia. NCBI lineage: Bacteria > Pseudomonadati > Pseudomonadota > Gammaproteobacteria > Lysobacterales > Lysobacteraceae > Stenotrophomonas > Stenotrophomonas maltophilia. Next base: position 3,667,791 of record NZ_CP090423.1, read on the forward strand.
ATGTAAAGTCAGCCGCAGGCGAAATGGTCAATGGCCTTCGGCGGCTCCTTCAGATAAGAAACGGTGGAAGCACAACACACACCTTTCTGCGCGATACCATGGCTCCGCTGGTAACGGCCGACACTGCGACGTATCAGTCGCTGTTAGCTGATCTGACCTGATTTCGATTCTAGGCCTTCGATTCTGCGCTAAGGATCGCGATGCTTACGGACTTCAATAGGCTACACGAAGAGAGCGAGCTCGCGGTCCGCTCTCGCGATCCTATGCGGAAATGGGGCGTCAAACGTCGCGCTGGCGTGGTAGGTTGCGGAGCAGTACCGCGTGGGATTTTGAAGGAAAAGAAACTCGATCGGACTACAAAGCCGTCTACTCCGATCCCGCGTGCCTAGGCTCGCTGGTCCAGGGGCTCAAGGAGATTGGTATCGGTAGCTGCCTCCTTGGCAGCCAGCATGCCTCCCAATAGTCATTCAAACCGAACTCGTTGAGCGGGTCAGCTTGGTTCAGGGCAAGGAATTCGGAAGGCTCCCTTATAATCGCGCTTAATTCTCTATCGAAGGAAAGGTGAATTTAATGGACTCTCAGTCATATTCGGGCATGGGTGGAGTAACGCTCGACTGCTATCCCGGCAATCCCATTACCACAGTAGCTATGACGAACACCAACAAGTACGCGGTCAGGGTTAGTTTCATAAATGGAACCGTCCCATCAGAAGTGTTGATGATGAAGGATGAGATCAAGAGGTTTGACTTCGTTCTTGTCAAGTGTAGTCCATCACTCGTAGTCTTAAAGAAAGTAACTAGAGCATAACCGTTGCTGCCTTTATCTGAGTGTGCACAGTAGCGTGGGTTCTTGCCCAGCAAGCGCTTGCGGAGCGCAGTCACCAGTCGGCTCCGTCGTCCGGCGGCAGCCGCCTGGAAATTGCATCGGTACTTGGATTGGCTTGGCCTTAACGGCGGAACTGATTCCGGCAATGACCTTTGCTTCAATGCACGTGTTTGCGGACCCTATTGCGCTGCGCGGCATTGATGCTATTGGGCACAAATGGACGCTTTGCGTCGCGCCACTTCGAGCTGAAGGGGCAGCCTGTGCAGACCCTTAGGCCCGTCAGGCGCGAGGCCTGGGGGCAGATACCCAGAGCGGCACCTCTGCCCGGATGCAGCTGGGGTGTCTGCATCTGGCCGAAAGCCAACATCAACAGAACGCACGCAACTGAAAACCAATGCCCGTATTACATCACTCCCTGGTCACCCTTCGGTTCTTCGGGGATGAGCTCAATCCAGACGAGATCACTGCCTTGCTTGGCGCGAGCCCAACCGCCGCGCATCACAAGGGCCAGCAGCTCACAGGCAGCCAACCCGGCGCCGTGCGTATCGCCAGGACCGGAAGCTGGCGGCTCAATGCGGCTCGGCGTGAGCCTGAAGATCTGGAAGCGCAGATCTTCGAGATCCTCGATCAACTCACCAGCGATCTCGCTGCATGGCAGTCTCTGGCACCGTTCCGGCCGGACCTGTTCTGCGGCCTTTTCATGGCCAGCGGCAATGACGGTGTCTCGCTTTCGCCGCGCGCGATGCTCGCGCTGGGGCAGCGCGGCATCGAGCTCGGGCTGGACATCTACGATGCCGAGGAAGAAGTAGAGCCTACCGCTCCGCCCGCAGCGCTCATCAGTTGATGATCTCCCCGCTCCCCGAAGCAACAAACGCCTTCAATTGCCGGATGAACTCGGCGTCGTAGAGCTCCCACTCGGTAATCTCCCCCACCACCCGTAACGGTTGCGCACTGCGATACGACCGCGTCGGGTTGCCGGGAAACTTCTTGTTGGTCACATTCGGGTCGTCCTCAAACGGACCGGTCGGCTCCACGATGTACACACGCGGTCGCCCTTCACCCCGGGCCATCTCCGCAGCCAGCCCCGCGCCCTTGGCAATGCTGGTGAAGTAGATGTGGTTCATCACCACGCTGTCGCGATAGTTGGACCTGAAGCCCGCGCTCAGCAACTCGCCCACCGCCAGATCGGCGCGGGTGCCGTGATAGAACGGCCCGGCGACCTGGCCGCAGGTGTCATGCGTAACGGGTGTCCATTCGGTGTCCTGTGCCATCGGCACTGCCCCTGACTGTCCTGCCGGATCGACAGGCCGGCGAGTCTAGGGCGCCGCAAGGGCCTTGCGGCAAGGCCCCATCCGCGAAATACTCTGTAAGTGGGAGGCGCCGTGCGCCTCCTTTTTTCATTCTGCGGCGCTGCGGCCTTCCAGCTCGCGTACGGCCTTTTCCAGCGCGTCCAGCCCCGCGGCCACCAGTGATGAGGTTCGTGCCACAGAGCGGAGTGCTTACGGCACGGAGGCGGTTGTTGCGAAAGGCCTTGGGATCAACATCAGCAAGAGTGAACAGGCCAAGGGGGTGGAGGGTTCTGTTGCAAACTGGGAAGCACGTCAGCCCAAGACCGAGAAGGACAAATGACTATGAAATCAGCGTCATTAGTGCCCATGCTGGGCCTGCTGCTATCTGCCTGTGCCAGTGGGGGAGCGACAACCGTAATCGACGATCCTCATGATGAAGTGCTGTGTGCCATCGCTAAGAATCCCGGCGAGTATGATCGGGAAGAGGTCGTGTTGTCAGCTCGATATGTAACGGATAACCGCCACGAAGAGGTTCTGCGCAACTCCCGCTGCAGCGATGGCGCACGTATCCTCGATATCGGCAAGCATGGGGCCGCCAGTTCGGTCGCACGTTTTTACGCCGAACAGAAGCGTGTATGCCTGGAGCGTAACAGTCCTGGCCTGTGCAATATCTCTGCCTGCGTGCAGGTGTCCGGGCGGATTCGGCTCACGCAGGATCGTGCCGTGTTCGATCTCGAGGACGTGAGGCACTTCGCGCTTGACGATGAGCGGTAGTCTGCTTTTCGCCTCGCCGTCTGGCGAAAGTGGCGTCAACTCAATCTGATGTCGAGCGCCCTTCCAGTTCGCGCACGGCCGCTTCCAGCGCGTCCAGCTTCTCGCGGGTCTTCAGCAACACGGCGCGCTGCACTTCGAACTCCTCGCGGGTGACCAGGTCGAGCTTGGCCAGGCCGGCCTGCAGTGCGCTCTTGAAGGTGGCCTGCAGTTCCTCGCGCGATTCGCGCAGGCCCGGCGGCACCATGTCGCTGAGGCGACGCGCCAGGTCATCGATTTGGTTCAGGTCGATCATGGTGTGCTCCGTGAGTTAGGCCCGTGCATCCTGCGCGGGCAGGGCGTTCAGGCATAAGGATACTGCTGGCCCCATGGCTGCGAACAGGCGGCAGGGGTTTCGCACGGGCCGCGTTCAGGCGCTATCCTCCACGCCGGAATACAGGAGATCGACGATGAAGATGGTCATGGCGGTGATCAAGCCGTTCAAGCTCGACGACGTGCGCGAAGCGCTGGCCGAGCGCGGGGTTACCGGGATCACGGTGACGGAAGTAAAGGGCTTCGGTCGCCAGAAGGGCCATACCGAGCTGTACCGGGGGGCGGAGTATGTGGTCGATTTCCTGCCCAAGGTGAAGCTGGAAGTAGCGGTGACCGATGACCAGGTGGAGGCCGTGGTCGAAGCCATCGTGAAGGCGGCCGGCACCGGCAAGATCGGCGATGGCAAGGTGTTCGTGTACGACCTGGGCAGCGTGGTGCGTATTCGTACCGGCGAGCTGGACGCGGACGCGCTGTAACCCGTTCGGCGCGATGTTGTAGAGCCGAGCCGATGCTCGGCTGCATTTCGCGCGATGTACGCAGCGCAGCCGAGCGTGGGCTCGGCTCTACAGAACAGCGGTCGAGCAAGCTCGACTCTACGAAAGCGATCAGCGGCGCTTGGCCCACCTGTAGAACCGCTTCCAGCCCTGGCGCACGGCGGCCACCCAGCCCGGGTCGGCCACCAGCGCGGCCTGCGCGGCACTCGGCGCCTGGCCGGTCACGCGCTGGCGGATCTTCAGCAGGTTCTTCATGTCGCTGCGGCGCATCTGCCGGCTCAGCGGGTTGCGCCGCAGCCAGCGCGGGGCGCGCCAGGCCGAGGTGAAATCCAGCAGCACCGGTACGCCGGCGCTGACCACCACATTGGTGCCGTGCAGGTCGTTGTGGGTGATGCCGGCGGCGTGCAGGCGGCTGAGGGCGTGCTGCAGCTGCTCGAACACTTCGTTGCCCACCGCCTGGGCGCTGCTGAGGGTCTGGCCGGGAATGAATTCCATGCCCAGCGCCAGCCCGCCCAGCGTGCCGAGCAGGGCCGGGGCGTGCTTCCAGCCGCCCAGGCGCTGCAGCATGCGTGCTTCGCGGCGCACCATCAGCCGGGCGAGCAGCGAGACCGGGGTGCCGCGGTAGCGGGAGTAGTCCTTGACCACCGCCTCGCGCCCATCCAGGCAGGTGCGGTAGACATCGGGGGCGAGGAAGCGTTCGCCGCGCTTGAGCAGCAGCGGGCCGGCGGCGTCATCGCCGCAGGAGGAGGGGGGCAGGGCAGGAAGATACATGTCGGGGTCTCGGACGACCCGGTGGGTGGCGCAGAGCGTCAAGCGAACCGGTGTTACAGGGAGTTACTAATCTTTCGTTAATTTTAGTACCCGCCAGTTCGGTATTCCACGATTTGTCGGAGAAATGTCGGGGTCGTGGCTGGAACAGTTCGTCGCGCCTGCTCGGACAATCCTGTCTCACTTGTCTGGCGAGTCATTGATGATCAATCACTTACGGCCAATGGCCAGCGGGCCGGGCACGCTGGGCTGAATGCGGCGCACGCTTCGCTTGACCCCGACGCACGCCCTGCCGACCATAAGCTGTTAATCCGCGACATCGGCGGCCGCCCCCTTCGGCACGTCCCCGCTCCCTGCCGCGTTCCCCACCGGTGCTGGCCGCCAGGCCGTGCATCGCCCCCGTTTCCCGTTCCGGCCACGGCTGGAGGAAAGTGCTTTGACCATCAAGATCGTCCTTGCAGTGCTGTTCGTGGCCTGCGTGCTGTACATCCATTTCCGCGGCAAGGTGCGTGCGCGCTGGTCGCGCCAGCTGCTGGACCATTCCAGTTTCATGGCCCCGATCAACGTGATCATGTACCTGTTCTCGAAGGTGCCGACCACGCCGTTCCTGGACCCGGGCAAGGAGCTGCCGCAGCTGGAGCCGCTGCGCCAGAACTGGCAGGTGATCCGCGATGAGGCGCTGGCGCTGCGCGATGCGCAGAAGATCGCCGCCTCCAGCAGCTACAACGATGCCGGCTTCAATTCGTTCTTCCGCCGTGGCTGGAAGCGCTTCTACCTGAAGTGGTACGGCCCGTCGCACCCGTCGGCCAAGGCCATGTGCCCGAAGACCGTGGCGCTGATCGAGTCGATTCCCGATGTGCGCGCGGCGATGTTCGCGCAGCTGCCGCCGGGCAGCGAACTGCGCCCGCACCGCGACCCGTTCGCCGGTTCGCTGCGCCTGCACCTGGGCCTGAGCACGCCCAACGACGATGGCTGCTACATCGTGGTGGACGGGGTGAAGAAGAGCTGGCGCGATGGCGAGTGGATGATGTTCGACGAGACCTACATCCACCATGCGCACAACGAGACCGACCAGGACCGCGTGATTCTGTTCTGCGACATCGCCCGCCCGCTGCGCTTCGGCCTGCCGGGCCTGTTCAACCGCGCGGTGGCGGCCACGCTGCTGGCTGGCGGTGCCTCGCCGAACCTGCCGGGTGACCCGACCGGTGGCGTCAACAAGGCCTTCGGTGGCCTGTACAAGGTGCGCCTGAAGGCCAAGGCTCTGCGCGAGCGCAGCGTGGTGGCCTACCAGGTGATCAAGTGGGGCCTGGTGGCGGCGGTGATTGCCGGCATCTGGGCGCTGTGAAGCGCTGGGTTTGATGGGGTTGCCGGCCAGCGGCCGGCACTACCGGAACATGAAAAACCCGCGCTGTTGCCAGCGCGGGTTTTTGTTTGGATCAACCCTTCAGTGCCGCCTGCACGAACGGCGGGGTCACCAGCACGCCGGTGTGCAGCGCGGCGGTGTAGTACAGGGTGTTGAAGGTCTTGGCGGCCGAGTCGGCCTGGCGGAAGTCGAAACTGCTGTCGCCCTTGCGCGCCATGGTCACGCTCCACCAGCCGGTGGGGTAGCACGGCTGCGGGAACGGCAGGGTCTTGAACGAGCCGAAGCCAGCCTTGCCCATCTCGGTGCGCATTTCGTTGATCAGCTCCAGCTGCATCAGCGGCGATTCGGACTGCTGCACCAGGATGCCGTCGTCCTTCAGGGCCTTGAAGCAGCTCTCGTAGAAGGCCTTGTTGAACAGGCCTTCACCCGGGCCGACCGGGTCGGTCGAGTCCACGATCACCACGTCCACGCTGCCGGCCGGGCAGTTGGCCATGTAGGCCACGCCGTCGTCGAACAGCAGCTCGGCGCGCGCGTCGTCGTTGGAGTCGCACAGTTCCGGGAAGTGCTTGCGCGCCATCACGGTGACCTGCTCGTCGATATCGCACTGGGTCACGCTCTCCACGCCGGTGTGCTTGAGCACTTCGCGCAGGGTGCCGCAGTCGCCGCCACCGATGATCACCACGCGCTTGGGCGCGGCGTGGGTGAACAGCACCGGGTGGCTGATCATCTCGTGGTAGAAGAAGTTGTCCTTGCTGGTCAGCATGATGGCCCCGTCGATGGTCATCAGGTTGCCCCAGTCGGTGGTCTGGAAGATCTCGATCTTCTGGAACGGCGACTGCACCTCGTCCAGCTTGCCGGTGATGCGGTAGCCGATGGCCGAGCCGGTGCGCTCGAAGTGTTCGATGTACCAGTTGTTGCTGTCAGTCATGGAAGTACGGTCCTGTTCGGAGGGGTAAAGCCGGGCTGGCGGGCGGGGCCGCGTGGCACAGATGCCACATCCGGACGGATCGGCCCGTTCAGGTTCAGACCTGCCACGGGCGCGGGCGCGCATGATAACGAACCTGTGGGCATATAGGCGTTATCATGCCCCCCCTTTTATTTGCCACAAGGCCGACTGCAATGACCGATTGGTCCCTCGACCAAGCCCGCAAGACCTACTCGATCCCGCATTGGGCGGATGGTTATTTCGATGTGGATCAGGCTGGGCACATGGTGGTGAGACCGACCGGGGCCGATGGCCCGGTGGTGTCGCTGCCCAAGGTGGTGGACGCCGCGCGCGCGGCCGGTGCCAAGCTGCCGCTGCTGGTGCGCTTCCCGGACATCCTCGGCCAGCGCCTGGGCAAGCTGCAGGCGGCCTTCGCCCAGGCCCAGCAGGACTGGGACTACACCGGCGGCTACACCGCCGTGTACCCGATCAAGGTGAACCAGCACCGTGGCGTGGCCGGCACCCTGGCCAGCCATCACGGCGAAGGCTTCGGCTTGGAAGCGGGCAGCAAGCCCGAGCTGATGGCGGTGCTGGCGCTGTCGCGCCCGGGTGGCCTGATCGTCTGCAACGGTTACAAGGACCGCGAGTACATCCGCCTGGCCCTGATCGGCCGCAAGCTGGGCCTGCAGACCTTCATCGTGATCGAGAAGCCGTCCGAGCTGAAGCTGGTGCTGGAAGAATCCAAGGCACTGGACGTGAAGCCGGGCCTGGGCGTGCGCATGCGCCTGGCCTCGCTGGGCGCCGGCAAGTGGCAGAACAGCGGCGGCGACAAGGCCAAGTTCGGCCTGTCCCCGCGCCAGCTGCTGGACCTGTGGAAGTCGCTGCGCGATACCGAGTACGCCGACTGCCTGAGCCTGCTGCACTTCCACATGGGCTCGCAGATTTCCAACGTGCGCGACATCGCCAACGGCATGCGCGAAGCCACCCGCTATTTCGTCGAGCTGTCACAGCTGGGCGCGAAGATCACCCACGTGGACGTGGGTGGTGGCCTGGGCGTGGACTACGAAGGCACCCGTTCGCGCAGCTTCTGCTCGATCAACTACGGCCTGCACTCCTATGCCAGCAACATCGTGCAGCCGCTGGCCAACGCCTGCGAAGAACACGGCCTGACCCCGCCGCGCATCGTGACCGAGTGCGGCCGCGCGATGACCGCGCACCACGCGGTGCTGATCGCCAATGTCTCTGAAGTGGAGCAGGCGCAGGAAGGCCGCGTGCCGGACCAGCACGATGACGAGCCGGCCGCGATCCGCCACCTGCGCGAGATCCATGAGGAACTGGACGTGCGCCCGGCGGTGGAACTGTTCCAGGAAGCGCAGCACTTCCACGCTGAAGGCCTGGCCAGCTACGCGCTGGGCCAGATCGATCTGCCGCAACGTGCGCGCATTGACGATCTGTTCTACGCCATCGCCCACGGCGTGCGTGCGCGCCTGAGCTACGACGAAAAGAGCCATCGCCCGGCACTGGATGAATTGAACGAGCGCCTGGTCGACAAGTACTTCGTCAACTTCAGCGTGTTCGAGTCGATTCCCGATGCGTGGGCGATCGACCAGGTGTTCCCGATCGTTCCGATCGAGCGCCTGAACGAAACGCCGGACCGTCGCGGCATCATCGCCGACATGACCTGCGATTCGGACGGCATGGTGAAGACCTACGTCGAGAACGAAAGCCTGGACACCTCGCTGCCGCTGCATGCGATCAAGCACGGCGAAAGCTACCGCATCGGTTTCTTCATGGTGGGTGCCTACCAGGAAATCCTGGGCGACATCCACAACCTGTTCGGTGACACCGACGCGGTGGAAGTGCTGGCCGATGCCGATGGCTACGCGATCACCCAGCAGCGCCGTGGCGACACCACCGACGTGATGCTGGACTACGTGGGCTACAAGCTGGACGACCTGCGTGCGGCCTATGCCCAGCGCGTGGCGGCGGCCGACCTTTCGCCGGAACGGGCGCAGGAACTGTCGCAGGCGCTGGAAGCGGGCCTGACCGGCTACACCTACCTGTCCGACGAACCGCTGGTGTGATGTTCATGGGAACGCCGGGCATGGCCCGGCGCCACCTGCCCTGATGAGCGCGCGCGCGATCTTCCACCTGTTCCTGCATGCCGCCGTGCCAGCCCTGCTGGCATGGCTGTTCTGGCGCAAGCGTTTCGCCTCGGCGTGGTTTTTGATGCTGCTGGGCTGGATCATCGACCTGGACCATCTGCTGGCCGACCCGATCTACGCGCCGAACCGCTGCAGCATCGGTTTCCACCCGCTGCATACTGCGCCGGCCATCGCGGTCTACGCCGGCCTGTGCGTGCCGAAGAAGACCCGGCTGGTGGGCATCGGTCTGATCATTCACATCGTGCTGGACGCGATCGACTGCTGGTGGATGCACCACCGCTGAGCCGAGCATGGCTCGGCGCTACAGGAATATGCGCCGCGTTGATGCCATGCTCGGCTGCTGTTCTGGCCACGCCCGGCGATCACCCCGCCAGCGGCAGCTCCAGCCGCGCGCGCAGCCCCGGGTTCTCGTTAGACAGCCGCAGTGAACCGCCATGGCTGGCGGCGATCTCGGCCGCAATCGCCAGGCCCAGGCCACTGCCTTCCACGCGTTCGTCCAGGCGCACGCCTCGTTGCAGCACGCTCTCCAGCTTGGCCTTGTCCAGCCCGGGGCCGTCGTCGCGCACTTCGATATGCAAACGATCCTGCTGGGCCAGGGCGCGCAGGCGCACCTCGCTGCGCGCCCACTTGCCGGCGTTGTCCAGCAGGTTGCCCAGCATTTCTTCCAGATCGGTGCTGGCGCCGGCAAAGGTGAGGCCGGGGGCAACATCCATCTGGAAGCGGATGTGGCGCCCGGCATGCACGCGGGTCATCAGCCGGCACAGCGCTTCGGCGGCCGGGGCCACCTCGCTGCGCTGCCGATGGTCCACCGCCAGCCCGGCGGCCAGATAGCGGTCGATGCTGGCCCGCATGCGTGCGCCCTGCTCGTGCAGGGTGCGCCGCCAGTCGCGGCCTTCGCCCTGGGCCTCGGCGGCCAGCACGCTCAACGGCGTCTTCAGCGCATGCGCCAGGTCTTCGGCACTGCTGCGGGCGCGCGCGACCATGCGCTGGTGGTGATCGAGCAGGGCATCGAGCTCATCGGCCAGCGGCACGATCTCGCGGTCCAGCCGGTCGCGTTCGATGCGCTCGGCCTCACCGCGGCGGATGCGTTCGAGCTGCTGGCCCAGCCCGCGCAGCGGACGCAGGCCGAACTGGATCTGGCTGGCCAGCACCGCCAGCCACGCGGCTACCAGCACCCCCAGGGCGATGAAGCTGCGCTGGCGGAACGTGGCGACGTCAGCATCCAGAGCGCTGCGGTCGTTGGCGACCACGGCGACGAACGGTGCCTGCGCGCGCGGCAGGCGCACCTGCTGCACCCGCGCCCGCAGCGACTGCTGCATCGGCCCGGGCAGGTTGCGTTCTGCCGGGCCATCGGCTGCGGCGGTCAGCGTCTGGTCCCACAGCGAGCGTGACTGCAGCAGCACCCGCCCGCCGCCATCGGCGATCTGCCAGTAGGCGCCGGAGAACACCCGCTGGAAGCGCGCGTCGTTGGGTTCCTGGCGCAAGTGCAGCTGGCCGTCGGCGGACACTTCCATCTGCGCCACCAGGGTCAGCATGTCCTGCTGCAGCTCGTGGTCGAGGCGGTCGCGCGCGCTGCGCTTGAACAGTTCGCCCAGCAGCGCGCTGGCCAGCACCGAGACCAGGATCAGGCCGAGGCCGCCGGCCAGCAGCAGGCGGCGCCGCAGTGAGGGTTGCCGGCTCATGGCGCCGCCAGCCGCCAGCCCTGGCCACGCACGGTCTGGATCAGTTCGGCGCCGAGCTTGCGGCGTACCCGCCCCAGCAACACATCCAGCGCGTTGGAATCCGCATCCAGGCCGCCATCGAAGACTTGTTCGCCCAGCCGGTCGCGGCCGATCACCTGGCCGACGTGGTGGATGAAATAGCTGAGCAGGCGGAACTCCTGCGGGCTGAGCGCAAGCGGCTGGCCGTCCAGCTCGAAGCGGCCGCCGTTAATGTCCAGCTGCAACGGGCCGCAGTGCAGGCGCGGGCTGGCGTGGCCATGGCTGCGGCGGATCAACGCGCGCAGGCGCAGCACCAGCTCGTCGGCCTGGAAGGGTTTGGTGAGGTAGTCGTCGGCGCCGGCATCGAAGCCGGCCAGCTTGTCGTGCCAGCGTCCGCGCGCGGTCAGCACCAGCACCGGGAAGTGGCGCCCGTTGCCGCGCCAGCGCTCGATCACGCTCAGCCCATCCAGCCCGGGCAGGCCGAGATCGACGATGGCCGCCTGCAGCTCTTCGATCTGGCCGATCTCCTCGGCCTGGCGCCCATCGGACACCGCCTCCACCACATAGCCGGCCTGTTCCAGCAACGGCACCAGGCGTTGCACCAGCGCGGCATCGTCCTCGACCAGCAGGATACGCATCAGTCGTCCAGCTCCGTCTTCAGCAGCTTTCCATTGCGCGCATCATAGTCCAGCTCCACCACCACGCCGTCGCCACGCAGGATCTCCACCTCGTAGACGCCGTCGTCCAGTTCCACTTCCAGCAGCTGGCCGGGGTAGCGCCGCAGGGCATCGCGGACCACGCCTTCCAGTGGCACGTATCGGCCCTGCTGCACCGCGCGGCGTGCGACCTGCTGGGCAGGGTCCTGCACGGGCGCGGCGGCGACCAGGGGGCCAGACAGGGCCAGCAACAGGGGCAGGGTGGAGAGCATCGCGCACGCCGCAAAGAGAGGGGGGACGGGCGTGAGTGTGCCGATGGCGACTAACCGTTGGCTAACAGCCTTGGCTAGGGCGCTGTTAACCCAGGCGGGCATCGTGGCGTTGCCGGGATGGTCCGGCCACGAACAGGAGAACCCCCATGTTGAAGTCGCTCACCCTGGCCACCGTTGCCACCCTGGCGCTGGCGCCGGCCGTGCAGGCCGCGCCGCTGGGCCTGGCCCAGGCCGAACAGGCCCTGCGCAAGGCCGGCTACACCCAGATTCACGAGATCGAACGCGAGGATGGCCTGTGGGAAGCGGACGTGAGCCGCGCCGATGGCCGCTTCAGCGAGGTCTTTGTGGACCCCAGGACCGGCGAGATCTTCGACGAGCACAGCGGCCGTGCGCTGCTGAGCACCGAGCAGGTGCTGGCACGGGCACAGGCGCATGGCCTGCGTGACATCCACTCGCTGGAACGCGATGGCGCGACCTGGACGCTGGAAGCCCGCAATGCGCGCAACCAGAAGGTGGAAGTGCGCCTGAGTGGCCATGACGGCCGCATCCTGCACAGCGAGCGCGACGGCTGGCTGGATTGATTCCGGCCCATGTAGAGCCGAGCCCATGCTCGGCTTTGCGGCCAACAACAGCCGAGCTTGGGCTCGGCTCGACAGAATGATTACCAGCCGTACGGCGGCGGGTAATCCCAGCCCGGGCCACGGCCGTAGTAGCCGCCATAGGGGCCGAAGAAGCCCGGGCCCTTGCCCTCGCTCACATGGATGTTGAGGTTGACCCCGCGGGTCTTGCCTTCATCGGTGGTGTAGTTCTTGCTCAGGTTCAGCGTGGCTGCGTTGTAGTGGCTGTTGCCGCCGCCCTTGGAATAGCCGATGCCGGTAGTGAAGCTGCCGGACACCTTGACCTTGTCGTCAGTCACATCGGCGATCTTCGCGTCATCGTGCACGCGCGGGCCGCTCTTGTCGCCGTAATAGGTGCCGGGCGGATCCTGCTGTACGGACGGATCATTGAGGTAGCGCATCGGCGCCTGCGGCACGGTCAGATCCAGGCCAGCGGCCTGCGGCGCGGTGGCGCCGGCAGCGGACTGGGCCAGCACGGTTCCCGGCAGGGCCAGGCACAGCAGCAGGGTGAGGGGGCGGATCATCACGGCGCTCCAGCGGACAGGGACCACGCAACATGCGGCGGTACAGCCCGACGCTAGCAGGGCCAGCTTGAATGATGCCTGTCGCGGGCCCGTAGCGTCGAGCCATGCTCGACTGCCTCTGCCAGAAGCAGTCGAGCATGGCTCGACTCTACCAAGGCGTTACGCCATCCGTTCAATCCTCGGCGTCATGCCACCCGCCCGAACCCGAACAGCTCCTCCAGCGGGTGCTTCCGCCGCTCGATGCGGGCCCGCAGCAGCTGCGCGCCGATCATGGAATAGGTAATACCGTTGCCGCCGTAGGCCATGGCGAAATGCACCCGGGGGCCCCACTGCGCGTGCGGGCCGAAGAACGGCAGGCCGTCGGCGGTCTCGGCGAAGGTGCCGGCCCAGGAGAAGGCAGGCACCGGGTCCAGCCGTGGGAACCAGTGCCGCAACTGCTTCATCAGCTGGTCGGCCTTGCGCTGCACACGGCGGTCGCGGCGGGCGGGGATATCGATGGCGTCGTCCAGGCCCCCCACCAGCAGCCGGTGGTCGCCGGTGGCGCGCAGGTACAGGTAGGGCCGTGCGCTTTCCCACACCATCGTGTTCCGTAGCCGCCCCAGCAGGTCCGTGTCGATGGGATCGGTGATGAAGGCATAGCTGCTGCGGTTACGGGCCACGCGCTGCTGCAACCACTGCTGGTTGGCATAGCCCATCGCCAGCACCACATGGCGCGCACGCAGGGTGGCACCGTCTTCGGTGCAAGCGCTCACGCCACGCGTGCTGGGCGTGAGCGTATGCAGGACGGTGCGGTCATGCACGTGGCCACCACGCCGGCGCACGCGCTGCAGCAGTGCATAGGTCAGCCGGTACGGATCGACGCGGGCCGCCTGCCGGGTCAGTAGGGCGCCGCCGCCCGCCACGTCGAAGCGCTCGCGCAGCGCGTCCGGCCCCAGCCAGCGGGCATCCAGGCCGATGCTGCGGCGGGCATCGCCTTCTGCCATCAGGCGCGGCACGTCGCGCGTGCGGCTGGCCAGGTACAGGCTGTCCATCCGCTGGAAATCCACGTCCTTCAGGCCGTGCGCCACCTCGCCCAGCGCCGGGATCGCCTCGGCACAGGCGAGGTAGGCCGCCGCCGCCGCGTCATGGCCGTAGCGCTGGGTCAGTTCCAGCAGGTGCGTGTCGATCTCGTACTGCAGCAGCGCCGTGCTGGCGGCGGTGCTGCCCCAGCCGATGTCGCGCTGCTCGATCACCGCAACATCCTGGCCATGCCGGGACAGTTCGTCGGCGATCAGCGCACCGGTAATGCCGCCGCCGACCACCAGCACGTCGCAGCGCAGGTCCTGCTGCAGCGGCGGGAAGGCGTGGATCAGGCCGTTGCGTACCGCCCACCACGGGTAGCCACTCTTGAGGTCCATGGGGTGGTGGCTCAGGCCGTGGGCTGGCCGGTATGCGGGGTCTGGATCAGTTCGGACAGATCGAAGCCCTGCAGGCGCGCGGCCGCCAGATAATGGTCCTGCACGGTGGCGTCCAGGCGGGGCTCGCGGGCCAGCAGCCACAGGTACTTGCGATCGGGGCTGCCGACCAGTGACACGCTGTAGTCCGGCGCAACCTGGATCACCCAGTAGTCGCCCTTGGCGAACGGCAGCCAGCGCAGGCCCTTGGGCAGGAAGCTGACCTCCAGCCGCGCGCTGTCGTTGTCGATGGCGCAGGCTTCGCCGCTGGCCTCCTCGATCTCACCGTCCATGCGGCAGCGGTTGGTGACGCCGACGTTGCCGTTGTCGAGCAGGGTGTAGTGCGCCGACACGTCGGTGCAGCCCTCCGGTTCGTGGCGCATGGGCAGGCGCGCGATCTCGTACCAGGTGCCCAGGTAGCGGGGCAGGCGCAGGTCGGCAACGGTCTTCAGGGGCGGCAGTTCGGTCATCGGTGGGCTGGGCTGGGCAGTGGCCCCCACCATGCCGATGGCCCTGCCACGGACGGGTGAAGCCGGGGCGATGGCCGTGTCCAGAACGTTGCGTCGCCCCGGCGCTGCGTCCGCTGTCACCGGCGCGGCGGTATCCTGCTGCCAGCGCCGGTCTTTTCCGTTCCAACCGAGGTGGAGGTGCCGATGTACCAGGTGATCCTGTTGAAGAGTGAATCCGCGTTCGCACGCGAGCAGTGGCCACAGGTCGATGACTTGGTGGATTACGAAGGCGTCAGCTACAGCCTGCGTGCCGGCCCGCGCCAGCCGCTGCCCACCGACCACGACTGGCACCCGGTGGCGGTGTATGCGCCGGACGAGATCACCGAGGAAGAGTTCCAGGACTGGTACGCGCTGCAGCAATCCACAGTGGAAGAGCTGCGGCTGAAGTACTGATGCTGGCGATGGGGCCTGGGACCACGCAGACGCGTAGCTTCGAGCTTGCTCGACGGCCGTTCCATCCGCCCTTTACCGGCTCTGCCGTATAGTCGCGCGCAGGCGCGGTGGTCCGCGTGAACCGGTGTGGCTGGCTTGTCTTCCTTCCTGCAATTGATCCGTAAACGAGGGCCCTGGCTGGCCCTGCTGCTGTGCAGCGTCTTCCTGTTGTCCGCGCCGGTACTGGCGCAGGATGAGGACCCCACGCCCAAGCAGCAGCTGGCGGACATCGATGCGAAGCTGAAGGACGTTGACCGTAAACGCGGCGATGCGGAGGCCATCGAAACACTGGCCATGCTGTCCGAGGATGCCTCGAAGGCGCGGCGTGATGCCGAGGCACTGGAAAAGGCGCTGCAGCCACAGAAGGACCGGCTCGACGAACAACTGGCGCAGCTGGGCACGCCTGCCGAAGGCGTTAGCGAGCCGCCCGAACTGGCAGCGCAACGACGCACCCTCACCAAGCAGCGCGACAACCTGGCCGCCTCGGTCGCGCAGGCCAAGGCCAGCGCCGTGCGCGCGCAGCAGCTGGCGACCGACATCGACCAGCAGCGCACCGCACAGCGCACTGAAGAACTGGGCCAGAAGGTGGCCTCGCCGTTGTCGCCGGCATTGTGGAGCAAGGTCGCCGAGCGCTTGCCGATCGATATCGCGCGCGTCGCCCCGCTGGCCGAGCAGGGGCGCGCTGCGCTGGTGGCCGGTATCGCCACCCACGGCTGGGGCACCCTGCTGCTGGGCGTGGTGGTGGCACTGGTGATGATGTTCCCGCTGCGGCTGTGGCTGCGCGCGCTGGGGCGGCGCTTTGCCGCGTCCGAGCGTGCGCCCGATGGCCGCCTGCGCCGTTCCGGCCTGGCCATGTGGCTGCTGCTGGTGGGCACGCTGCTGCCCGGCTACGCGGTGGTGGTGCTGATGGCGGCATTGAAGGCCATCGATGCGATCGCGCCGCGCCTGCAAGTGGTGGCCGACGGCCTGGAGACCGCGACCTTCCGCGCCGCCTTCATCGCCGCACTCAGTGCCTGCCTGCTGGTGCCCAAGCGCCCATCGTGGCGCCTGTTGAACCTGGATGACACCGCCGCGCTGAAGCTGCGCAAGTACGCCTGGGGCGCGGCAGCCCTGGCCTGGCTGAGCACGGTGCTGGTGGCGATCGACCAGGCCACGCGCACCAGCGATGTGACCACAGTGGCGCTGGATGGCCTGATCGCGCTGACCTACCTCGGCCTGATCATGGCCATGTTGGTGACACTGGCCCGCCTGCACCGCCGGCAGACCGCCGAAGCCGAAGCCAAGCTGGAGGCACAGGCCGACGGGCAGGGCGCGAGCACGCCAGTGCGGCGCAGCAGCTGGCTGGTGCTGGCCCGGGTGGCCGGCAACATCGCGGTGGTGGCCGCCATCGTTGCAACGTTGCTGGGCTACTTGAACTTCGCCAAGTTCGTGAACCAGCAGCTGATCGGCGGCAGCATCGTGGTGCTGGCCGCGACCCTGCTGTTCAAGTTCGTGGATGACCTGAGCACCTGGATGCTCAACGCCGACAGCAAGGTCGGCCAGACCATCCTGCTCAGCACCGGCCTGAGCGTCTCGCGGCTGGAGCAGGCCGGCGTGCTGCTGTCGGCGGCGCTGCGTACGGTGGTCGTGCTACTGGCACTGCTGGCGCTGGTGGCGCCGTTCGGCAACATCGGTGCGGTGGTGGAGCGTTTCGCTTCGCTGCTCACCACCGGCATTCCGCTGGGCGGCACCACGTTGAAGCCGATGGGGATCGTGCTGGCGGTGCTGGTGCTGCTGGCCGGCCTGGCCGTCACTCAGCTGGTGCAGCGGTGGCTGACCGATACCTACCTGCCCAAGACCGAGCTGGATCTGGGCGCACGCAATTCGGTGAGTACGGTGGCCCGGTATCTGGGCATCATCATCGCCGTGTTCTGGGCGCTTTCGGCGATGGGCCTGCCGCTGAGCAAGCTGGCGTTGCTGGTCAGCGCGCTGTCGGTGGGTATCGGCTTCGGCCTGCAGGTGATCACCCAGAACTTCGTGTCCGGCCTGATCCTGCTGGCCGAGCGTCCGGTGAAGATTGGTGACTGGGTGAAGCTGGGTGACCAGGAAGGCGACATCCGTCGCATCAGCCTGCGTTCGACCGAGATCCAGGTGAGCGACCGGTCGACACTGATCGTGCCTAATTCCGAGCTGGTCACCAAGACCGTGCGCAACATGACGATGGGCAACAACCAGGGGCGCATCCAGATCCAGTTCGCAGTGCCGCCCAGCACCGATGTCGGCAGCCTGCGCGATGCGCTGTTGCAGGCCTACGCCGCGCATACCAACGTGCTGAAGCAGCCGGAGCCGTCGGTCTACATCGACAGCATTGCCGGAGGGCAGATCACCATCAACAGCTTTGCCTATGTGGCCAGCCCGCGGCAGGTGTACGCCACCCGCAGCGATCTGTACTTCAGCCTGCTGCAGATTCTGGCCGAGCGGAACATTCCGCTGTCGACGCCGACCGACATCCACATCACCCGCGACCCGCAGGAATAAGGGGCTCTGCAGGGCTACGCCCTGCACCCGCGCTGGCCGGCAACATCGATCCGGGGTCAGATCCGTTTTCCGCAGGAAAACGGATCTGACCCCTTGCGTCGAGCGTATCCACGCACGGCATGGATCTACCCGCGCGGTCGGCTGCGCGAGGGCACCAGTGCGAAGGTATCCACCGCCAGCTTCTCGGCATGGTTCAACCACGCGCGGATCTCCAGATCGTCCACTTCGTGGTCCAACCCGAACGACACGTTGATCTTGCCGTCCGCATCAGGCTGCACCCACTGCTGGGCCAGCACCACCTTGCGCTGCGAGGACACCGCTTCGATCCAGAAGCCGCGATCCGGGCGCGTGCTCGCCACCAGCTGCAGCATGTACTGGCCGGCACGGGTGCGACGGCCCTTCTGGGTGATCATGTGTGCCTGGCGCACGCTCGGACGGGGGGCCCTGGAACGCATCCAGCGGCGCATCCACGGCGATGCCGCCGCGCAGGTCGTTGTCGCGGTACAGCTTGATGCCGTTATCGCGGTTGACCAGCAATGCACACCAGTCGCCGTCGGCCGAGCCATCCTCGAACGCGGTACAGCGATCGACATAGGCCAGCGTGTTGTCCGGGTCCGCATCATCGAACTGGCGTGAGGTGTTCTCCAGGTACACCGACTTCAGGCCCCAGTTCTTGTCGTACTCCAGCAGCACCGGCGGCTGCACCTGCTGCAGGCCGACCAGCACCTGGTCGTCGCCGTTGATCTTCAGTTCGCGGGTGGGCTCGCCCAGCCACAGCGAGCGGGCGAAGGCGAGGTACTGCGGGTAATCGCGGCCGCCCTCGCGGCGGGTGGCCACGCTGGCGCTGGGTGCGCGCTGCGGGTCGATCAGCGAGCGGCCAAAGCCCATCGTCTTCAGGTTCGGGTCCAGCAGGCTGAGCAGGGTGGCGCCCGAATCCAGCGTGGTGCCGGCGTCGCTGGCCAGCTGGCGCGGGGCAATGCCATCGCCCAGGAACAGCAGCAGGTTCTCGCGCTTCTGCTGGGTCAGGATGTGGCTCAGATCGTTGGGCATGGCCAGATGATCGGAGGCGATCACGATCAGCGTGTCCTTGCCGTACGGGCTGGCCTGGATGCGCTGCACCAGCTGCGAGATCAGCCGATCGCTGCACTTCAGCGCGTTGAGCATGTTGATGTTGCCGTACGGCCCCTGGTAACGCTGGCCCTTGCAGGCCACCGGCAGATGCCCGGCCGGGTGGTGCGTATCCATGGTCAGCGTGGTCAGCATGAACGGCGCTCCCTCGCGCGAGAGCTGCTCAAAGCGCTGGTAGGCCGTATCCAGCAGCACGTCGTCGTGCACGCCCCACGGCGAGTAGTGCATCCGGCCGATCTTCTTCTGCTGCTTGAACCAGTCCAGATCGTGTACTTCGTCGAAACCGTGGCTGGCCAGGAACCGGCCCTTGCCGGCGAAACGGCCGTTGGCACCGCCCAGGTAGTGGTTGGTGTAGCCCTGCTGCTTCAGGTAGTCGCCCAGGCACACCGCCTTGGGCAGGAAGCTGCCCATGCGATCCATGCTGTTCTCATCGCCCTGCGAGGTGGTCAGCGGCACGCCGCACATCGACGACACCAGCCCGGCGATGGTCCAGCCGCTGCCTTCGGCTGAGGCCAGCCCGCGAACGTCCAGCGATCTGGCGGCCAGCCGGTTGAGGTTGGGCATCAGGCCGGGAAACACCGCCTCGTCCAGATAGGTGCGCTCCAGGCTTTCACCGTAGATCCAGACGATGTTGCGCGGGCGCTGCAGCGGCTGCGTCGGTACCTGGTATTCAGGGGCGATGCGGGCGAAATCGACCGGGCGCAGCTGCTGGTAAAGACGCTGGCCGTCGCGGGCCAGCGGACTGATCATGACCGTGGCCAGCCACACCGCCGCGAAACCGGCAAACCATGCACCGCCCGGGCCGGGCCGGCGCCAGCGCTTCACCCGCGTGGCAAACAGCGGCAGCAGCGAGACCAGCGCCAGCACGATGAAACCGGCGATATAGCCCTTGAAGTCGGAGACGCCGGCGCCCTCCATGTCCGCGCCGAGGTGGTACAGGGTGGCGGCGTTGAGCCCATCACCCGAGAGCTTGTCGATCAGCCACCACGCGCTGAGCATGAGCAGCAGCAGCGAGAATGCAGCGGCCTTCCACCACACCCACTTTGCGGACGCGAGGAACAACCAGCACAGCAGCAACAACGACAGCAGCAGTATCCAGAGCATAGGCAGCTTCGGCAGTGACGGGGTGGTGGCGATGGACGTCGTACCGACGCGTGTCCATCCGACCGGCGCTGCCGCAAGCACATACACATGACAGGCCGATGACCCGATAGTGCATGCACGAACCTGACTGAAATGTTTGTTGAAATGACGCGCGCGAAATCGCGCTCAGAAGGTAAAACGAGCGTGAAAGGCTTCGTTGGATTGCATTAAAAACCGCATGAATACGGCGGTTTGTTCTACGTCAGCGATGGCCCCGTTCTTCGCGTGCACGCGCGCGACGATCGAACAGCAAGGCGCTGGTCACGATGCCCAGCCCCAGCACCACGCCGATCAACAACAGCACCAGCGCGATCAGTGGATAGCCGAACAGATGCCATCCGGTGTCGATCTTCATCATCATCGCAGCGGCCATGATCAAGGCAGCACTGATGATGCCGGCGGCCACGCGGTTGGCGATCTTCTGCAGATTCTCCATCAACCGCGATTCTTCCAGCCCGGTCACTTTCATCTGCAGGCGGTTCTCGGCCAGCAGCGCCATGATGTCCGACAGCTTGCGCGGCCCGTCGCGCAGCAGCTGCTGCAGTTCCATCGCCTCGCTGGCGATGTTGGCCGCCGACAGCGATTTCTTCAGGCGTGCGCGCATCACGTGCTGCAGCTGGCGCTCGACGATGCGGCGTGTGTCCAACTCCGGCGCCAGCAGCCGGCACACCGTTTCCAGGTTGAGCAGGGCCTTGCCCAGCAGGCTCAGTTCCGGTGGCGTGCGCAGCCCACAGGCGGTGGCGATGCGCACCATGTCCAGCACCACGCGGCCTTCGGAAAAGCTGCCGCTGGCCGCGTAGCGTGCGATCAGCTGGCCGGTTTCGCGCAGGTAGCGCTCTTCGTCGAACGCTTCCAGTCGCGTACTGATGCTGATCAGGTCATCGGCCACTTCCTCGCCACGGCCATCAACGGCGGCGAACAGAATCTTCAGCAGGCGTTCGCGCAGGCGCGGCGGCATGTGCGCGACCATGCCCAGGTCGAAGATCGCCAGGCGCCCGTCGGGCATCACCCGCAGGTTGCCTGGATGTGGATCGGCGTGGATTTCGCCGTGCACGAAGATCTGGTCCAGGTAGCCGCGGATCAGCGCGGCCGCCAGCGGGTCCATCGATTGTTCGGTGCGGCGCACGCCGGGAATCGCATCCACGCGCACGCCGGTGGCCAGCTCCATGGTCAGCACGCGCTGGCTGCTGTAGTCCCAGATCGGCTGCGGCACCCACAGCCGGCGGAAGGGCTTGAGGTGGCGGCCGAAGCGCGACAGGTTCTCGGCCTCGGCGTGGTAGTCCAGCTCCTGCATCAGCGTCTTGGCGAACTCGTTGAGCCAGTCGCGCAGCCGAACGCGGCGGCCGACCTGGGTCAGATGGTCGGCCGCCAGCGCAAAGCTGCGCAGCGCTTCAAGGTCAGAACGCACCTGTGCGGCGACCTCGGGCTTCTGCACCTTCACCGCGACCTGTCGGCCATCGTGCAGCACCGCGCGATGCACCTGGGCCAGAGATGCGCACCCCAGTGGCTCGGGATCGAACGCGGCGAACAGCTTGTTCACCGGCGCCCCCAGCTCCTGCTCGACGATGGCGTGGATGCGCTCGACCGGTACCTCGGCCACCTTTTCCTGCATGCGCTCCAGCGCGGTGGCGAACTCCACTGGCACCATATCCGGGCGCGTGGAGAGCATCTGGCCCAGTTTGACGAAGGTCGGCCCCAGCGCTTCCAGGTCGCTGACGAACTGCTCCGGGTTGCCATCGGCCGGCACGTCGGCATGGTTGCTGGCCGCGTCCAGGTTCATGCCCGAGAACACGCCCGAATGGCGGTAGCGCATCAACAGGCGCAGGATCTGGCTGCGCCGGTTCATGCCTTTGACCAGTGGAGGATTGCCAGCGGCGGTGGGCGGGTTGCTCAAGCGGAACTCCCATGCGGCGAAGACGGGGTAGTGCCGGCCACTGGCCGACAATGTGCGGGTCCTGCAGTGTCGCCGGGGCAGGGTAGGCACGCGGTGAACTCGCCGGCTTCCGCAGCGGCCCCGGTATCGGTCAGAATCCGCACATTCCCTCTCTTGGACGCCCCATGGCCGGTGCCAGCCTGTTTGCCCTGCTCGACGATATCGCTTCCCTGCTCGACGATGTCTCGGTGCTGACCAAGGTCGCTGCCAAGAAGACTGCGGGCGTGCTCGGCGACGACCTGGCGCTGAACGCGCAGCAGGTGACCGGCGTCAACGCCAATCGCGAGCTGCCGGTGGTATGGGCGGTGGCCAAGGGCTCGCTGGTGAACAAGGTGATCCTGGTACCGGCGGCGCTGGCGATCAGCGCGCTGGAGGCGTGGCTGCATGGCCGCGGCTGGAACGTGCCGCTGATCGTGCCGCTGATGATGATCGGCGGCGCGTTCCTGTGCTTCGAGGGCGTGGAGAAGCTGGCGCACCGCTTCCTGCATTCCTCCGACCACGATGCCCAGCGCCAGGCCGAGCGCCGCAAGGCGTTGGCGGATGCCGAGGTGGACATGGTGGCGTGGGAGAAGGACAAGGTGAAGGGCGCGATCCGCACCGACTTCATTCTTTCGGCCGAGATCATCGTGCTCACCCTGGGCGTGGTCGCCACTGCGCCGTTCACCAATCAAGTGGTCACGCTGGCGGTGGTCGCGCTGGCGATGACAGTGTTCGTGTATGGGCTGGTGGCGGGCATCGTCAAGCTCGACGACGTCGGCCTGTACCTGTCGCGCAAGGGCGGTGCCATCGCCGCGTTCGGTCGTGGCCTGGTTGCCTCGGCGCCGTGGTTGATGAAGTTCCTGTCGGTGGCCGGCACCATCGCCATGTTCCTGGTCGGCGGCGGCATCCTGGTGCACAACGTGCCGGCGCTGCACCACGCGGTGCAGGCGATGGGCGGCGAAGGGTCGTGGGGTTGGCTGATCAGTGCCGCGGCCAACATGGTGGTAGGCATCGTCGCCGGTGCCATCGTGCTGGCGGCGGTGACCGGGTTCCAGAAGCTGCGCGGGAAGTAACCTGTAGAGCCGAGCCCACGCTCGGCTGTTCTACGGCGCTCCGCGCCGCCGCTAGCGGCGGTTTCGTCGAGCTTGCTCGGCGGCTGTTTGCGGGGAAGAAAAGCAGTCGAACAAGCTCGACTCTACGCAAGGGTCATTCAACCCGCCTGCACCCGGTTCTTGCCCTGGCGCTTGGCCGCATACAGCGCATCATCGGCACGCCGCAGCAGCGCGTCGGCATCGTCGCCGGGCTGCCATTGCGCCAGGCCGGCACTGAAGTGCACCGGCACGCGCCGATCCTGTACGGTCAGCACGCGGTGCGCCAGCGAGCGCTGCAGGCGCTGTACGGTGGCCATGCTGTCGGCCCCCTGGGTTTCCGGCAGCACCAGCACGAACTCGTCGCCACCCAGCCGCGCGATGCCATCGGTGGCGCGCAGCAGCAGCTTGCAGACGCTCACCAGGTGCTGCAGCAGCGCATCGCCGCCGGCATGCCCGTGCGCGTCGTTGGTCTGGTGGAAATCATCCAGGTCGATCACCGCCACGCCCAGTGGTGAGTTGTTGCGCGCGGCGCGCGCCAGCTCGCGCTGCAGCAGTTCGTCCAGGCCGCGGCGGTTCAGCGCCTGGGTCAACGGATCGATGCGCGCCAGATCACCGGCCGCGCGCAGTTCCTTTTCCAGTTCGACAATGCGCTGTTCGGCACGCTCCACTTCCTGCCGTGCGTTGGCCAGATGATCGCGGGCCTGCGCCGCCTGCTGCTGCACCTTGCCGGTATCGCGCATCACCTCCTGCAGCAGCTGGTTGAGATCGGCGATGCTGCGTGCCTCGCGCAGCTGCAGCGCATAGCTGCCGATGCGGTCGTGATACTCGCCGGTGCTGGTGGCCATGCCATCCATGCGCTCGATGAACTCGCCCATCAAGCCGCGCATCGCCGCCTTCGAATCGTCGATGCCCTGGCGCAGCAGGCCCTGCTTGTAGATCACTTCGCGCAGCTCGGCGCGGGTGCGTTCGACCGCTTCGGCTTCCAGCGGACCATCCAGCAACTGGCGTACCGCCGCGATCTGGCCCTGCAGCCAGCTGCGGTCATCCAGCAGCTCGCTCACGTTCTCCAGCAGCAACGCGAACAGCTCCAGCAGCAGCGCCTGCTGCTCCTGCCAGCTCTCGGCGCGCACACCCACCTGGTGGCCGAGCTCGCGTACGCCCTGTTCGATCGGTTCCAGCGCCGTGCCCGGTTGCCACTGGCGCAGGCGCGTGGCCAGCGCCTGCGCCTGCTCGCGCAGGTCCGGGTCGTGCTGCAGCAGGGCGACGACCGCGCCGCCCAGCAGCAGCCGCAGCTGCTCGGACAGGCGCAGGCTTTCCGGTTGGCCGTCCGGCGAATGCTGCTCGATGGTGCGGATGTACTTGTCGATGAGCTGCCGCATCGCGCGCCCATAGCGCGGCCAATCGGCGCTGGCCTGTGCCGATTGCAGGCGGTCGCCCATGTCACCCAGTTCGCCGGGCAGGGTGGCCATGCCATTGGCGAACGCGGCCAGCAGCGGCTCCGGCGCATCGGCGCCGGCGAACAGCTGCTGCAGGGCCACGCCACCGCCGCCCTGCAGTACCACGCGGTCACCCCGCCCATCGTCGGCCACCGCGCGCACGCGTGCCGGCGGCCCAAGGGCGGTACCGGGTGCGGGGCGAGGGTCGGGCTGGTCCGTCATGGAGCGAATCCTGGGGTTGGCAGGGGCAGGTTCCAGCATATCGGCGCGGCCGCCGATCGCTTGAACGGCTAGGATGGGCGACAGGATGCCGCAGTGGAGGTGGTGATGCGCGTGATGTTGCTGGGGGCGACCGGCCTGGTCGGCGGGCTCACCCTTCCCAGGCTGCTGGAGGACCCGCGCTGCAGCGCCGTGGTGGCGCCCACCCGCCGCCCGTTGGGCGTAACCCACGGGAAGCTGGAGAACCCGGTGCTGGCCTTCGACGCGTTGCCCACCTCGCCCGAATGGGCGCGCGTAGACGCGGTCATCTGCGCGCTGGGCAGCACCATTGCCCAGGCCGGCAGCCGCGAGGCTTTCCACCGAATCGACCATGATTACCCGCTGGCGTTCGCACGGCTCGCACAGGCACAGGGGGCCAGTACCTATGTGCTGAATTCCGCGGCCGGCGCCAACCCGCAGTCGTCGATCTTCTACAGCCGGGTGAAGGGTGAGCTGGAGCGCGATCTGGCCACGCTGGGCTTTGATTCCCTGACCCTGGTTCGCCCGGGGCTGATCGGCGGCGAGCGCAGCGAGGTACGCCGTGGCGAGCGCCTCGCGTTGAAGGTGCTGGGCGTGCTGGGGCCGGTGCTGCCGCGTGCGTGTTGGATCAATCCGGCCACTGAAATCGCCAAGGCACTGATCGAGGCCGCGCTGGCACCGCAACCGGGTCAGCATGTGGTGGCATCGAGCGCGCTGGTCGGCTGATGTCGCGTGCGTTGCGCCTGGCCCAGCTTCAACAGCTGTTGCGCCGCCATCGGCGGCCGGTGGCGGGGCAGGTGCTGGCTGATGCGCTGGGCATCAGCCTGCGCACGTTGTACCGCGACATCGAAACCCTGCGCGCGCAGGGCGCCGACCTGCGCGGTGAGGCCGGCATCGGTTACCAGCTGGCGCCGAGCGACACCCTGCCGCCGATGACCCTGCCCCCGGCCGAGATCGACGCGCTGGTGCTGGGCCTGCGCTGGGTCGCGGCCCGTACCGAGCCGGCGTTGGCCGAAGCCGCACGCGATGCGCTGGCGCGTATCGCGCATGTGCTGCCTGCGGCGCGCCGCGAAGCGCTGCGTGACAGTGGTCTGCGCGTGGGGCCTTCACGCGTCGCGGCCAAGGTGCCGGCAACGCGACTGCAGGTGGTGCGCGAAGCGGTAAGTGCACAGCAACGGCTGCAGTTCGGCTACCAGGACGCGCAGGGCCAGCGCACCGAGCGCATCGTCTGGCCGTTCGCGCTGGCCTATTTCGATGAAGTGCCGATGCTGGCCGCGTGGTGCGAGGGTCGCGAGGATTTTCGCCACTTCAGACTGGACCGCATCCGCCAGGTGCGCGTGCTGGAGGATCGTTACCTTGTGCCGCGCGCTGCCTTGCTGCGGCGCTGGCAGAAGGCGCAGGGCATCGCCCCGGACTGGCTGGACCGGTCGTAGCGTCGGGCTTGTCCGCCTGCTTCCGCGCTTCGTTTCCTGCTGCTGGCGTGATGGGTTGGCAGCCTTTGCTCTTAGCTCTGGTAGAGGTCGAGCTTGCTCGACTGCCCTTGATCTTCGCGAACAGCTGTCGAGCAAGCTCGACATCTACCAAGGCAAGGACAACAGCTGTCGAGCAAGCTCGACGCTACTGACAGAAACTGTCAGCAGGGCCGTTCCATCATGAACGCTCCCAACCACGGAGCTTTCCCATGTTCATGCCCAGCACCCTGCTGCAATACGTGCGCGACGTTGCCGCCAGCGCCACCTTCTACAGAGGCATCCTCGGCACGCCACCGGTCGAGCAGTCGCCGGGCTTTGCCCTGTTCCTGCTTGGCGATGGCGCTGCCTTGGGCCTGTGGCAGCGTGACGACGTGCAACCGTCGGTGTCCGCACAGGCCGGCGCCGCCGAACTGGCGATGGTGGTGGCCAACCCTGATGCCGTGCAGCAGATGCACGACGCGTGGCGCGCCCTCGGTGTGCAGATCCTGCAGGCGCCGGTGACGCTGGAGTTTGGCCACACCTTCGTCGGTGCCGACCCGGATGGCCATCGCCTGCGTGTCTACAGCCGTGCCGAGGGAATGGTCGCCCGCGATTGATCGCATGCGTTCTGTAGAGCCGAGCCGATGCTCGGCTTGCGTTTCAGTAGATTCACGCCATGCGTGGATGAAGGTAAAAGGCAGCCGGGCACGGCTCGGCTCTACAGTAGAGCGCGCACAAAAAAACGCCGGGCATTGCCCGGCGTTTCCTGTGTTTCAGAGGGGGGGCCGATCAGCTGGCCAGCGCCAGGTCGTCCATCATCGCGCGCAGGAAGCGTGCGGCCTCGCCGCCCGTCGCCGCGCGGTGGT
The DNA here is from genome assembly GCF_023518235.1 of Stenotrophomonas maltophilia. Classification (NCBI taxonomy): domain Bacteria; kingdom Pseudomonadati; phylum Pseudomonadota; class Gammaproteobacteria; order Lysobacterales; family Lysobacteraceae; genus Stenotrophomonas; species Stenotrophomonas maltophilia. The sequence goes on from NZ_CP090423.1 coordinate 3,694,627, forward strand.
CGAAGGTGACCGACAGCGGGATCACCTTGTGCGCTTCCACGCCGCCCATCACCGGGGTCATCTGGTGGCGGGCACGGCCGGCACCGACGATGGCCACGCACGGCGGCACCACGACCGGGGTCGCGTAGCGGCCGGCGAACATGCCGAAGTTGGACAGCGAGATGGTGTAGCCGCTCAGTTCCGAGGCAGCGATCGAACGCGATTCGACCTGCTCGCGCAGGCGGTTCACGCCCTCGCGGATGCCACGCGCATCGAGCATGTCGGCATTGCGCAGCGCGGGCACGAACAGGCCATCGTCGGTGTCCACGGCGATGCCGATGTCCACCTGGGCGTGCAGGGTGCGGGTCAGCGCTTCACCGTCGAACCAGGCGTTCATCGCCGGCACCTTCTGCGCGGCCACCACGATCGAACGCACCAGGCGTGCGGTGACGTCGTTGCCCGGCAGCCAGGCATGGATGTCGGCGTCGTCGTTCAGCGTGGTCGGCACGACCTTGCTGTGCGCATCGGCCATGACGCGGGCCATATTGCGGCGCACGCCCTTCAGCGGCTCCGGCTGGCCCTTGGCGACCACGCCCGGCGGCTGGGTGCGCATCGGCTTGCCGGCGGCAGACAGCGGGGTGCGGGCTTCGCTCTGCACCGGGGCAGACACCTGCGCCGGGGCCGGGGCGGCATACGCGGCGGCAGCGACCGGCGCTGGCGCAGCGCCGAGCTTGGCGGTGCCGTTGGCGGCGGCCTGCTTGACGTCGGCCATGGTCACCGCGCCATCGGTGCCGGTGGCAGGCACGCGGCTCAGGTCCACGCCCAGCTTGCGCGCCATCGCACGCACGGCCGGCACGGCCTTGACGCCGCCGACGGCCAGCGCCTGCTCGGCGTGCACGGCGTTGGAGCTCTGCATCGCGCCAACCACGGTGCCGGCGTCATCACGCTCGGCGGCAACCGGCTTGGCTTCTGCGGCAGCCACCGGGGCGGCAGCGGTCGGCAGCGGCGGCGGAGTCGGTGCGGTGGCCGGCGCGGCATGGCCGTGGCTGTGGCCGGTGTCCTGGCCATCAGCGCGCTGCGGCAGGTTCGGGTCCAGTTCGAAGCTGGCCAGCACCGAGCCGGTCGGGATGATGTCGCCGGCGCCGCCGGACAGCTTCAGCACCTTGCCGGAGAACGGCGAGGGCACTTCGACGACGGCCTTGGCGGTCTCCATCGAGACCAGCGGCTCGTCCAGCTTGATCACATCGCCTTCCTTGACGAACCACTCGACGATGGTCGCGTCCGGCAGGCCTTCGCCCAGGTCGGGCAGGTTGAAGTTCTTGGTCTGGCTCATTTGCAGTTCTCTTCCAGCAGTTCCAGTTCGCGGGCCGGCAGCCAGCCCGTCGCGCCATTGGCGCGCTCGGACCACCACCACCCACCGTGTTCGTGATGAAGCTTCACCATCTCGCCACTTTCCACATCCAGCTCGCGGGCGTCGTAGTCGCACAGGGCTTCGGCGCGACCCTCGTCCAGCAGCTGCAGCCAGGCGATGGGCGCCCATCCAGCGCGCCCATCGTTGGTGCGTACCCAGGCAAACGCCGGCCATTCCTCGTCACGTACACCGACTTCGACGATCTGGCCGGCGCGGAACCGGAGCGGGTTGGGATACTGGCTGCGGTAAGCCCCCAGAAGGCGGGCCCGCATGTCAGCCGGCCGCCACCGCGCGCTTGGCCGCCGCCACGATCCGCTCAACGCTCGGCAGGTACTTCATTTCCAGGCGGAACAGCGGAATGTGGGTGTCGTAGCCAGTGACGCGCTCGACCGGGGCCAGCAGGTCGTAGATCGATTCCTCAGCCAGGCGCGCGGCGATCTCGGCGCCGAAGCCCGCGGTCTTCGGGGCCTCCTGCACGATCACGCAGCGGCCGGTCTTGGCCACCGATTCGGCGATGGTGGCGAAGTCCAGCGGACGCAGCGTGGCCACGTCGATGACTTCGGCACTGATGCCTTCGCCGGCCAGCTTGTCGGCCGCTTCCAGCGCTTCCTTCACCTGCGCGCCCCAGGTCACCAGGGTCACGTCGGTGCCGTCGCGCAGCACGAAGCAGACGTCCAGCGGCAACGCTTCGCCGTCGTTGACGACCACTTCCTTGTACTGGCGATAGATGCGCTTGGGCTCCATATAGATCACCGGATCCGGTTCGCGGATCGCGGCCAGCAGCAGGCCATAGGCACGCTGCGGCGAGGACGGCAGCACCACGCGCAGGCCCGGCACGTTGGTGAAGATCGCCTCGTTGGCTTCGCTGTGGTGTTCCGGCGCGCGGATGCCGCCGCCCCACGGCACGCGCAGCACCATCGGGCAGTGCAGGCGGCCACGGGTGCGGTAACGCAGGCGTGCGGCGTGGCAGACGATATGGTCGACCATCGGATACATGAAACCGTCGAACTGGGCCTCGGCCACCGGCTTCATGCCCTGCGCGGCAAGACCAATGGTCAGGCCGGCGATGGTGGTTTCATCCAGCGGGGTGTCGAGGATGCGCTCGGCGCCGAAGCGCTGCTGCAGGCCGGCGGTGGCGCGGAACACGCCGCCGTTGACGCCCACGTCCTCGCCCAGCACCAGCACCGACGGATCATGCTCCAGCTCCCAGGCCAAGGCCTGGGTGATGGCTTCGATGAGGGTGATCGGCGTGGTGGTCATGCTTTCTTCTCCGCGCGCGATGGCAGCGCTGTCGGCGGCGTTGATGTGCGCGCCGGGCGCGCCGTTCTTGATCTCATCCATGGCGCTTCTCCAGGGCAATCGCCTGGGCACGCTGGGCCAGCAGGTCCGGCGGCGGATCGGCATACAGGAAATCGAACATCGCCTCGACCGGCTGCACCGGCGTGTTGAGGTACAGGTTCACTTCCTCGTCCACGCGCGTGCCGCACTCGGCAACCCAGGCGGTTTCTTCTTCTTCGCTCCACACACCAGCGTTGATCAGGTACTTGCGCAGGCGCAGCATCGGTTCGCGCTGCCAGGCATCCTTCACCTCGGCATCGTCACGGTAGCGGCGCGCGTCATCGGCGGTGGTGTGGTCGGACAGGCGGTAGGTCATCAGTTCCAGCACGGTGCCACCGTCGCCGGCCAGCGCACGTTCGCGCGCCTGTTCCATCGCCGCCAGCACCGCAATCAGATCGTTGCCATCCACCTGCAGGCAGTGCAGGCCGCCGGCCAGGCCCTTCTGCGCCAGCGTCTCGGCACCGGTCTGGGCCGAACGCGGAACCGAGATGGCCCAGCCGTTGTTGACGATGCACAGGATCAGCGGCAGCTTGTAGGCGCCAGCCGAGTTCAGCGCTGCGTAGAAGTCGGTCTTGGAGCTGCCACCGTCACCGCATACCGCCACGGCGATCTGCGCTTCCTTGTTGAGCTTGAACTTCAGCGCGGCACCTGCGGCGTGCAGGCACTGGGTGGAGATCGGCACGCAGAACGGGAAGTCCTTGGCCGCGTTGCCACCGTAGTCGTTGCCGCGCTCGTCGCCGCCCCAGTACATCAGCACGTCGTGCGGGCGCACGCCACGCATGAACATCGCGCCGTACTCGCGGTACGAAGGGGCGAACACGTCGTCCTTCTGCATCGCAGCGCCGATGCCCACGTGCGCCGCTTCGTGGCCCAGGCAGGCGGCATAGGTGCCGAGCTTGCCGGTGCGCTGCAGCGCGATGGACTTGCTGTCGAACGTGCGTACGAACAGCATCTGCTTGAACAGCGGTACCAGGACCTTGGGGTCGCGCAGCGACGCGGGCAGGTCATCGCGGACGAGCTTGCCGTCCGCGTCCAGGTACTGCAGGTATTCGATCTTGAATTCAGCGGCAACCGTCATTGCGTACTGCACCTTCGACAGAGAAGTTACAAATGATATGAATCGCCATGTTAAGGAACGCGTACGGAATAGCCTTCCTGCGCCGCAACACGGCGATTCCCCGTTTTACCCCTGCCGGTGGGTGGGGGGCCAATAACAACAACGTATTCAGTCGTTGCTGCAAAGCATCAGAATACGCCTCTGGCTGACCGCCAGCGCAACGCCCTGATCGGTTCCACGCGCAGCCCCGGTATCGGCCGATGCTCCACGGCCAACCGCACGGCCCGGTATGGACCCGGCGGCTGCCAGCGCGGCGGCAACGCGCTACCCTTGCCGCCCCTGATCTGGTCCCACCCATGTCCGTCGACAACAACCAACGCGACCTCGAAGCCGGCATCCACACCGATCTGCACGGGCGCCTGACCTACGGCGGCTACCTGCGGCTGGACCAGCTGCTGAGCGCGCAGCAGCCGCTGTCCAACCCGCCGCACCACGACGAGATGCTGTTCATCATCCAGCACCAGACCTCGGAGCTGTGGCTGAAGCTGCTGGGTCACGAGCTGCGTGCAGCGATCGGCTTCCTGCAGCGTGATGAAGTCTGGCAGTGCCGCAAGGTGCTGGCGCGCAGCAAGCAGGTGCTGCGCCAGCTGACCGAGCAGTGGTCTGTGCTGGAAACGCTGACCCCCTCCGAATACATGGGTTTCCGCGACGTGCTGGGCCCATCCTCGGGTTTCCAGTCGCTGCAGTACCGCTACATCGAGTTCCTGCTGGGCAACAAGAACGCGCAGATGCTGCAGGTGTTCGAGCACGACCCGGCCGGCCAGGCGCAGCTGCGCACCGTGCTGGAGGCGCCGAGCCTGTACGAGGAGTTCCTCAAGTACCTGGCCCGCTTCGGCCATGCCGTGCCGGTGGTGTACGAAACCCACGACTGGACCCAGCCGCATGTGGCCGACGACGCCCTGCAGCCGGTGTTCGAGCGCATCTACCAGGACACCGACCGCTACTGGCGCGAATACTCGCTGTGCGAAGACCTGGTGGACCTGGAGACCGCCTTCCAGCTCTGGCGCTTCCGCCACATGCGTACGGTGATGCGGGTGATCGGCTTCAAGCGCGGCACGGGCGGCTCGTCCGGGGTGGGCTTCCTGCGCCAGGCGCTGGAGCTGACCTTCTTCCCCGAGCTGTTCCAGGTGCGCACCACCCTGCAGGCCGCGCCCCCGGCAGAACGGGGCTGATGCGCATTCAGCTTGGACCCCGGCAGGTGGCTGGATCGTTTCAGATGCAAGTTCAGCGAGCAGGTGGGCACCTGCCTCAAACGGCGTGTATTTGACGTGAACGCCACAAGTCGGTGATCCTCGCGCGTTGCTTCAACTGCACATCGGACGTGCTCGTCATCCACCGAACCAGGAAACCCGCATGAGCGTAAACGCCACTGCGAACACCCCGGAGCCGGCGCTGCCGGACTTCAAGACCACGCTGGGCCACCCGCGCCCGTTGTGGATGCTGTTCATGACCGAGTTCTGGGAGCGCTTTGCGTTCTACGGCATCCGCTGGGCCTTGGTGCTGTACATCGTCTCCCAGTTCTACAGCGGCAACGCCGCCGGTGAGGGCGACGCCAGCCGCATCTACGGCGCCTATCTGGCGCTGGTGTACGCCGCGGCCATCTTCGGTGGCTACGTCGCCGACCGGGTGCTGGGGTACCAGCGTTCGATCCTGACCGGCGCGATCATCATGGCCGCTGGCCTGTTCATGATCTCGCTGCCGCAGGAGCACATCTTCAAGCTCGGCCTGGCCACGATCATCGTCGGCAACGGCCTGTTCAAGCCCAACATCTCGACCATGGTCGGCAAGCTGTACGGGCTGAAGGATGAGCGCCGCGATTCGGGCTTCACCATCTTCTACATGGGCATCAACATCGGCGCGATGATCGCCCCGGTGCTGACCGAGTACCTGGCCCGCAAGGTGTTCGGTACCTCGGAAATGCCGTCGTACAAGGTGGTGTTCATCGCCTCGGGCGTGGGCATGCTGATCTCGCTGGTGTGGTTCTACATCGGTCGTGCCGGCCTGAAGGGCATCGGCGCACCGCCGGCCGGCGCCGAAGGTTTCGGCCGCATCATCATGGTGCTGGTCGGTGCCGTGATCGCCATTCCGGTGGCCTACTTCCTGCTGGCCACCGGCGCTACCGCGCTGGCCTGGATCCTGGGTGCGATGTTCACCGCGCTGGCCATCCTGCTGCTGGTAGAGGGCATCCGCGAGGGCAAGGTGCAGCGCGACCGCGTGATCGCCATGCTGATCATCTTCGCCTTCAACGTGATGTTCTGGATGTTCTTCGAACAGGCCGGCAGCTCGTTCACCTTCCTGGCCGAGAACATCGTCAACCGCCAGATGGGTGACTGGACCTTCCCGACCGCGTGGTTCCAGTCGGTCAATTCGGTGGCGATCATCACCCTGGCGCCGGTCATCGCCTGGATCTGGGTGGCCCTGGGCCGCGCCAATCCGTCCATCCCGCGCAAGTTCGGCCTGGGCCTGCTGTTCAATGGCGCCGCCTTCGCCCTGCTGATGTACGCCCTGTCGCAGATGGTTGTGGACGGCAAGATTCCGTTCTGGACCCTGTTCATGGTCTACGTCATCCAGTCGGTGGGCGAGCTGTGCCTGTCGCCGATCGGCCTGTCGATGGTGACCAAGCTGGCCCCGGTGCGCCTGGTCGGCTTCGGCATGGGAGGCTGGTTCCTGTCCACCGGCATCGGCAACAACCTGTCGGGCATCTTCGCCGGCGTGGTCAGTGGTGAAGGCGGCATGACGGTCGAGTCGGCCCTGAAGGGGTATACCTTCGGGTTCTGGGCCCTGATCGGCTCCGGCGTGGTGCTGTTCCTGATCGCCCCGCTGATCAACAAGCTGATGCACGGCGTCAAATGATGATGAGAGGGTAGAAGGCATGCGCATGAAGCTCGGTGGTGCAATGGTGGTGGTCTGTGCGGCGCTGATCGGCGCCTGTTCCCAACCGCAACCGCCTGCCGCCGCCGAGCCCACGCAGCCTCTGGATACCCGACCCACCGAGCCACCGGTCGCTGACCCCAGCGAACCGGTGGCCTCGGGCAACACCCCGGTGGCGGCGGACATCGCCGCCATCGCCGGGCTCGGCGCGCAGTTCGACCCGGCCCGCAACCCCGCCGACGACCTGGCCACCGCCAAGGTGGAAGCCCAGCGCGGCAAGAAGCGCATCCTGCTGGAGGTCGGCAACGCCGCCTGCGACCGTTGCCACGCGCTGGATGAGATCGTGGAAGGCAACGGCGACCTGCGCCGCTTCCGCGATGCCCACTACGTGTGGGTGAAGGTCAATGTCAGTGACGAACAACCCAACACCGCCTTCTTCGCCCAGTTCCCGGTGATGGAGCGCGACTATCCGCACCTGCTGGTGCTGGATGCCGACGGCGGCCTGCTGGTCTCGCAGGCCACTGCCGAGCTGCGCCGGGGCGAAGCGTTCCAGCCCGCGCGGGTGAGCGCCTTCCTCAAGCAATGGGCACCCGCCCGGTAGTGCCGGCCGCTGGCCGGCAGGCTCTGGTGGGTGCCATCTGCTGGCCACCCACCTGGTGGGTGCCGACCGTTGGTCGGCATTGAGGCACATCCACGCCTCGCGTGGCTCTACTGCGCGCGCCGTCACACTCCCTGAATCGGCATCTCAACTTCGCGACGCGCTCGCCGTTACCGGCAAGGACCTCAGTCGACATCCCGTCGATGCTCCCTACCGGAACGCCCATGCACAGCGACCACGCCGAACGATTGCCCGAACCCGCCAGTGAGCTGGCCGAGGCCGGAGCAGGCGAGGGCGTGACCCTGCCGCCGCAGGAAGCGCTGCTGGATGACGCCGGCACTGGCGAAGGCACCGTTGAACTGGCACCGCCACGCCACCGCCTGCCGCAGATCGCGCTGCCCGACAACGTAGTGCTGAAGGGCGCGGTGCAGAAACTGGTGGAGCAGAAATCGCGACTGGACGCATTGGCCGCCGAGGGCCAGCTGGCCGGCCTGCTGCCGCCGGAATGGCAGGGCCACGGCGTGCGTGCGATCGAACTGTCCACCTTCATCCAGGGCGTGCTGCCGTTCCTGCAGCCGGGCGAGCGCGGCGAGACCGCTCCGGCGCGCCTGCCGGTGCGCCATGTGCTGGGCGACGACAGCCGCTGGGGCCTGGCCGATGTGTCCGAACCGAAATCGCTGGCGTGGTACCTGGCCAGCGACGAGCGCGCCACCGCCGGCAGCAAGGACGTGGCAGAAGCCTACCTGGTCGGTGCGCTGGGCCTGGCGTGGATGCAGGAAGGGCGCAGCCGGCCGGGCTTCCTGCGCGCGATGGGGCAGGACAGCCTGGCCGCGCGGGTGACCATGCTGGGGTATCCGCCGGCCAGCGAACTGGCGCTGTACAGCGTCACTGCGCACGGCCAGCCGCAGATCTGGTGCGTGCATGGCCGCCGCCGCATGCGGCCGCTGGTGGCACCGTGGCTGAGCGTACCGCTGCTGACCGCCTATGGCGTGCCGGCGCCGGTGGCGTGGCCGACCACGTTCCCGCCGGTGGACGCGGTGGCCGAACTGCTGGCCACCGCGCGACTGGGGCGCGCGCTGCCCGAAGTTGACCTGGGCAAGGCGGTGGCGAAGATCGCCGAGGACGCCGCCTCGGAGGCCTGGCAGCCGGTCAGCCTGCTGCAGCTCAACACCTGGTCGCCGCGCTGGCACTTCTTCCTGGGCACCTTCGTCGGCCTGCCGTCGCTGCTGCTGGTGGCTGCGGCCCTGGCGTTGCCGGGGGCGGTCGAAGCGGCCACGGTTGCCGCCTCGCTCGGCTTCGCCGGCGGCGCCATCGCGGCGCTGGCGGTGCCGTGGATCCACGCACGGCGCAAGCATCTGAGCTGAAAAAAGGGGACGGAGGGGATTAAGCCGCAATCAGCACAGGTGTGCTTGAAACGACTTAATCCCCTCCGTCCCCTTTTTCACTCACACCCCTTCGCCCATCCGCTCCAGGCCATCGCCGGCCAGGCGCAGGATCAGCTTCTCCAGCAGCTGCTCCTCCTCCTCGCTCAGCACCGACATCAGCTTGCGGGTGATCTCGATCACCATCGGTGCGATGGTCTCGTACACCTCGAAGCCGGCCGCCGACAGCGCCAGCACCGAGCGGCGGCGGTCATCGCCGTGGGTCTCGCGCTTGATGAAGCCGCGCTCCAGCAGGCGGGCCACGGCGCGGCTGACCGCCACCTTGTCCATCGCCGTGCGGTCGGAGACCTCGCTGGCCGAGGAACCCGGGTACAGCGCCAGGATGGTGATGACCCGCCATTCGGGAATCGCCAGACCGTAACGATCACCGTATAGCTTGGCGATGTTGCCGCTGACCCGGTTGGACAGCACGCTCAGCCGGTAGGGCAGGAACTGTTCCAGGTCGAGCAGGACGTGCGAGGCACGCAGGCGGGTCGAGGCGGGATCGGCGGGGCTCATGTTGCGGTGCACCTTGCTGGTGGTTTCAACTGTAACTATAAGGGGAAGGTCCAGACCCTGCATTCTCGCCGGGTCCCAACCTGCCCGCACCTGGTTTGTACCGATGCGGTACCGATTCGGAGCCACGCCATGAATACCGCAGTCCCGACCACCTCGCACCCCAACCCCGGCATGCAGGTCACCACCTTCGAGAACCCGATGGGCATCGACGGCTTCGAGTTCGTCGAATTCGCCGCCCCCGCCGGCCGTGGCCAGGAGTTGCACGCGTACTTCCGGAAGATGGGCTTCAGCGCGGTGCTCAAGCACAAGCAGCGTCCGATTACCGTCTATCGCCAGGGCGACGTCAACTTCCTGGTCAATGAAGACCCCGATTCGTTCGCCGCCGACTTCGCCGAGAAGCACGGCCCCTGCGCCTGTGGCTTCGCCATCCGCTTCAAGAAGCCGGGCCAGGAGGTCTACCAGACTGCGCTGGGCAACGGCGCCGAAGCGGTCGCCTTCAAGCCGGACAGCAAGGCGGTCAACGCCCCGGTCATCAAGGGTATCGGCGACTGCATGCTGTACCTGGTGGACCGCTACGGTGCGGCCGGCAGCATCTTCGACGGCGACTACGAGCCGATCGCCGGCGCCGACCTGCACCCGTTCGGCTTCGGCCTGACCTTCATCGACCACCTGACCCACAACCTGTACTTCGGCAACATGCAGCAGTGGTCGGACTACTACGAGCGACTGTTCAACTTCCGCGAGATCCGCTACTTCGACATCAAGGGCCTCAAGACCGGCCTGGTGTCCAAGGCGATGACCGCCCCGGATGGCATCGTGCGCATCCCGCTGAACGAATCGTCCGACCCGAAGAGCCAGATCAACGAGTACCTGGACGCGTACAAGGGCGAGGGCATCCAGCACATCGCCTGCTTCACCGACAACATCTACGAGACCGTTGAGGCCATGCGCGCGCAGGGCGTGGACTTCCTCGACACGCCGGAGACCTACTTCGACGTGATCGACCAGCGCGTGCCGAACCATGGTGAAGACGTCGCGCGCCTGGCGAAGAACAAGATCCTGATCGACGCCGACCCGGAAACCCACCAGCGCAAGCTGCTGCAGATCTTCACCCAGAACTGCATCGGTCCGATCTTCTTCGAGATCATCCAGCGCAAGGGCAACGAAGGCTTCGGCGAAGGCAACTTCACCGCGCTGTTTGAGAGCATCGAGCGCGACCAGATCCGCCGCGGCGTGCTGTAAGGTCTGCACGGGCAATGTCGGCCTCCCGCCGGCATTGCCTGATTGAATGGTAGTGCCGGCCGCTGACCGGCAATCTCAGGAGCCCCCATGTCCACCGCCATCACCGCCCGCGGCTACCAGTCCGGTTTCGGCAACGAATTCGCCACCGAGGCCGTTGCCGGCGCGCTGCCGGTCGGGCAGAACTCGCCGCAGAAGGTAGCCCACGGCCTGTACGCCGAACAGTTGACCGGTACCGCGTTCACCGCGCCGCGTGGCAGCAACCGCCGCAGCTGGCTGTACCGGATCCGCCCGGCGGTGACCCATGGCGAGTTCACCCCGTTCGCGCAGTCGCAGCTGCAGTGCGATTTCGGCGCGCAGCCGGCCTCGCCCAACCAGCTGCGCTGGAGCCCGCTGCCGCTGCCGGAACTGCCGACCGACTTCGTCGAGGGCCTGTACACGATGGGCGGCAACGGCTCGCCCGATGCACACGCCGGTGTTGGCATCCACCTCTACGCCGCCAACCGCGACATGGTCGGCCGCTACTTCTACAACGCCGATGGCGAACTGCTGATCGTGCCGCAGCTGGGCGCGCTGCGCCTGCTGACCGAGCTGGGCGTGATCGAGATCGAGCCGCAGCAGATCGCGGTGATTCCGCGCGGTGTGCGCTTCCGCGTCGAGCTGCCTGATGGCCCGAGCCGTGGCTATATCTGCGAAAACTACGGTGCGCTGCTGAAGCTGCCCGACCTGGGCCCGATCGGCTCCAACGGCTTGGCCAATCCGCGCGACTTCGAGACCCCGCACGCCGCATTCGAGGATGTGGACGGTGATTTCGAGCTGATCGCCAAGTTCGAGGGCCGCCTGTGGCGTGCGCCGATCGACCATTCGCCGCTGGACGTGGTGGCCTGGCACGGTAACTACGCGCCGTACCGCTACGACCTGCGTCGCTTCAACACCATCGGTTCGATCAGCTACGACCACCCGGACCCGTCGATCTTCCTGGTACTGCACTCGCCCAGTGACACGCCGGGCACCAGCAACATGGACTTCGCGATCTTCCCGCCGCGCTGGCTCGTGGCGCAGAACACGTTCCGGCCGCCGTGGTTCCACCGCAACATCGCCAGCGAGTTCATGGGCCTGGTGCATGGTGCCTACGATGCCAAGGCCGAAGGCTTCGTGCCGGGCGGCGCCTCGCTGCACAACTGCATGAGCGGCCACGGCCCGGACGCGCCGACCTTCGACAAGGCCTCCAATGCCGACCTGTCCAAGGCGGATGTGATCAAGGACACGATGGCCTTCATGTTCGAGACCCGCGCGGTGATCCGCCCGACCGCGCAGGCGCTGGCTGCTGGCCATCGCCAGGGCGATTACCAGCAGTGCTGGAACGGCCTGCGCAATAATTTCCGGCCGACCCGCTAGGTTGGTGGGGGCCGCGGATCTACCGAACGCGGCCTTCGGTGGGTGCCGACCGTTGGTCGGCACGGATGCGCCGGAACCTGCGCTCACGCCACCTCGGCAAAGGCGTCGCAATGCTCCAGCGGCAGGGCTTCGAGCAGGCGCTGCCGCACGCGCTGACAATAGCCGTCCGAGGTCAGCCCGGGCAGCATCCGCATCGCCGAATGCAGCCGCTGCACCACCTCGTCTTCCGCGCGCGCCTGCTGCAGGTCGCGGAACAGCGCCGCTGCCTGCGGGTGGCGCTGCATCTCCAGGATGCCCAGCACATAGATGCGTGCGGCCACCAGCGAGCGGCGGCGTTCGACTGGCGTGGCGGCGGGCGCTGCCGTCACCTGCGCCGGTGCGGCCCTGGCCGGCTCGGCAACGGCTGGGGGGGAGGGGGCCGCCGCTGCCGGGCCGGTGCTCAGGTACCCTGCCTGCACCAGCTGGATGACCATCGCGGGCGCTTCCTGCCCGAGCAGGCCGGTCAGTTCGGCGATGCTGCGCTGGCCGTCGCACAGGATCAGCAGCCGCCGCTGGCGCATGTCCAGCGGCGCGCGATGGGCCTGCAGCGCGGTTCGGGCGAGATCGGTCTTGCGCGGTTGCATGGAAGGGACAGCCAAGTCGGTGCACGCCGAGCCTGAACGAAGGCGATGAAACGGCGATGACAATGCAGCGCCTGCACGCGCGCTGCGCTAGCGTGCAGCCAACCACGTGCCAGGGAACCGCACCGATGAAGCATCTTCCACTTGCTGGTCTTCTGCTCCTTTCGCTCGCCGCCTGCGGCCGTGCGCCTGAAACACCCGCTGAGGCCCCGGCCAAAGGCACGGCGCCGCCCACTGCAGCGGCCGATGCCGATCTGGCGACCCGATCGCCGGCCGATCCCCGCACCGACAGCCCTGCGCGGCTGGATGGCTACGGCGGTGCAACGCTCGGCGCCGGCATCGCCGAGGTCCGCAGTGGCTTCGGCACGCCGCTGCAGGGGCTGGGTACCGACTCTGCCGGCAAGCCATTGCCGGCCGACGATAGCAATGACGGCTGCTACTTCCTGCGCCCGCAGGGCGCCGAGGATCCGCGCCTGATGATCGAGGCCCGCAAGCTGGTGCGCTATGACGTGCGCAGCGCGGCGATCACCGCGCCGGGCGGTGGCAAGGTCGGCATGACGTTGGGCGAACTGCAGGTGCTGTATCCCGAGCGCGCCGACGTTGGCCCCGACAAGTACGATGAGAAGGCCCAGCACCTGCGCGTGCGCCCGGCGCAGGAGGGCGCGGCGGTGATCGACTTCGCGCTCGGTGCCGATGGCCGGGTCGGCGCCTGGCGGGTCGGTCGCACTCCGCAGGTCGATTATGCCGAAGGCTGTGGCTGATCCTTGATCCACGGCCCAGCCACGCGGCTGGGCCCAGCGTAGAATCGCGCCACGACCGCTGGGGGAGTGCTCGATGATCGCCATTGCCATTGCCTGGTTCCTGCTTGGCCTGCTGCTGCTGGCACTGGGCGGGGACTCCATCGTCAAGGCGGTGTCTGGCCTGGCCCAACGCTTCGGGGCGACGCCCTTCACCGCAGGCCTGCTGCTGCTCGGGGTGACCACCTCGCTGCCCGAGCTGGCGGTCAATGCACGAGCATTGGCGGTCGGACAGCCCGAGCTGGCACTGGGCAATGCGGTGGGCAGCAGCGTGGTCAACCTGGGCCTGACCCTGGCCGTGGCGGCCATGGTGGCGCCGTTGCTGCTGCGCGCACGCCTGCAGACGGTGTTCTGGGGGGCGCTGCTGGCGGCCGGCGTGCTGTTGATCCTGTTCGGCCTGGATGGCCGGCTGGTGCGTTGGGAAGGCGCGGTGCTGGTGGCCGGCTTCATCGTCATGCAGGTGCTGCTGCTGCGTCGTGGTCGCAGCGAAAGCGCCGAGGTGCAGGCGGCCATTGCCGAATCCGCGCTGAGCCGCACCAGCCTGCCATTGAACGTGTTGCGGGTGTTGATCGCCGTACTGGCGCTGTACTGGGGCGCCCGACTGGTGGTCGGTGCCGCTGCGGACTTCGGCGCCGCGCTGGGTTGGACGCCGCTGCTGGTGGGCCTGTTGCCGGTGGCGATCGGCACGGCGCTGCCGGAGGTGGCCACGGCCATCGCGGCCGCACGCCGCGGGCATGGCGACATGGTGCTGGGGCATGTGCTGGGATCCAGCGCGGTGAACCTGCTGCTGGTGGTCGGCGCGATGGCGATGCTGCAACCGCTGGCGCTGCCGGCTTCGTTCGTGCGGCTGGAACTGCCTGCACTGCTGGCGTTCGCGCTGGTGCTGTACCCGTTGCTGCGCGGCGACCTGAAGATCAGCCGCGGTGAAGGCGCGATCCTGCTGGTCGCGTTCGCCGGCTGGTTCGTGCTGGAGCTGCTTCTGGTGGGCGCGCCGGCGTTGTAACGGTGATCCACGCCACGCGTGGATGCGGTTACCGGTCAACGTACCGATGATGCGGTAGCTGCCAACCTTGGTTGGCACTCATGGAAACAATGCGCCGACCAAGGTCGGCCTCTACCGGAGTTACCGGCCCGGCGAACCATCTTCTTCCCGCGCCGGTTCCGGCGGCGGCAGCTGCTCTTCGGCGGCCGGCTCGTTGCCGGGCAGGCTGGGGCGGGTCTCCATCAGCAGCGACAGCGCGGCCTTGGCCATCATGTGCGCGCTGATCGGTGCGGTGATGAACAGGAACACGGTGATCAGCAGCTCGCGCGGCTGCGGGTCCTGGCCCAGGAAGATGTGGTAGCACACCGAACACACCAGCACGCAGCCCACGCCCAGCGTGCTGGCCTTGGTGGGGGCGTGCAGCCGCTTGAAGAAGGTGGACAGCTTCACCAGGCCCAGTGCGCCGACCAGGATGAAGAAGCTGCCGAACAGCAGCAGGATCGACAGGCCGATCTGGATCGCGGTGATCATTCGACGATGTCCCGGCGCAGCACGAACTTGCTCAGCACCACCGTGCTGCCGAAGCCGAGCATGGCGATGATCAGCGCGGCCTCGAAGTAGATCGGCGAGTTGAGGTACATGCCGAACAGCATCAGTTCGGCGATCGCGGTCACCGACAGGGTGTCCAGCGCGAGGATGCGGTCGGGCACGGTCGGCCCGCGCAGCAGGCGCCAGGTGGCCAGCAGCATGGCCAGGCCGACCACGTGCATGCATACCACCAGGGTGGTCTGGATGACTTCAAAACCGGTCATGGGAAGATCTCCATCAACGGCGCCTCGTAACGGCGCTTGATCGTATCGATCAGGTCCTGCGGGTCCTCCAGGTGCAGCACGTGCACCAGCAGGAATCGGCGGTCGTCGCTGAGCGCGGCCGAGACCGTGCCCGGGGTGAGGGTGATCATGCTGGTCAGCGCAGCGATGCCGTGGATGTTGGCGATGTCCAGCGGCAGCCAGATGAAGCCCGGATGGATGTTCTTCTCCGGGCCCAACACCTGGATGGCCACGCGGATGTTGGACATCAGGATGTCCCACAGGGTCACGCACAGCAGCTTGGGCAGCGGCCGCAACGTACCGATGCGGGCGAACTCGCGGTCCAGGCGCGCGGCGAACAGCGGCACCACCACGCCCAGCACCAGCCCCAGCACGATCTGGCCGAGGGTGAAGCTGTCGGACATCAGCAGCCAGAACGCCACCACCATGATGCTGAGCATCGGCGAGGGAATCAGGCGGCGGAACAGGGAACGCTGGGCGGTCATGGCTGGCGGATCTCCGGCGTGGTCGCACGCAGCTGCTGCACATACTCGCTGGGCTGCAGCAGCTGGACGGCGGTGGCGTCGGTGTAGCGCATCAGGGGCGCAGCGGCCAGGGTCATGCCGATGCCGTAGGCCAGCAACAGGCACGCGGCGTACAGCTCGACCCGGCGCAGACGCGCCTTGCGCGGTTTCGGGGCATCGGCCTCCACCGGCGGCACGCGCCAGAACAGGCGGATGCCACCGCGGGTCAGGCCCATGATCACCAACAGGCTGCTGACCAGCACCGCGGTCCAGACCGGGCCGGTGTACTGCGCCGGCATGCCGGTCAGCAGTGCGGCCTTGGCCAGGAACCCGGAAAGCGGCGGCAGCCCGGCCACCGATACCGCACCGATCAGGAACAGCACCGCCGGCGTTTCCTTGCCCGGCATCGGCGCGACCACTTCCTTGCGGTCGCTGGCGCCACCACGGCGGCGACGGATCAGGTCGGCGATCAGGAACAGCGCAGCAGCCACAAAGCTGCTGTGCGGCAGGTAGTACAGGCCGGCCGAGAGTACCTGCGGTGTCCCCACCGAGAAGGCGATGAACAGGGTGGCCGCCGACACGATCACCAGGTAGGAGATCAGGACGCGCAGGCGGGTCGCGGCCAGTGCACCCAGACCGCCGAGTACCAGCGTTGCCACGCCGGCCCACAGCAGCCAGTCACGGCCATAGCCGGCCATCGCCCCGGCATCGTCGCCGAGCCACAGCATCTGGATGCGCAGCACCGAGTACAGGCCGACCTTGGTCATGATCGCGAACAGCGCAGCCACCGCCGCTGGTGCGCGCGAATACGCTTCCGGCAGCCACAGGTAAAGCGGCATCAGCGCGGCCTTGGCGCAGAACACCAGCAGCAACAGGCCCATGGTCGCCTTGACCAGGGTCAGCTGCGCCGGCGGCACCTCGGCAATGCGCTGCGACAGCTCGGCCATGTTCAGCGAGCCCAGCGAGGCGTACAGCAGACCCAGTGCGATCAGGAACAGGGTCGAGGCGGTGACATTGAACACCACGTAGTGCAGGCCGATGCGCATGCGCAGGCCACGGCCGCCACTGAGCAGCAGGCCGTAGGAGGCGATCAGCATCACCTCGAAGAACACGAACAGGTTGAAGATGTCGCCGGTGAGGAACGCGCCGTTCAGGCCGACCAGCTGGAACTGGAACAGCGCATGGAAGTGCGGTGCACGCCGGTCCCAGCCCGAGCAGGCGTGCAGCAGGCAGGGAATGGCCAGCAGCAGGGTGGTCAGCAGCATCCACGCCGACAGGCGGTCGGCCACCAGCGCGATGCCCAGCCGCGACGGCCAGTCGCCCAGCAGATAGACGTTGATGTCACCGCTGGCGGTACTGGCGAACAGCAGGCCCACCGCCAAAGCCAGCGCCGACAGCGAGGTCCAGGCCACTGCGCGCTGTACCTTGGGGCCGTAGCGGCGGTGTTCGACAAACAGCGACAGTGCGGCGCCGAGCAGGGGAATCAGGATCGGCAGGATCACCAGATGGTTCATGCGCGGTCCCCGCCCTGGCGCGGCGATGCGCTCTCATCCTGCAGGTCGTCGTCAGGCTCGTGGGCATCCACGTGGTCGCTGTGGTTGTCGCTGCGGCTGCGCATGGCCAGCACGATGCTCACTGCAGTCATCGCGAAGGCGATCACGATCGCGGTCAGCACCAGCGCCTGCGGCAGCGGGTCGGTGTAGTTGCCCAGGTGGCTGTCCACGCCGTCCTGCAGCACCGGCGCCTTGCCCAGCACCACGCGGCCACCGGCGAAGATCAGCAGGTTGGTGGCGTAGGACAGGAAGGTCATGCCGAGGATCACATCGAAGCTGCGCGCACGCAGCAGCAGGTAGATGCCGATCGCGGTCAGCACACCGATCGCGGTAGCCAGGGCCAGTTCCATCAGTGCATCTCCCCGGTGCGGGCCGAACGGCGTTGCAGGTCGATCTCGCCCTTGCGGGCGGTGCGGGTACGCGAGGGCTTGATCGTGCCCATCATCGACAGCATCAGCATGGCGCCGCCGAACACCACCAGGTAGACGCCGATGTCAAAACCAATCGCGCTGGCCAGCGGCACCTCGCCGATCAGCGGCAGGTGCAGGTCGAGGTGGCCACTGGTCAGGAACGGCACGCCGAACAGCATCGAGGCGCTGCCACTGAGCAGGGCGATCAGCAGGCCCATGCCGATGCAGCGGATGTAGTCGAAGCCGAAGCGCGATTCCACCGACGCGGTGCCCTGGATCACGTACTGGATCAGCAGCGGCACCGCCAGCACCAGGCCGGCGATGAAGCCACCGCCCGGCGCGTTGTGGCCGCGCAGGAACAGGAAGATCGACACGGTCAGGGTCAGCGGGAACATGATCTGCGCCAGGTCGGCCGGCACCGGCAGCTTGATCGGCGGGCCGGGCATGATCTGCTCCGGCGCCATCCGCGTGCGCCGCAACAGCGCATGCACCACCAGCGCGGCGATACCGAACACGGTGATCTCGCCAAAGGTATCGAAGCCGCGGAAGTCGACCAGGATCACGTTGACCACGTTCTGCCCATACGCCTCGGGCAGGGCACGGGCCAGCAGCTCACCGGCCATGGTGTTCGGCGGCAGGGTCATCGCGGTGTAGGCCAGCGCGCCCAGGCCGGCGCCGGCGATGATCGCGATCACCGCGTCGCGGCGCTTGCGCCAGCGCGGCCGCTCCGGGCCGGACTGCGCGGGCAGGTAGTTCATGGCCAGCAGCATCAGCACCAGGGTGACCATCTCCACCAGCAGCTGGGTCAGTGCCAGGTCGGGCGCGGACAGGAACACGAAGGTCAGCGCCACCATCAGGCCGACGCCGCCCACCAGCAGTACCGCCAGCAGGCGCTGCTTGTAGACGCGCAGGGTGGCCACCGCGCAGGCCATCATCACCAGCCACAACGCCCAGCCCAGCAGCGGCATCGGCTGCGGCGCGGTCCAGTTCGGTGAGGACGGATTGGCCACGAACGGCGCGGCGGCCACGGTGATGGCCACCAGCACCAGGCCCAGCAGCATGCGTTGCAGGCTGCCATTGGCGATGCCGTTGGTCAGGCGCATGGCCAGCGCGGAAATTGCATCCAGCTGTGCATGGAACACGTTGCGGCCGGTGGCGCGGGTTTCCACGGCGTGCAGGTTGATCAGCTTGCGCAGGCCGAAGTACAGCGCCACGCCGCCGACCACGCCGACCACGCTCATCGCCAGCGGCAGGTTGAAGCCGTGCCAGACCGCCAGGCTGTACTCGGGCATGGCATTGCCGAGGATCGACCCTGCGGCCGCATGCAGCACCGGCGCCACGGTCAGTGCCGGTGCCACGCCCACCGCGATGCAGATCACCACCAGCAGTTCCACCGGCACCTTCATCCAGCGCGGCGGCTCGTGCGGCACGCGGTCCAGATCATGGGGGCCGGGGCCGAAGAAGGTGTCGTGCACGAAGCGCAGGCTGTAGGCCACGCCGAACACGCCGGCCAGCAGCGCGGCGATCGACACCGCCGTGCGCATCGCGCCCGGGCCGCCACCGGCGGTCAGTGCCTCGGCGAACAGCATTTCCTTGGACAGGAAGCCGTTGAGCAACGGGATGCCGGCCATCGCCAGCGAGGCAATGATGGCCAGCGCACTGGTGAACGGCATCAGCCTGCGCAGCCCGCCCAGCTTGCGCATGTCACGGGTGCCGGTCTCGTGGTCGATGATGCCGGCGGCCATGAACAGCGAGGCCTTGAAGGTGGCGTGGTTGAGGATGTGGAACACGCCGGCCACCACTGCCATCGGCGTGGACAGGCCGAACAGCAGGGTGATCAGGCCCAGGTGCGAGATCGTCGAATAGGCCAGCAGGCCCTTCAGGTCGTGCTGGAAGATCGCGTTCCAGGCACCGATCAGCAGGGTCAGCGCGCCGATGCCGCTGACGGTGTAGAAGAACAGGTCGCTGCCGGCCAGCGCCGGGTGCAGCCGCGCCAGCAGGAACACGCCGGCCTTCACCATGGTGGCCGAGTGCAGGTAGGCCGAGACCGGGGTGGGCGCGGCCATCGCGTGCGGCAGCCAGAAGTGGAACGGGAACTGCGCGCTCTTGGTGAAGATGCCGGCCAGCACCAGGAACAGCGCATACGGATACAGCGCGCTGGCGCGGATCTGCTCGCCGGCGGCCAGCACCACATCCAGGTCGAAACTGCCGACGATGCGGCCGATCAGCAGCACGCCACCGAGCAGGGCCAGGCCGCCGCCACCGGTGATCACCAGCGCCATGCGCGCGCCCTCGCGGGCATCCTGGCGGTGCGACCAGAAGCCGATCAGCAGGAACGAGCTGATGCTGGTCATTTCCCAGAAAATCATCAGCAGCAGCAGGTTGCCGGAGATCACCATGCCCAGCATGGCGCCCATGAACAGCAGCAGGTAGCAGTAGAAGCGGTGCGCGTTGTCCTGCTGGCTCAGGTAGTAGCGCGCATACAGCACCACCAGCGCGCCGATGCCCAGCACCAGCCCGGCAAACATCCAGGCCAGCCCGTCCAGGCGCAGGGTGAAGTCCAGCCCGATCTGCGGCAGCCACGGCACCAGGGTGCGGACCACCTGGCCCTCAAGTACAGCGGGCGTCAGCCAGCCGAGGATGGCCAACCCGCCCAACGGCGCCAGCGCCGCCAGCCAGGCAGCAGTCGAGCGCGAACTACGGGGGAAGGCCGCAACAGCCGCTGCCATCAGGAACGGCAGGGCCAGCAGCAGGGGCAGGCTGGGGAGCATGCAGGGAATCCATGATTCACGAGCAGGTCAGGGAGGATAACAGGCTGCGAAATGTCGCCGAAACCCATCGAACAGCGATCAATTGCATGTAACGTCCGCTGATTCATTTTTTCTGCAGCGCAACATCACGTTCCTGCGGTACCTCGCTGGCTGCCCTCGGGGATCACCCTACGCCCACGCAGGGAGACCGCAGGCCCTGTCGCACAGGGGCTGCCGTCGACGGGCGGGAAGTGGGGAGCGGGTCACCGACGCAGGCTGGCAGGCCTGCCGTGGAGTGAGGGTGACGGAATCTGCCCGTTCAGGAAAGAATGGCCGCGACCGGGCGGGCAGGTCAGTAGCGCCAATCGAGCTTGCGGTAGAACTTGGCCATCACCCAGGCCGGGCCGATCAGCAGGTAGGTCAGGTCGGTCAGGAAGCTGGGCTTGCGGCCTTCGAACTTGTGGCCGATGAACTGCGCCACCCAGGCCACCACGAACACGCCCACCGCCAGCCAGAACAGGTTGTGCAGGCCGATCTCGGCCTCCAGCAGGCGGCACAGGCAACCGAACACGAAGAACTGGATGAGCATGCCGATGCCCAGCGGGCGCGACAGCTTGTTGTAGAAGCACCAGGCGCTGAACATCGCAAACGCCGACCAGATGCCGTACTGGAACCAGGTGATCAGCGGCGGCAGGCACCACAACAGGGCCACCACCGACCACAGGATGGCCGGCACCGCCACCACGTGGATGCGCTGGTTGATCACATTGCGGTGGTCATCGGAGTAGCTGGCGAAATAGCGGTCGATCGGCCGCGCAAGCTCGGTGGATGTCTGCATGCTGCGTCGCTTCCTCGAACAACGGTAGTGCCGGCCGCTGGCCGGCAATCCAGAGCATAGCTGAGTTCGCGCGGGTGCCGGCCAGCGGCCGGCACTACCCTGGGTGCCCTGCGGTAGAGCCAGGCCATGCCTGGCTGCGAAAGTGGGGCAGGCCTTCAGAACGCCCCCAGCCTTTCCGGCCGGGGGCGCAGGGGCATCAATCGACGCTGATGCCGGCCAGGCGCTGCAGCGCCTCGGCGTACTTGGCGCGGGTGCGCTCGATGATCTCGGCCGGGATGCTCGGGCCCGGGGCGGTCTTGCCCCAGTCCAGCGTCTCCAGGTAATCGCGCACGAACTGCTTGTCGTAGCTCGGCGGGCTGGTGCCCACCTCGTACTCGTCGGCCGGCCAGTAACGCGAGGAATCCGGGGTCAGCATCTCGTCCATGATGTACAGGCGGCCATCGGCATCGGTACCGAACTCGAACTTGGTATCGGCCAGGATGATGCCGCGCTCGCGCGCGTAATCGGCGGCGAACTTGTAGATGCGCAGGGTGGCGTCGCGCACGCGCTCGGCCAGGTCGGCACCGACCTGCTTGACCATCGCATCGAAATCGATGTTCTCGTCGTGGTCGCCGACGGCGGCCTTGGTCGAGGGGGTGAAGATCGGCTCGGGCAGCTGCTCGGCCTGGCGCAGGCCGTCGGGCAGGTCGATGCCGCTGACCTTGCCGGTGCGCTGGTAGTCCTTCCAGCCGCTGCCGATCAGGTAGCCGCGGGCGATCGCTTCCACCGGCACCGGCTTCAACTTGCGGGTGACCACCGCGCGCTTGGCGTACAGGGCCGGGTCCACGCCTTCGGGCAGCACGCTGGCCACGTCAATGCCGGTCAGGTGGTTGGGCATCAGGTGCGCGGTCTTGGCGAACCAGAAATTGGACACCTGGCAGAGCATCTCGCCCTTGCCCGGGATCGGGTCGGGCAGCACCACGTCGAACGCCGACAGGCGATCGGTGGCCACCATCAGCAGGTAGTCGCCCGGCGGGGTCCCTGCGGGCAGCCGCTCGCGCGGGATATCGAACACATCACGCACCTTGCCGCGATGGCGCAAGGGCAGGCCGGGGAGATCGGATTGCAACAGCGTGGTTGGCACGGGCACTCCTGGGGCGTTGTCGATACGGCTGGCCAACGGACCCGGCGGGCCCGCTGACCAGCGGGCGGCCTAGTGTAAAGCGGTCCGGGCCCGCTGTGACGTAAAATGAGCGTCCATTTCGCCGGTCGACCCTGGGGCGCCATGCGCTGGTACGGAAAACTGCTCGGTTTCATCGCCGGGGCCCTGCTGTTCCGGCCCAATCCGCTGTTCGGCGCGGTGGTCGGCCTGTTGATCGGCCACGCCTTCGACTCGGACTGGTTCCGCCTGAACAAGGAGAACCCGTACCGGGAGCTCGGGCTGACCTCGGAGGCCACCGATGCCGAGATCGAGCGCGCCTACCGCCGGCTGATCTCCCAGTACCACCCCGACAAGCTGGGCGGCGCCGCCCCCGAGCTGCAGCAGCAGGCCGAACAGAAGTCGCGGCGCATCAACGCCGCCTACGACCGCATCAAGGCCTTGCGCAAGCGCTGATCCCATCGTCCCGCCTGCGGGCGGGAGAACCCTTTCCCCGTTCCGAAGGCCCCGGCCATGTCCAACTGCCTCATCGCCCCGTCCATCCTGTCCGCCAACTTCGCCCGCCTCGGCGAGGAAGTGGACAACGTCCTCGCCGCCGGCGCTGACTGGGTCCACTTCGACGTGATGGACAACCATTACGTGCCGAACCTGACCATCGGCCCGATGGTCTGCCAGGCCCTGCGCAAGCACGGCGTGACCGCGCCGATCGACGTGCACCTGATGGTCGAGCCGGTGGACCGCATCATTCCCGATTTCGCCGAGGCCGGTGCCACCTACATCAGCTTCCACCCGGAGGCCAGCCGCCACGTGCACCGCACCATCCAGCTGATCCGTTCGCTGGGCTGCAAGCCGGGCATCGTGCTCAATCCGGCCACTCCGGTGGACATCCTCGACTGGGTGCTGGATGACCTGGACCTGGTGCTGCTGATGTCGGTCAACCCGGGCTTCGGCGGCCAGGCGTTCATCCCCTCGGCGCTGGACAAGCTGCGCGTGGTGCGCAAGATGATCGATGCCAGCGGCAAGGACATCCGCCTGGAAATCGACGGTGGCGTGAAGGCCGACAACATCGGCGAGATCGCCGCCGCCGGCGCCGACACCTTCGTCGCCGGCTCGGCCATCTTCAATGCCAAGACCAGCTACCAGGACGTGATCGCGCAGATGCGCGCCAACGTCGCCGCCGCCCGCTGACAAAAAGGGGACGGAGGGGATTAATCTCGTTCAATTCCCTCCGTCCCCTTTATCTGCGCATGGCACTGTTGAACATCCGTCCGGCCACCGTAGCCGATGCTGGCCTGATCCTGCATTTCATCCGCGAGCTGGCGATCTACGAGAAGGCCGAGCATTCGGTGCAGACCGATGAGATCGGCATCGCCGAAAGCCTGTTCGGCGCCGATGCCACGGCGCGCGCGCTGATCTGCGAAGCCGACGGCGAGGCCATCGGTTATGCGGTGTATTTCTACAACTACTCGACCTGGCTGGGCCGCAAGGGCATCTACCTGGAAGACCTGTACGTCAGCCAGGAAAAGCGCGGCGGCGGTGCCGGCAAGGCGCTGCTGAAATACATCGCACGCCAGGCCGTGGCTGAAGGCTGCGGCCGGTTCGAATGGTCGGTGCTGGACTGGAACACCCCGGCCATCGAGTTCTACACCGCTGCCGGCGCGAAGCCGCAGGACGAGTGGACCGTGTACCGGCTGCAGGGCCAGGCGCTGCGCGATTTCGCCAATGGTTGAGGCCTGAAGTGGGTGCGAACCGCGATCCGGTGGGTGCGAACCTGGGTTCGCACTCCCTGCACACCCCAAAAAAAGGCCACGCCAATCACTGGCGTGGCCCTGCTGCATGCGTGGGAGGCTGATCCTGCCTCCATCCATCGTCCCTGCTATGGCCTTCCATTCTCCAGCAGCTGAATGACACCTGCGTGACATTCACTGCGGACAAACAGCGCATTGCTAGCCTGTGCCGCCCCATCCCTGGAAGCACTGCATGACCACCCCGCGCTGGCGCCTGATCCTCAACGGCAAGTCCGCAGGCAATGACCAACTGCGCGACGCGGTCGGCCTTTGGCGCGGGCAGGGCGTACAGCTGGAAGTGCGGGTGACCTGGGAGGATGGCGACGCCGAGCGCTACGTGGCCGAGGCGATCGATCATGGGGTGGACGTGATCGTGGCCGCCGGAGGCGATGGCACGCTCAGCGCCGTGGCCGAAACCTTGGCCCATCGCGACGAAGCGGCCGAGGCGCTGCCCTCGCTGGCGCTGGTGCCAATGGGCACCGCCAACGATTTCGCCGCCGCCGCCGGCATTCCCACCGAGCCGCAGGACGCCTTCGCGTTGATCGGCCAGGTGGCCCCTCACGTCATCGATCTGCTGCGCGTGGACGCCGATGGCACGCCCTGGTGGTGCGCCAATCTGGCCAGCGGCGGCTTCGGCACGCAGGTCACCGTGGAGACCGATGCCGGGCTGAAGAAGATGCTGGGCGGTCTGGCCTATGTGATCACCGGCATCGCCAAACTGGGGCGCATCGAGCCGATCAACGCGCGCCTGTCGGGCCCGGATTTCGAATGGGAAGGCGACTTCATCGCGCTGGGCATCGGCAACGGGCGCCAGGCCGGTGGCGGCCAGCAGCTGTGCCCGCAGGCGCTGATCGACGATGGCCTGCTGGATGTGACGGTGCTTCCGGAGCTGGAGGGTGAAGTGGCTGCCACCCTTGGCCAGATGTTGAAGTCCGGCACCCAGGCCGCGCTGGAACAGTTGGCTACGCGTGCGCGCCTGCCGTGGCTGCAGATCGACGCGCCGAAGACGCTGACCCTGAACCTGGACGGCGAGCCGGTGCAGGCCCGGCAGTTCCGCATCGACTGCGTGGCGGGCCGGGTGCGCATGCATCTGCCGGCCGGTTGCCCGTTGCTGGGCGGGCAGGGGTAGCGCCGACTCTGCCGGTCCCCGCCGCCGGCCCGGCGCTTGCCGTGGTTCAGGTTCACAGGGTTTCCCTCCCGCCGATCCTGCGATACAGTCAAGGGGTGTCCAGCCTGACGACCCCGCATACCCTTTCTTCCGCACGCCGTTGGTGGCGATGGTGGCCCGTTGCCGTCGTCCGCCCCCATAACGCTGTGTCCCGGAAGGAAAGTCGTCTTGAATTCGCACGCTCAGTTTCAGCTGCAGGCCGCTGAAGGCCACACCCATATTCCCGTCGTCCGCGAAGTGCTGTCCGACCTGGACACGCCGCTTTCGGTCTATCTGAAGCTCGCCGACGGCCCCAATACCTACCTGTTTGAATCCGTCGAAGGCGGCGAGCGCTTTGGTCGTTACTCGATCATCGGCCTGCCGGCGCGCCGCGTGTACGCCTTCCACGGTCACACGCTGACCGTGCGCGAGGACGGCCAGGTGGTGGACACCCGCGAGGTGGCCGACCCGTTTGCCGAGGTCGAGGCGCTGCGCAGCGCCCACTCGGTGCCCAAGCTGGAGGGCCTGCCGGGCTTCACTGGTGGGCTGGTCGGCTGGTTCGGTTTCGAGTGCATCGGCTACATCGAACCGCGTCTGGCACCGCCGGCCGGCCGCGATGAGCTGGGCACCCCGGACATCCTGCTGCTGGATTCCAACGAGCTGGCGGTGTTCGACAATCTCAAGGGCCGGCTGTACCTGATCGTGCATGCCGACCCGCGTGTCGACGGTGCCTTCGAACAGGCGCAGGCACGCCTGGATGCGCTGACTGCGAAGCTG
Organism: Stenotrophomonas maltophilia; assembly: GCF_023518235.1. Lineage (NCBI taxonomy): Bacteria > Pseudomonadati > Pseudomonadota > Gammaproteobacteria > Lysobacterales > Lysobacteraceae > Stenotrophomonas > Stenotrophomonas maltophilia. The sequence goes on from NZ_CP090423.1 coordinate 3,720,650, forward strand.
CGTGCACCGGGCGCCGGCTATCCGGCGCCGCTCAACAGCGACGTGCTGGACGAGTCCGATTTCGTCTCCGGTTTCACCCGCGAAGGCTTCGTCGATGCGGTCCAGCGCAGCAAGGAGTACATCCGCGCCGGTGACATCTTCCAGGTGGTGCTGAGCCAGCGCCTGAGCGTGCCGTTCAAGGCGCGCCCGGTGGATGTGTACCGTGCGCTGCGCGCATTGAATCCGTCGCCGTACATGTACTTCCTCGATGTCGGCGACCTGCAGGTGGTCGGTTCGTCGCCGGAAATCCTGGTGCGTCTGCAGGATGGGGAAGTGACCGTGCGCCCGATCGCCGGCACCCGCCCGCGCGGCGCCACCGTCGAGCAGGACCTGGCGCTGGAAGCCGAGCTGCTGGCCGATCCGAAGGAACGCGCCGAGCACCTGATGCTGATCGACCTCGGCCGCAACGATGCCGGCCGCGTATCCAAGGCCGGCACCGTGGAAGTGGGCGAGCAGTTCGTGATCGAGCGCTACAGCCACGTCATGCACATCGTCAGCGAAGTGACCGGGCAGCTGCAGCCGGGCCTGAGCTATGCCGACGTGCTGCGTGCCACCTTCCCGGCCGGTACGGTCAGTGGCGCGCCGAAGATCCGCGCGCTGGAAGTGATCCGCGAGCTGGAACCGATCAAGCGCAATGTGTATGCCGGCAGCATTGGCTACATCGGCTGGCACGGCGATGCCGATACCGCAATCGCGATCCGCACCGCGGTGATCAAGGACGGCCGCCTGTACGTTCAGGCCGGCGCCGGCATCGTCTACGACTCGGACCCGGACAAGGAATGGGACGAGACGATGAACAAGGGCCGCGCCCTGTTCCGCGCCGTCGCCCAGGCCGCCAAGGGGTTGTGAGCCTTTCCGTGCCGTGGCCTGCGCCGCGGCACCTTCCGCTGTTCCCGTTCACGACAAGGAGTACCGCATGAAGCTGCTGAGCGCATTGCTGTGGTCGTCACTGCTGGCCACGATGGCCCCGTCTGCGTGGGCGCAGGCCAATACCATT